>NZ_WWJX01000925.1 GCF_009865215.1 Streptomyces sp. SID3343 | reverse complement strand
GTGGCCGAGGCCGGGCGCGGCGAGTCGCACGGTTCGGGCGGCGCGCAGATGCACGCGGACGCCCCGCGCGACGACACGCTCACCCATCCGCGTTGCGTGTACCAGGTCCTCAAGCGCCATTTCGCCCGCTACACACCGGAGTTCGTCGAGGAGACCTGTGGGGTCGCGCCCGCGACCTTCCTGCGGGTGTGCCGGGCCCTGACCGAGAACTCCGGCCGCGAGCGCACCGCGAGCTTCGTGTACGCGGTGGGGTGGACCCAGCACTCGGTCGGCGCGCAGTACATTCGCGCGGCGTCGATCCTGCAACTGCTGCTGGGCAACGTGGGTCGGCCCGGCGGGGGCATCCAGGCGCTGCGCGGGCACGCGAGCATCCAGGGATCGAGCGACATTCCGACCCTGTTCGATCTGCTGCCCGGCTACCTGCCGATGCCGCACGCGCACGTCGACGCGGACCTGGACGCGTACATCGAGGCGATGGTGGCGGACAAGGGCTACTGGGCGGACATGCGCAAGTACACCGTAAGCCTGCTCAAGGCGTACTTCGGCGACGCGGCGACCGCCGACAACGACTTCTGTTTCGGCCATCTGCCCCGGCTGACCGGCTCGCACAGCACCTACGACACGGTGATGGCGCAACTGGACGGGGTCTGCAAGGGCTTCTTCCTGATGGGCGAGAACCCGGCGGTGGGGTCGGCCAACGCGCGCATGCAGCGGTTGGGGATGGCCGAGTTGGACTGGCTCGTGGTGCGCGACTTCTCGCTGATCGAGTCGGCGACGTGGTGGCGGGACGGGCCGGAGATCGAGACGGGAGAGTTGCGCACCGAGGAGATCGGCACCGAGGTGTTCTTCTTCCCGGCCGCGTCGCACACCGAGAAGTCCGGCTCGTTCACCAATACCAACCGCTGGTTGCAGTGGCATCACCAGGCGGTCGAACCGACCGGCGACGCGCGTAGCGACCTGTGGTTCATGTACCACCTGGGCCGGCTGATTCGCGCCGAACTCGCCGATTCGACCGATCCGATGGACCGGGCGGTGCTCGACCTGACCTGGGACTATCCGACCGAGGGACGCTACGACGACCCGAGCGCGGAGGCCGTTCTCGCGGAGATCAACGGCTTCGGGCCGAACGGCGAACACCTGTCCGCCTACACCGAGTTGGCGGACGACGGATCGACGTCGTGCGGCTGCTGGATCTACTGCGGGGTGTACGCGGACGGGGTCAATCAGTCCGCGCGGCGCAAACCGCACACCGAGCAGGACTGGATCGCGGCCGAGTGGGCGTGGGCGTGGCCGGCGAACCGGCGCATCCTGTACAATCGCGCCTCGGCCGACCCGGACGGCAGGCCGTGGAGCGAACGCAAGGCGCTGTTGCGGTGGGACGCGGACGCGGGGAAGTGGACCGGGCCCGACGTGCCGGACTTTCCGCCGGACAAGGCGCCGCACTATCGCCCTCCGGAGGGGGCGCGCGGCGCCGAGGCGTTGGCGGGCGACGACCCGTTCGTCATGCAGTCGGACGGCAAGGGCTGGTTGTTCGCTCCCGCCGGGCTGGTGGACGGGCCGCTGCCCACGCATTACGAGCCGCAGGACTCGCCGTTCGTGAATCCGCTGCATCCGCAGCACTCGCGTAATCCGGTCCGTCAGGTGTTCAATCGGCGGCACAACCGCTCGCATCCGAGCGGGGACGAGCCCGGCAGTGACGTATTCCCGTTCGTGGTGACCACGCATCGGCTCACCGAGCATTTCACCGCCGGTGGGATGAGCCGCTGGGTGCCTTATCTGGCCGAGCTGCAACCGGAGTTCTTTTGCGAGGTGTCGCCGGAGCTGGCGGCCGAGCGCGGCCTCGACCACATGGGCTGGGCGACCGTGGTGACCGCTCGCGCGGCGATCGAGGCCCGGGTGATGGTCACTCGACGGATGCGTCCGCTGTCGGTGCGCGGGCGAACGCTGCATCAGATCGGGCTTCCGTTCCACTGGGGGCCCAACGGGATGAGTCGAGGCGACGCGGCCAACGAGCTGGCCTCGATCACGCTCGATCCGAACGTGCACATCCAGGAGGTCAAGGCGATGAGCGCGGACATCCGGCCGGGGCGGCGTCCGCGCGGGCCCGAGCTGTTGCGGTTCGTCGCCGACTATCGCCGCCGGGCGGGAATCACCGAGCAGACGGGGACGGAGGTCTGACGATGGTTCAGTTCATCGGTGGCATCGGTCGCGGGCCACAGGATCCGGCGGGCGAGGCGGGTTGGGGCGGCGAACACCCGCCGCGCATGGGCTTTTTCACCGACACGTCGGTGTGCATCGGGTGCAAGGCGTGCGAGGTCGCCTGCAAGGAGTGGAACGCTCTGCCGGCGGACGGGCTCGCCTTGACCGGGATGTCCTATGACAACAGTGTCGGGTTGGGCGCGAGCACGTGGCGGCACGTCGCCTTCATCGAGCAGGAACGGCCGGTGGGGGTCGAGGAGGGCGCCGAGGGTGGGGGCGGCGGCGACTCGATGCGTTGGTTGATGTCGTCGGACGTGTGCAAGCACTGCACGCACGCCGCGTGTCTGGACGTGTGCCCCACCGGATCGCTGTTTCGCACCGAGTTCGGCACCGTCGTCGTCCAGCAGGACATCTGCAACGGCTGCGGCTACTGCGTACCGGCGTGCCCGTACGGCGTGATCGACCAACGGCCCGAGGACGGGCGGGTGTTCAAGTGCACGATGTGCTACGACCGGCTCGGGGTGGGCGCCGAACCGGCGTGCGCGAAGGCGTGTCCGACCGAGTCGATCCGATTCGGCCCGCTCGACGAGTTGCGCGCGGCGGCCGCGACGCGCGTGACGGAACTGCATGCCGAAGGCGTTCCCGAGGCTCGTTTGTACGGACATGATCCCGAGGACGGGGTGGGCGGTGACGGCGCGTTCTTCCTGCTTCTGGACGAGCCCGAGGTGTACGGGCTGCCGCCGGACCCGGTGGTGACCACGCGCGACCTGGCCGCGATGTGGAAGCACGCGGGCGCGGCGGCGCTCACCCTGGCGGCCGGGGTCGCGGCCGCGTTCGTGTCCCGAGGAGGACGGCGATGACGCGTGGCGAGGCCCGGATGGTGCCCAAGGTCGAGACCACGTCGTACTACGGCCGACCGATCATCAAGGCGCCGACCTGGGCGGCGACCGACATCGCCGGCTACGTCTTCCTGGGCGGCCTTGCGGGCGCGTCGTCGTTGCTCGCGGCGGGCGCGGAGGCGACCGGGCGGCCGGCGCTCGCGCGGGTGGGCAAAGTGGCGGCGCTGGGCGGGATTTCGCTGTCCGCGGCGGCACTCGTGCACGATCTGGGTCGGCCGGAGCGCTTCGGCAACATGCTGCGCGTGTTCAAGCCGACGTCGCCGATGAGCATGGGGTCGTGGCTGTTGGCGGCGTACGGTCCGGCCGCGGGCCTGGCC
>NZ_WWJX01000924.1 GCF_009865215.1 Streptomyces sp. SID3343 | reverse complement strand
GTTGCCCCGACCCGGTTCCTCCGGCTCGTGGTAACAGCTTCGCGTCCCAGTGGGGGCACGAGCATGGGGCGGATGCCGCATCTATCGGGCAACGCACGCCCCGACCCGGCCTAAGGCAGCCTAAGGCTCCCCCGTGGACGCCCTGGTCGGGGTCTAAGGCGGTCCGAAGCACTCGAAGGGCCTGCGCCCATCACCCTGATCGACCCGGCTCGGCGGCTTCAGGCGGTCGGTTCCGGCGACCGCGAATCGCGGGCGTCTCGGGCCCGGCGCGCAGCGCGCGTGGCGCGGCCCGCCCGCCTCGACTCCGGCATCATGGCGGACTCGACCGGCGCCGGTCCAGCAGCCCCTCCGGCAAGGACAAGGACAAGGACGAAGGCACAGGCGAGGTCAGGGGCAAAGGCGCGGCCACGGGCGCCGGGGAAGGCAGCGGCGGAGCTGCGGATCCCGGCCCGCTTCCCCCGGCCGGTGCGAACTCCAACGCCGCGACATGCTCGCGCACCGTGCGGTCGAGCAGGACGACCGACGCCGCTTCCGGCACAGCCGCCGCACCCTGCGCCGAGAGCGCCGACAGCAGCTGCGCCAAGCCCTGCCGATGCCGCGCGAAGACCCGCCCGGGGACCCATCGGCCGCGCGTCTCCTGCCCGGCCAGCGCGTCCCCCGCGTCCACCGCGAGCAGCACCACGTGCAGCTCACGACGCTGCCGGCCGGCCGAACGGGCCAGCCAACGCCGCATCCACGCACGACTGCCGCAGTCGTGCACCAAAAGCGGCCCACCGCCCCTGACTCCCGCTCGCAACCGCAGGAAGTGCTGAAGCCGAACCCATGGCCGGTACACCGCATATGGCAGCCAATCGGGCATTCTGGCCTGGTACTCGACGTGCACGGTGCGCGGGTCGATCACCGGCGCGGAGCCGGACCACCGCCGCATCAATGTGCTCTTGCCGCTCCCGGGCAAGCCGGACACGACCACCACGGCCCCTGCGGGATAGCCGAGCACCGACGGCCCGCGCACCCGTCCACGCAAGTCCACCAGGCCGCGCGGGCGCAGCGACGCCTCGGCCGGCACCGACGAGGAACCCACCACCGGGTCGCCCGAGGTCGCGTCGTTCCCACCGAGCGACTCGACCGCGTCTCCCCCGCCCCCCAGGCCCCCCGCGCCACCCGCGTTCCCCGTACCGCTCACCATCGCCTCCGCCCCGACCACCCGCGTGTCCCACCGTCCGGTTCGGCCCGGCCGACGACATCTTCACAGGTCCGAGCCGCTGCGGGGGCAACAAGAGGCCGACCCGACGCCGGTACGCGTCACCCGCGATGCCGGCAGGTCGCGGTACCCGGGCCGCGCGCCCCCACCCGCACTCGGGGCCCGCCAACGCGCGCACCGGCCGGGGCAAGGCCCGACGACGATGCCGGCTGCGGAGGGTCGCAGGCGGGGCGGCAACCCCAACAATTCTCCGCAGCGCGCTACCTGGCCGCCGCCTGCGGCCCTGCGCGCAGAGCCCGATGAGCGGCTGTCTGTGTGCCCCCATGCTCGTTCGCCCGGAGCCTCCGCACCCCCGCGTGCCCGCCGCTTGGAGTCCGCTCATCCGCCGTACTGCCCCACTGCCACTGCTGTCCACAGCCCGCGCGCCTGCCGCCCCGTGTCGCGCCTGCCCTGTGCCGTGGCAGCCCGCGCGCTCCGCACGCGGCCCCGGCGCGAGGTGTCACCGCGCGCGCCGGGGCCGCCCGGGTCCCTCCTCCCTCTTTCGCTCCCTTTCTTCGATCCCTGCCCACACCCGCCCTTGGCAGGAAAAGTTAGGTGAGGCTAACCTACTTATTCAGTGCTCAACAAGGGTGATCGGGCGCGCTCGGAGCGCGCTTCGCCAACGAGAGGTCGACCCGCGTGGCCATACACACCGCCGAACCAGCATCCGTCGCGACCGGCTCCGGTACGCCGGGGGCCGGAACCGATCCGCCGACGACCCGGTCGGGGGGCACCATCGCGACCGCCGCCGGCGCGCCCGCTCGCCGCTACCTGCGCAAGCGGCGCGAGGGTGGCTACGACCCGGCGGCCGTCGCGGTCCGGCTCGCCGCGTCCGGGCTGTTCGACGAGTCCGTCGTCTACGAACGGGACGGGCGATGGTGGTTCGCGGGCGGGGCCGTCGCAGCGGTGACCATCCACCGCGACACGGTGCGCGCATGGACGGGCGAGGCGGGCGAGGCGGGCGAGGCAGATGAGGGACGCACGGTGAGCGGGCTGCCCGAGAGCCCGGTCCGAAGCGTCGCGTGGACGGGTTCGCCGGCGCGGGCGATCGACGTACTCCTGGCCGAGTTGCCGATCGAGGACTGGCGCCTGTACGGCCGGCTCGACCACGAACTCGCCTTCGCGGTGGCGGGTTTGCCACTGTCGGGCGACGCCGACCGGGAGTTGGGTCGGCTGACGGTCCCCCGGGTCGAGGTGGGCGTGGACGAACGGTCGCTGACCGTACGCGCCTTGAACGCCGCAGACCTGGATCGCGTGTTGTCCGCGGCACTCGGCGCGGGCGACGAGGCCCCCGCCGCGGCCCCGCGACCGGTGGACGTCGAGGACGCGGAGCCGGGGCCGTACCTCGCCGCCGTGGCCGCCACCGTCGACCGGATCCGCGCGGGCGAGTTGGAAAAGGTGATCCTGTCCCGGCGCGTCGCGGTCCCCTACGACGTCGACTTCCCCGCGACCTACCTGCGCGGACGTCGCGCGAACACGCCCGCCCGGTCGTTCCTGCTGGACCTGCCGGGACTTCGGGCCGCCGGGTTCAGTCCCCAGACGGTCGTCGAGGTGGACGCCGACGGATCGATCACCACCCGCCCGCTCGCGGGTACCTGCCCGCGCGGCGACGATCCCGCGTTCGACGCGCGCCGCCGGGCCGCCCTGCTCGGCGACGCCAAGGAGGTGTACGAACACGCCGTCTCGGTCCGGGTGGCCGACGCCGAGCTGCGCGCGCTGTGCGAGCCCGACAGTGTCGCCATCGACGCGTTCATGGTGGTCGAGGAACGCGGGAGCGTGCACCACATCGCCTCGCGCGTGTCGGGTCGCCTGGACGCGCGACACGGCCCGTGGGACGCGCTCGTCGCGCTGTTCCCGGCGGTGACCGTTTCCGGCGTCCCCAAGGCCGACGCGTACCCCGTGATCGCCGAGTACGAGGCGACCCCGCGCGGTTTGTACGCGGGCGCGGTCGTCCGGGCCACCCACACCGGCGAACTCGACGCCGCCCTCGCGCTGCGCATGGTGCACACCCAGGACGGCGGCACGTGGCTGCGGGCCGGCGCGGGCATCGTGCGCGACTCGCGCCCGGTGCGCGAGTACCGCGAGACCTGCCACGAACTCGCCACGGTGGCCCCGCACGTCGTGCCGTCGAGCGATACACCCGAGCCGGAACTCCCGGCGGCCTGAAGGCTCTTCCGCTTCCACTCCATCGCACACCCCCTCTCCTACCGCCCAACGTCGCAACGCCCGACGTCGCCCGGGGCTTGGACGCGAGCCCGGGCGGACCTCAGTGGGCGGTCGGCGCTCACACCCTCGCGTTCGCCGCGCCGTTGCTCGCTGCCGGGTCGGTGTCCGACCGTGCCGGGCGGCGCAAGGTGTTCGGGGCCGGCGTCCGGGGTGACCGACCTGTCTTTCCCGGTCGGTCGTTGCGAAGCCCCTGGTCAAGGGGCTCCCGGGCCCCACCAACCGGTGGTCACGGCCCGGCATCACCGGTCAGTTCGGCGATCCTGGCGCCGATGCCGTCCAACGCCCGGTCGATCGTGTAAATGTGGATGTACCCCGCGTACGTCTCCCGCGCGTCGGGGCCGGCCTCCAGCCGCACCAAGGCCGCGCCGAAGGCCCGCAGCCCCTCGCCGCCGGCGTGCAGGTGCGGCGTGAGGTCGCCCATCTCGGGGGTCACCCCGAGGCGGGCCCGGTCGTCGTCGATCGCGATCGACGAGAGCGCCCCCGACAACAGGAACGTGTAGCCGGCCAACGCCTCGTCGCCCAGGCCGCTGCGCGCGAGCAGCGCGACACCGTGGTCGATGATCGGCAGCGCCGAGGGAACCGTCGGGCCGTGCAGCGCGAGCCGGCGCGCGACGCCGCGATACTCGCGGAGCACCGGCCGGGCGCCGAGCAGGAGTTCGCGAAACCACGGCCGCCACGGCAACTCCGGGTCGGGCAGCGGGAAGCGGGCCACGACCTCCTCGACGACCGCGTGCGCGACCGCGTCCCGGTCGCCCACGTGGTGGTAGAGCACCTGCGGCCAGGAATCCAGCCGCGCGGCCAGGCTGCGGATGGTCCAGCCCTCCAGGCCGACTTCGGCGGTCAACAGCACGGCCGCCTCGATGATCCGCGCCCGGGTGACCGGCTGTTTCGACCGCACCCGCGTAAGACGAGCCTTCGGCACGGCGGCACCCCTGACGAACCCGGACGGACTGGAAGCAGTCCCCCCAACCTACTCGACGGCCCCCGCCGGGCCGGGCCGTCCCCGGCATCCCGCCCACCACCCGCCGGGTCCGTCATCCGGACCCGGGCCCACAGTGGCGGCGCGTGTGCGTAAGGTGGGCGGTGCAGTCGGTTCGCCCTGCCCGCCAGGCAGACGCGTCGCAAGAGGGAATCCGGTGTGAATCCGGAACTGCCCCGCAGCGGTGTGTGGGAACGACCGCCGTCATCAGCACTGGACCCGGCAACGGGTTCGGGAAGCGACGGCCAGTAGGTGTCGGGTTTCGTTGCCCGGCGCGCCCACGAGTCCGAAGACCTGCCACTGCCCGTGTGCGACCTCGCACGCGGCTTTTCGGTGACCTCGAGGGCGGGTCCACGGTACGGGTGCGAGCCGCCCGAGCACGCGTTTCGTCGCGTGTGTGCCGATCCTTCGCGACCCCTCCCGCGGTCACCACCGCGACTCGCGAAGGAGAGTTCCGTGGCAGAGAGTTTCAGCACCCCGCGCTCACAGGCCACCGTGTACGGCCATCCCAGGCAGGGCCCGGGCCGTGAGCTCAAGCAGGCCGTCGAGGGCTACTGGGCAGGCCGGATCACCGCCGACGCCGTGCACCGGACGGCCGCCGATCTGCGCCGCGACACCTGGCGGCGGCTGGCCGAGGCAGGCGTCCACGAGGTCCCCACCGGCGACTCCTCGCTGTACGACCACGTCCTGGACACCACCGTGCTCGTCGGCGCGATCCCCGACCGGCATCGCGCGGCGGTCGCGGCCGACCCGCTCGCGGGCTACTTCGCGATGGCCCGCGGCACGCAGGACGTCGCACCGCTGGAGATGACCAAGTGGTTCGACACCAACTACCACTATTTGGTGCCCGAGTTGGGGCCCGACACCGCGTTCGCGGCGGATTCCACCAAGCCCGTGGACGAACTGCTCGAAGCCCTCGCGCTCGGCCACCGGGCTCGTCCGGTGCTCGTGGGCCCGCTCACCTACCTGCTGCTCGCCAAGCCGGCGCCGGGCGTCGCGGCCGACTTCGCCCCGATCACGCTGATCGACCGGCTGTTGCCGGTATACGCGAGCGTGCTCGCCGACCTGCGCGCCGCCGGCGCCGAGTGGGTCCAACTGGACGAGCCCGCGCTCGTCCAGGACCGTACCCCGGCCGAACTCAACGTCGCCGCCCGGGTGTACCGCGAGTTGGGTGCGCTCGTCGACCGGCCCAGGATCCTGGTCGCGAGCTACTTCGACCGCCTCGGCGACGCGCTGCCGATCCTGGCGAGGGCCCCGATCGAGGGCCTGGGAATGGACTTCACCGGGCCGGCCGCCGCGAACCTGCGCGATCTCGCCCGAGCCGGCGGCCTCTCGCCCGGCAAGCGGCTGGTCGCGGGGGTCGTGGACGGCCGCAACGTGTGGATCAACGACCTGGAGAACTCGCTGTCCACGCTCGGGACCCTGCTCGGCCTGGCCGACCGGGTGGACGTGGCGGCGTCGTGCTCCCTCCTGCACGTCCCGCTGGACGCGAGTGTCGAGCGCGACCTCGATCCACAGCTCGCCCGCTGGCTGGCGTTCGCCCGACAAAAGACGGTCGAGGTCGTCACCCTCGCCCGCGGCCTGTCCGAGGGCGTCGACACGATCACCGCGCAACTCGCGGCCAACCGCGCCGACTTGGCGTCGCGCAGGGCGTCCGCGCTGACCCACGATCCGGTGGTCCGGGCCCGGGCCGCCGCGGTCACGCCGG
>NZ_WWJX01000923.1 GCF_009865215.1 Streptomyces sp. SID3343 | reverse complement strand
CGCTTCGGCGTTGAGCGGCAACACCCGATCGCCGCCCTGTACGTACCAGGCGTTGATCTGCGGCTCGCGGAAGACCACACCACCGGCGAGCCGGCTCGCGCCGGCCGCCGTGTAGCGGGCCTCGTCGTCGCCCTCGGCGATGTTCACGACCTGCCACCCGCTCGCCGTCCGAGCCGTCCACACCGACGCTCTGCGGCCGTCGGCCGCCACGGCGGTACTCGCGAGGAATTCCTGTCGGGCGATCGGGACCTCGGTCCTGCCCGACTCGGCCGCCACGAACTCGGGGGCGAGCGTGTAGACGGGAACGACGCCACCCTCGATCCTGGGTGCCACGTCGGCGGTGCTCGACGGGCCGGACGCGGTGCTCGACGGGCCGGCCGCGGTGAGCGCTCCGTCGCGGGTAAAGAACCGGGACAGCGTGTCGAGGGTGCCCGGTGCGGTGCTCACGTCGTGTGCGGCGCCGACGCTCGCCGCGTCGGGGGCCGCCGGGGCGGGCACGGACGAGGAGTTCGCCGCGTGGGCCGCCTGTGGGGTGAGGGTGAGGGTCACGGCCGCGGCGAGGGCGCCGGCGGCCAACAGGCGCCGGCCGGCACTGATCCGACTACCGGTCACGGCGTCACGCTCCGATCCGGTAGAGCGAGTGGGTCCAGGAGAACTCGTTGTTGTCGACGTACCAGTTGTGCGAGGCCCAGTTGTAGCGGGAGTTGCTCGGCCACGGGTCGCCCCAGTAGACCCAGTTCTGCGACGTGTCGAAGCCGTAGATCACGTGCATGTGACCGCCGCCCGAGGACCACTGGATCCGGGTCTCGATCGGCCGGTTCGCATTGATCTCGGTCTGCACGGTGCCGTACTGGAGCCAACCGGTCACGTAGGAACCGGAGTTGATACCGGCCCAGCGCAACCCGGTCTGTACGTTGCCCAGCGTGGCCTGCGAGTTGGGGCATTCGGTGCTCTGCGACCGACCGAACGAGGCGTTGCAGAACTGGTTTTGGCTGTAGTTGCGGCCGTACCACGTGGCGATCGTGTTGCCGGAGCCGGCCCAGCACCAGTTGCTCTTCTGCTGCGCCTGCATGGTGATGTTCAGCTTCTTGCTCGCGAGCGCGGCGGCGGGGAGTGCCTCGCTCTGCGTCAGCGCCTGCGTCTGCGTCTGCGCCTGCGGTTGGCCGGTGGCCGGTGCCTGCGCGGCGGTCGCCGCCGACGGCACCGACAGCAGTGCGCACAGCAGCGCGGCCACGGCGATGCTCACCGCTGAGGCGCGTCTGCCGGATGCGTGGCCCGCTCGTGGGGACATTCGAGTCATGGCGTTCCTTCCCTTGCGGGGGAGTGGTGCGTGGCGCGCGTCCGGACGCTGCACTGGACTATCGGGTGTTGTCGTGGTGCATTTCAAGACGCTTCAATGCGGGGTGAAGCGGTGGTGTGAACGACGCGACCGGCATGTGAACGACCCGGGACCGGTGGTACGGGATACGACCGTCGAGGCCGGCGCTCCCGACCGGCGGTGTGAACATTCACAAGGGGAGGCGAGCGATGCCGCGGACCGACGAGCAGGCGGAAGCAGCCGAGGCCGAAGCGGAATTGGCGCGGGCGCTGCGGGTCGGCCCGTTCCACCTGGCCCTGCGCGCGGCCCTGGCCGCCCGCGGTCTGGCCCTGCACCGGGTCCAGCATCGGCTGGCCCAGCGTGGGGTCAAGGTCGGGGTGACCAGCCTCAGTTACTGGCAGCAGGGTGCCCGTCAACCGCAGCGCGCCGAGTCGCTGCGCGCGGTGCGGGTGCTCGAAGACGTGCTGGAACTGCCACCCCACGCGCTGACCAGGTTGCTCGAACCCGCGAGCGCCGAACGCCTCGCGTCGCGGTCGTATCGCTCCGTCGTCGAGGAGTCGGGCACGCTGCGGCAACTGCTGACCGACCTGGAATCCCCGGCCGACGGCGGCCTGCACACCGTGTGTCAACTGGAGCGCGTCCAGGTCGGTCCGCTGCGCCAGCTCCAGGGACGCGAGTCGGACCACGTGGTCCGCGCGCATCGCGACGGCGTGGACCGCTATCTCGCCATCCACGTCGGCGACGTCGGGTGCGAGCCGAGTCGGGTGCGGGTGCGGGCGACCGAGAACTGCCGGGTGGGCCGCGTGCGCTACCACCGGGGCGGCGCCGTGCTGGTGGCGGAGTTGTTGTTCGACGCGCGGCTGCGGGCCGGCGACACGTACGTGTTCGGCTACGGCTTCGAGGACGGCACGGCCGGACCCAGCGACGAGTACCTGCGCGGCTTCACGTTCCCGTGCGGGCAGTACGTTCTCCAGGTGCATTTCGACCCGGCGGCGCTGCCGGTGCACTGTCGGCGCTTCGCGCAGACCACGGCGGGCGCGCCGCGTACCGGCCGCCGCGACCTGACCCTGAACGGCCGGCACAGTGTGGTCCACCTGGCCGAACAGGACGTGGGGCCGGGCATCCTCGGGATCGGCTGGGACTGGAGCTGAGGGCGGCCGTGCCCTCCGGGGTACCGAGCGGCGGTTGCCGCCGCCGGGCGGTGGCCGGGGCTCCGATACCTTGTCACCTTCGCGATCGGCATGTCGTCACGATCGTCTCGTACGTCCCAGGGGGAACCCGATGAAGCGTTGGCCCGCGGCCCTCGTGCTCGCGTTCGGCATCACCATCGGCGCCGGCGGCGCTCGGACCGCGGTGGCGGCGACATCGTCGCACGCCCCTCACTGCGCGGCCGATGCCTCGCCCGGGCACACTCGCCGGCACCTGCCGGACGCGGAGATCTTCGTGACGAACAACACGGCGATCATCAGCGACCCCCACGACCCGCGGTTGGCCGACCGGTTGCTCGGGTTCGCCTGCGAGGTACGCACCATCGTCCGCGCGAGCGGCGCCGATCCGGAGAAGTCCTCGCTGCTGGACGGCGTGTTCTGGTCGAGCGACCTCCAGGCCGCGACCTACGAGCGCTCGCGCGAGTTCGACGTCGACGACATCGACGCGGCGCGGTTGCGGCTCGTGGCCGACGGGCTGCGCACGCGGTATCGGCAGGAGTCGGTGCTGACCTTCGAGTACCTGCCGAGCACGTCCGCGCGCGCGGACGCGATCGAGGTGGAAGTGCCGGGCGTGAGCGCGCAGCGCCTGCACGACGGGCTGGTGGCCGATCCCGAGGCCCGCGACCGACTGTTCGGCGGTTCGGTGACGGTGCGCGGCGGCAAGCTGATCCTGGTCGCGGACCGTGCGGACGCGACCCTGGTACGCGCCTTCGTCGGCACGCTCGGCGGCGACTGGTCCAAGGCGAACGTCCACTACGGCGACCGCGAGTTCGTGGGGTAGGGCCCGGCCGCCCGGCGCGGGGGCCCGTACCGAACGGCTACCGCAACGCGTCGGCGGGTTCGGCGCGGAGACGGCGGACGAGGTCCCCGGCGGCCTTCGGCCACTCGGGGTGGCCGAAGGCGAAGCCCGCGTCGACGAGGCGGCCGGGGATCACGCGGCGGCTCTTCAACAGGAGTTCGGTGTCGGAGCGCATCGCGAAGGCGCCGATCTCGGCCATCCACCGGGTCGCGGGCAGACCGACCGGGATGCCCGATGCCGCCCGCAGCGCCCGCATGAACGCGCGCTGGGGCAGCGGCCCGGGCGCGGCGAGGTTCACCGGTCCGGCGAGGTCGTCCCGCTCCGCGAGGAATTCGACGGCGTGTACGAAGTCGCGCTCGTGGATCCACGAAACGTACTGTGCGCCGCCCGCGACCGGGCCGCCGAGCCCGAGCCGTGCCAACCGCGACAGCACGTCGAAGACGCCGCCTCGATCGGGGCTCATCACCATCGCCGAGCGCAGCGCGACCTTGCGGGTGTGCGGGGTCCTGGCCGCCTCCTGTGCCCGCTCCCAAGCCTTGGCGATCTCGACGCTGTACGCCCAGTACGCCGGGACGCCGGCTTCGGCGCCGCCGATCTCGCCGGTCGCCTCGTCGTTGGGGGCGTCGAAGCGGTGCGTGTAGATGGTGGCGGTGCTCATCTGGAGCCAGACCCGCGGCGGCCGGGCCGCGGCTTCGATCGCCTCGCCGACGACCTCGGCGGAGCGTACCCGCGAGTCCATCATGGCGCGCAGATTGGCCGGGGTGTAGCGGCAGTTCACACTGCGGCCGGCCAGGTTGACCACGACGTCGCAGCCGTCGATCGTCTCCGCCCAGCGACCCAACGTCGCGCCGTCCCAGCCCACTTCGCCCTCGCGTCGGGGTCGCCGGGTCAGGATCGTGATCTCGTGTCCGGCGGCGCCGAGCGTACGGTTCAAGATCGTGCCCACTTGTCCGGTTCCGCCGGGTATCACAATTCTCATCGGCTCCCCCTCGGTCCGAGTCACTCCGAGAGAACCCTAACCCATCGAGTTGAACGCGTTCAAAAATGGGTCGCCGAGCGGGTCGGTAGCCGCCCGGACCCAGCGGCCCGGGCGGCGGACACGGAGACGGTGACCAAGCCGGCCGGGACGGCGACCGGCCACCACGTGCCGATGCGGCGGCGCTGCCGGTCGGGTGCGTCGGGGCTTTGCGGTCACGGCCGACGCCCTCGGCCTCCTCGTCGCGGTCGAGACCCGCGCGCACGCGAAACGCTCGACCGGGCAATCCCGGCCGAGCGTCTGCGTGAACCGCTCGCGGCCGGAGGACCGGCCGGGTGTCGCAACGACCCCTGGCCCTACTCCTGTTCGTGGGGCGGGTGCCGGTCGGCGAGGGTCAGCCCGCGGTCAGGCCGCTGTCGTTGGCCAGGATGGCCCCGTGCACGTTGTGCGCCTCGGCGGACGCCACATAGGCGAACATCGAGGCGATGTCCTCCGGTTGGGCCGCCGGGCGCGGGGCCATCACACGGCCGACCAGATCCCAGTCGACATCGGAGGGCATCTGGTAGTTCGCCACGAGGGCGGTGTCGACCATGCCCGGCGCGATGGCGTTCACCCGAAGCGGCTTCTTGGCGAACTCCCAGGCCAACGACCGGGTGAGCTGGACTACCGCGCCCTTGCTCATGGTGTAGACGACGCCGTACGCCTGGCCCGTCACACCGGCGTTGGACGCGATGTTGACGATGTTCCCGGAGCGCTCCAGCAGGTGCGGGATGGCGGCCTGACACATGAAGAAGTAGCCGTCGGTGTTGACGCCCATCATCCGCCGGTACTGCGCCTCGGTGACGTCCAGGATGTGCTCGGCGCGGGCTATCCCGGCCACGTTGCCCAATACGTCCAGCCCGCCGAACTCGGCGACGGCCTCCGCCACCGCCGCGAAGCACTCGTCGCGCGAGGACACGTCGGTGACCCGGGTCGAGACCTTGCCCGCGAGGCCCTCGGCCAGTGTCGCGGTCTCGGCGAGCGCGTCGGCGGCGATGTCGAGGGCGAACACGTTCGCGCCCTCCGCGGCCAGGCGCAGCGTCGTCGCGCGGCCGACCCCCGAACCCGCTCCGGTGACCACCGCGGTCTTGCCGTCGAACCGGCCGGACACATGGGTTATCGACATGCGTTCACTCCATCGGACGAGGGCGGGGTGGGGCCGCCTGTGCGGCGACCACGACCCAGGGTGACGGATCGTGCCACAGCCGGGTTGCACTTTCCATGACCGTGACGCCCGTCACTCGGCGCCGGCCGCCGCCGGGTTCGGCGTCACCGATCGTGGGGCACGGCTTGCGCGTGCAGGTCGACGTTGATCTGAACGTTGCCCTTGCCCAGGCGGCAGACGCGCCACGTGCCGTTCTCCCGCTCCAAGTCGACGGAGTACGGGGATGCGGAGCCGTCCCGGCCGGTGATCGACACGTTCACACTGGCCGCATCGTCCTCTTGGGTGGAACCGACCATCGAGACCTTGAAGCCGGGGCCCTCGCCCACCAACAACAGGTGCGAGTCCGCGACGGGCCGGCCGCCACACGTGCCGTAGAACGCGGCCGGGGAACCACCATCGGCGACCGTGTGCAGGTAGTCCCGGGTGACGTCGTGGATGGGACCGTCGAAGGTCGCGCCCGAGGCCGAGCAGGACACGGCCGTCAGCGCGGCGAGGGCCGGCAAGGCCCGAAGTATTCCCCGTGGCACCACAGTTCGCGCAACGACGACACGTGCCACGGTTCCCCCGATCCATTGGTACGACCGGGGGATCGTAGCGCGAGCGGGCGCCGCCCGTGCGTCCGAAGCGACGGGCGGCGCCTTCGTCCGGCCCGCGCGGCGGCGGTGCGGGCAGGATCGGGGATGGTCAGCGTTGGCGCAGGTACTCGGCGGCGATCGCGCGCAGTCGGTCGTGCCGACCCTCGTACGCCCGGTTGTTGCCGAGCAGGATTTTGGAAAGCTTGGCGATCATCGTGTAGTTGGTGTCGCACACGTTGGCCACCGGGGCGAGGCCGGCCTGACTGACGAGCTGGTAGGCGTCGAGCTGATCGAGGCCGAGCAGTTGCGCCGTCCACCCGACGAGGTCGCGCTGGCTGACCCGGAACGCGTCCTCCAGCGGGCGGGCCGAGCCGACCGCGAGCAGGTAGTCGTCGTTCTCCAGGCGCGGCCACTCGGGTGCGGCGCCCTTGATCAGGTCGACGACGATCACGGTGCGCATGGCCGCCTCGACGGCGGTGCCGCACAGTTCGCCCTCGCCCTGGCGGGCGTGGCCGTCGCCGATGGAGAGCAGGCCGCCCTCGACGTTGACGCCGAAGTAGGCCGTCGTGCCCGCGCGCATCTCCGGGGTGTCCATGTTGCCGCCGTGCGCGGCCGGGGTGATGGACATGATGGTCTCGCCGGCCGCGGGGGCGACGCCGACCGTGCCGTGCATCGGGTCCAGCGGGAGTTCGACCGAGAAGTCGCTCGTGCGCGCGTGGAAGCGACACGTGCCGGCCGCGACGTCGATGTCGTACTTCCATACCCGCTCCTCCAGCGGTGGGTGCAGCATCGCCGTGCTGTGGGTGGCGGTGAGCGCGCCGAAGTTGGGAAACGTGCTGGAGATGCCCCAGTCCCGGGCCGGCGTGATGTCGACGAAGTGCACCACGAGGGTGTCGCCGGGTTCCGCGCCCTCGACGGCGATGGGCCCGGTGACGGGGTTGAGGTAGGGGAACGTGCACACCTGGCTGGGCAGGTCGCCGACGCCCTTGACGTTGCCGGCGAAGCAGTCCTCGGTCTCCAACTCGACGATGGTGCCCGGGCGTACGGTGAGCAGCGGTGCTCGGCCGCCGAAGGTGTATGCGTACTGGTCGGGGGTCGGCTTGAGGGAGACGACGTCGGGCAGGCTCACGCGGGTTCCTCGACTCGGTCGATGGCGGACAGTTGGGGGCGGCGGCCGGACACGGCCAGACCGATCAGCAGCGCCACGCCGATCCCGAGCCAGACGAAGCCCAGGCGTTGCGCGGCGACGTCGGCGTTGATCACGACATACGCCAGGATCGCGAATCCGAGGGTGGGCGCGATCAGGTGTCGCCAGTAGTCCTTGCTCTTGTTGCGGATCAGGTAGTGCACGACGACCGCCACGTGCAGGACCAAGAACGTGGTCAGCGCGCCGAAGTTGACCAGCGTGCTCAGCAGGGTGATGCCGTCCTCGCGCTGCGACGTGTACAGGCCCAGGCCCAGCGAGACGGCCGCGGTCAGCAGGGTGGCGTTGACCGGGACGCGGTGCTTGGGGTGCACCTTGGCCAGGAACGACGGGAGTTGGCGGTCGCGGGCCATCGCGTACAGCAGCCGCGACGTGGCTGCCTGGGCGACCAGGGAGTTCGCGAAGCCCCAGGCGATCGCGGTGGCGGCGGCGGTCAGCGTGGCCAGCCAGCCGCCGGCGGCGACCCGGGCCGCGTCGTAGAAGGCGGTGCCGTCCGGGTCGCCCTCGGCGATGAGCCGGTCGGGGTCGGGCACCAGGAGCCCGGCGATCCAGGTCTGCGCGATGAACAGCGAGCCGGCGAGCAGCAGCGCGGCGACCATGGACTTGCCGATCGCGCTCGCGGCGTCCTTGTTCTCCTCGGAGAGCATCGAGATGCCGTCGAAGCCGAGGAAGCTCAACGCGGCGATCGAGACGGCGCCGAAGACCAGGCTCCAGGAGAACGTGTCGCCGTTGTATATCGGCGTCAGGTCGAAGCCGCGCCCCTTGCCGTCGACGAGCGCGGCCAGGCCGATCCCGATGAACAGGGCGAGCACGATCAGTTCGCCGATCAGCATCACCCGGGTGACCTTGGCGGTCATCTCGATGCCCGTGTAGTTGACGACCGTGTTGAGCACGACGAAGCCGATCACCCACATCCACACCGGGATCGACGACACGAGCGAGTTCATCGCGACGCCGGCGATCAGGTACAGCAGGCCGGGAACCAGGATGTAGTCGAGCAGGATCATCCAGCCCGACAGGAACCCGACCGGGGCGGCGATGCCGCGGCCGGCGTAGGAGTACACCGATCCGGCCATCGGAAACGCCTGGGACATCTGCGCGTAGGACAGGGCGGTGAACATCATCGCGACCATGCCGACGGTGTAGGCGAGCGCGACCATGCCGCCCGAGCCCTGGAACACGCCGCCGAAGATGCCGAACGGCGCGATCGGCACCATGAACACCAGGCCGTACACCAGCAGGTCGCGAAAGCTCAGGGTCCGGCGGAGTTCCTGCTTGTAGCCGAACTGCTCGACGTTGTGGGACGCGGCGCCTTCGGACGCGGGTCCGTCGGTCGCGTGCGGGTCGGCTGCGCGTATGTCGGGCGCGCGATGGCCGGGTGGGCGATTTTCAGACAGGGGGACATCGCTCATGGTGCTCTCTTCTCCTGGCGACCCCGGAAGGTCTCGAGGAGACACTAGAGCCGATCATTTCCAGATGGAAGTATTTTTGTCCGATGGGATGACGGCGAAATCCAGCCCCTCGGCGCGGGCCAGGTGCACGCGTCGCGGCGGCGGCCCCAGCGGCGACCCCGCCCACGCCCGCCGGGTCGCGGCGTCCTCGGCGCGCAGCAGCCGGAGCACCGCCGCGTCCAGGCCGGCGGCCGCGAGCGCGTGCCGCGACGCCAGCGCGGCGACCAGGTGCAGGCCGTCGTACAGGCCCTCGGCGTAGGCGTCCAGGATC
>NZ_WWJX01000922.1 GCF_009865215.1 Streptomyces sp. SID3343 | reverse complement strand
CGCACACCACGCGCGGCGTGCTGGGGGTCGCGGTGCCGATGGCGACCGCGGTGGCCGACGTCGCCGAGGCGCGCCGGGACTACCTCGACGAGTCGGGCGGCCGGTACGTGCACGTCGTCGCCGACGGCAGCGTGGGTCGCAGCGGCGACATCGCCAAGGCCGTCGCATGCGGCGCCGACGCGGTGATGATCGGCTCGGCGCTCGCCCGGGCCAGTGACGCACCGGGCGCCGGGCACCACTGGGGCTCGGAGGCGCACCACCCCGAACTGCCGCGCGGTCGCCGGATGAACCTGGGCGCGGTCGGCACTCTGGAGGAGATCCTCCTGGGCCCGTCGCACGTCTCCGACGGTTCGATGAACCTCTTCGGCGCGCTGCGCCGGGCGATGGCCACCACGGGCTACTCGGAGCTCAAGAAGTTCCAGCAGGTCGAGGTCACGGTCTCGCCGGCGCACTAGCCGAGCGTTTCGCAGTCCGAACGTTTCACCGTTCCAACGTTTCGCAGTCCGAGCGTTTCGCGCCCCGCACACGTGCCACGTGTGCGGGGCGTTCGCATGTCGCGTGCCCCTCGCCCGCGTGGACCGGCCCCGGAAGTTCGGCACGACGCCGTGCGGCCGGGCGGGCAGTGGGTAGACAGACCAAGACGTCGGCGACGGCATCTCCCGTCACTGTGGTCCCGGGCGTGACGATCGGTTTCGGAGGGGGCGCTGATGCGGACCACGGCGATGGGTCCACCGGCTCGCACGGACGCGCTGCGGCGGATGGCGGAACGCGAGCTGGACGTGGTCGTGGTCGGCGGCGGGGTGGTCGGCGCCGGCACCGCGCTCGACGCGGTCACCCGCGGCCTGTCGGTGGGGCTGCTGGAGGCGCGCGACTGGGCGTCGGGCACCTCCAGCCGGTCCAGCAAGCTGATCCACGGCGGCCTGCGCTACCTGGAAATGCTCGACTTCGCGCTGGTGCGCGAGGCGTTACGCGAGCGCGGGTTGCTGCTGCACACGCTCGCGCCGCATCTGGTCAAGCCGGTCCCGTTCCTGTATCCGCTGCGCCATCGGGGCTGGGAGCGGCCCTACGTCACGGCCGGGGTCACCCTCTACGACACGATGGCGGCGACTTCGGGGCGACCGCGCGGGCTCCCCCGCCACCGGCAGCTGACTCGGCGTCAGGCGCTGCGACTGGCACCGGCGCTGCGGCGGGACGCGCTCGTGGGCGCGGTGCAGTACTACGACGCGCAGGTGGACGACGCGCGCTACACGCTCACCCTCGTGCGCACGGCCGCGGGCTACGGCGCGCACGTCGCGTCCCGGGCGCCGGTGACCGGGTTCCTGCGCGAGGGCGAGCGCGTGGTCGGCGTACACGTGCGCGATGTGGAGACCGGCGAGACCTACGACATCCGCGCGGGGCAGGTGGTCAACGCGACCGGGGTATGGACCGACGAGACACAGGCGCTGGTCGGCGAGCGCGGGCAGTTCCACGTGCGCGCGTCCAAGGGCATCCACCTCGTGGTGCCCAAGGACCGCATCCACTCGTCGACGGGGTTGATCCTGCGCACCGAGAAGAGCGTGCTGTTCGTCATCCCGTGGGGCCGACACTGGATCGTGGGCACCACCGACACCCGGTGGGAACTCGACAAGGCGCACCCGGCCGCGAGCCGGGCGGACATCGAATACCTGCTCGACCACGTCAACCGGGTGCTCGCGCCACCGCTCACCCGCGAGGACGTCGAAGGCGTGTACGCGGGCCTGCGGCCACTGCTCGCCGGCGAGTCCGACGCGACGTCGCAGCTGTCGCGCGAGCACACCGTCGCGCATCCGGTGCCCGGGCTCGTGGTGGTCGCGGGCGGCAAGTACACGACGTATCGAGTGATGGCCGCCGACGCCGTGGACGCCGCGGTACACGGCCTGGACCGCAAGGTCGCGCCCGGCTGCACCGAGACGGTGCCGCTCGCGGGCGCCGAGGGCTACCCGGCGCTGTGGAACGCGCGGGCGGCCGTCGCGGCGCGGACCGGCCTGCACGTGGTCCGGGTCGAGCACCTGCTGAACCGCTACGGCTCGATGAGCGACGAGGTGCTCGCGCTGATCGCGGCACAACCGGAGCTGGCCTATCCGCTGGACGGCGCGGACGACTATCTCGCCGCCGAGGTCGTGTACGCGTGCACGCACGAGGGGGCGCTGCACCTGGACGACGTCCTCGATCGGCGCACCCGGGTGTCGATCGAGACCTTCGACCGGGGCGCGCGGGCCGCGCGGGCGTGCGGGGCGCTGATGGCCCGGGTGCTGGGCTGGGACGAGGACCGGGTGCGGCGGGAGGTCGACTACTACCTGAAGCGGATCGAGGCCGAGCGACAGTCGCAGGAGCAACTGGACGACCACACCGCGGACGCGGTTCGACTGGGGGCGGAGGACATCGTGCCCGGGTAGGGGTGGCGGACGCGGCGGACGGTCGCGGCCTCGTCGGGCGGCCCCGGGAAGGGCGCCGCCCCTCGTCGGGGCCGATCCGGGGCGCCGCCGGGTTCGGCCGGCCGCCGTTCGGGCACGTTCCGGTCGGTCGCGGCGTTTTCCGATGGGGTGCGATCGGGGCTTCGACCGAGGTTCGGGCGCGAACCGGTGGACCCCGTACGGCGCCGGACTGGAGTATGGAAGGCAACCACCCGATCGCGCGGCGGCGGCCGCGGCCGAATGGGGAGAGCGAGAGCTTTGACCGACCCGGAGACACCCGAGCGATTGGTCGCGGGTCGATACCGCCTGGGTGAACGGCTGGGCCGAGGCGGCATGGGCACGGTCTGGCGGGCCGTCGACACGATGCTCGACCGTGACGTCGCGGTCAAGGAACTGCGGGTGCCTCGCTACGTGGACGACGACGACCGCGGCACGATGAGCGCCCGCATGCTGCGCGAGGCCCGCGCCGCGGCCAGGATCGATCACCCCAACGTCGTGACCATCTTCGACGTAGCCGAAGAGGACGGGCGGCCGTCGATCGTGATGGAACTCGTCCGCGGCATGTCGCTCGCCCAGGAACTCGACAAGGACGGACCGGTCGCGCCGGGACGCGCCGCAGAGCTGGGCCTGCGCCTGCTGGCCGCCCTGGAGGCCGCGCACGAGGCGGGCGTGCTGCACCGCGACGTCAAGCCCGCCAACGTGCTCCTGGCCCGCAACGGGCGCGTCGTGCTCACCGACTTCGGGGTCGCCTCCGTCGAGGACAGCGCGACCCTGACCCAGGCCGGCGCGATGGTCGGCTCACCCGAATACCTCGCGCCCGAGCAGATCGCGGGCGAATCGCCGGGGCCCGCGTCCGACCTGTGGTCGTTGGGCGCGACGCTGTTCGAGGCGGTCGAGGGCCGGCCCGCGTTTCGCCGCAACACGCACGCGGCGACGCTCGCCGCGGTCGCGGCGGGCCGCTTCCCCGAGATCTTCCTGGCCGGACCGCTGACCCCGGCGCTCAAGGCGCTCATGGTCAAGGACCCGGCCCGGCGCGGCACCATCGCCGAGGTGCGCGAACTGCTCGCGGACGTGGCGGACACCCCGCCGATGTCGGTCGGAGCCACCCCCGAGCGCTTCGTGCCCGGCCGGACCCGGCCCGGCGGGGTCCGCCGACACGGCGTACGGGTGCCCGGGCGGACCCCGGAACCCGCGGACACGCCTCGACCGCACCGCCCGGAGACCGGCCGCACCGTCGGCGCCAGCGCGTACAAGGCACCCGTCGGCAGCGTGGACGAGACCTTCACCAACCTGCGCCTGCCGCGCGAGGGTTCGGGGGCGGGCTTTCGGGCCCGCTACCGCCGCTGGCCGCGCTGGTGGTTTCGGCACTGGACGACGATCCTGACCTCGGTCGGCATCGCGACGGCCGCCGGCGCGCGGTGGTTGGCCGCGTTCGGCAGTTGGACCGGGATGTACACGATCGTGCTGCTCGCGCTCGCGCTGGGCGTGTGGCTCGTGCTGCCGCACCGGCGGATCTCGCGTTCGGTGCCGGTCGCGATGCTGCTCGGTGTGATCGCGGGCGGAGCCCTCCAGGCCGCGGCGATCACCCCGAACCCGATCATCGTGCTCGCGCTGATCGGCGGGTGCCTCGTGCTCGGCCCGCTCGTGGACGGCCAGGTGATACCGCGACTGCGCCGCAGACGACGAACCAACCTGGGCTTCGCGTTGCCCGTGCCCGAGGGCTGGATCTGTACCGACAGCCCCAGCGGTCTCACGGTGACCGACCCCGACCGGTTGATCTCGGTGACCGTCACGGTCGACCGCGGCATCGTGATGGCGCCGGAGGAGTCGGTGGCACACCGCGAGCACGGCAGCATCGGCGGTCGCGATCGTCGGGACGGCGAGGACTACGAACGGCTGCTGCTGCAGGCCATCGACTACCGCGGCCACGAGGCCGCGGAGTGGGAATACGTGTGGTGTGGCCAGGACCTGACCAACTACCACGGCAAGGACCTCGTGGTCCGCACCGCCTCCGGCGTCCGCTACTGGCTGACCGTGCGCGGTCGCGACGACCTGTGGGGCACCGCCGGCGCGTACTACGAACACGCCAGGGGCCACCTGTCCATCGCCGGCTGAGCCGGGCCGCCCGCTCGGCGGGCGGCCGGAGCCGGGGACGAACCCGGCGCCCGGTGGATCGCCCGTACAGGCGTCCCGGGGCCCGCGAGCGGGCACTTTCATCGAAACGGAACGGACATCACCGGGTCGAGGACGCTCTCGCGCCGGGCGGCCGACCGGTACGCGGAGGCCGCCGACCGGTCCCCCGCCGGACAACCGCTTGGGCGCATTTGTACCGGAACCTTCGGCGTACGCCCGACGTCTCACACGTGACGCCAATCACGCGCCGAC
Source organism: Streptomyces sp. SID3343 (assembly GCF_009865215.1). Taxonomy (GTDB): domain Bacteria; phylum Actinomycetota; class Actinomycetes; order Streptomycetales; family Streptomycetaceae; genus Embleya. The sequence continues at coordinate 2,785 of NZ_WWJX01000922.1, read as the reverse complement.
GGGCGGATCGGGTGGTGTCCACGGTCTTGGGGAGGACCACGTGGCACACGACAGCGGCTCGCAGAGCCGCCTTGTGGACGGGCGCTACCGGCTGGGGGAGTCGCTGGGTCGCGGCGGCATGGGCACGGTGTGGCTCGCGTACGACGAACTGCTGCGGCGCGAGGTCGCGATCAAGGAGGTCCGGATACCGGACGACCTCGACGAGATGGAGACCCAGGGCCGCTGCGAGCGAGCCTTGCGCGAGGCCCGCGCGGCGGCCCGGATCACCCACCCCAACGTCGTCACCATCTTCGACGTCGCCGAGGACGACGGGCGGCCGTGGATCGTCATGGAACTGGTCCGGGCTCCGTCGCTGACCGACGTGCTCGACGAGGGTCGGATGGCCCCGCACGAGGCCGCCGAGGTCGGCCTCGCGGTGCTGCACGCGCTGCGGGCGGCCCGGGTGGCCGACGTGCTGCACCGCGACGTCAAGCCCAGCAACATCCTGATGGCCCCCGGCGGGCGGGTCGTGCTGACCGACTTCGGCATCGCGACGGTGGCCGGTTCGGTCACCCTCACGGCGACCGGGATGCTGGTCGGCTCACCCGAATACCTCGCGCCGGAGCGCGTGCTCGGGCGCCGCCCCGGACCGGCCTCCGACCTGTGGTCGCTGGGGGTGACGCTGTACCAGGCGGTCGAGGGCTTCTCGCCGTTTCGCCGCACGGGCGCGATGGACACGCTCACCGCGGTGCTCACCGACGAGGCCGCGCCGCCGCGCCGGGCCGGCGCGTTGTGGCCGGCCATCGAGGGCCTGCTGCGCAAGGACCCGCTGGAGCGCGCGGACGAGGACAGCACCGAGCGCATGCTGCTCGCCGCGATGACCGCCGGCGGGGCGGAGGCCCCGCCCCCGACACCGCCGCCGGACGCCACCGCGACCGTCGAGAATCCGCACGGTGCGCGGGGCGTGACCCGCTCGTCGTGGCAACAGGCCCCGCCGCCGCTCCCGCTCCCGCTCCCGCCGACCGGCGCGGCCAGTGCGGCCGATCCCGACGGGCCGACGGGCGGCTACCCGCAGACCGGTGCCCGCGCCTACCTGCCCGCCGACGCCGTGCCGGGCGCGGTCACCGCGGACGATCGGGTCCGTCCCGTCCTGCCCGGTCCGAGCCCGACCGGTCCGAGCGTGTCGGATCCGGTCCCGATCGGCGTGCCACGCCCGACCCCGACCGAAGCCGCGGCCCGCAAGCGCCGCAAGATCGTCGTGCTCGGCGCCCTGGTCGTCGCGGCCGTGACCGCGCTGGCGATCCTGGTGCCCGCCGCGATGGGCGACGGGAAGGACGACCACCCCGGCTCCGACAAGCGGTCCACGGCGCCCGGGACGAGCAGCGGGCCGCCCCCGGCCGCGCCCGGTGCCGCGAGCCCCGGCCAAGCTGTACACACCGGCGGTGCGAGCGCCTCCGCCCCGGACGACACCGACGACGACGGCACCACGAACGGCAACGGCAACGGCAACGGCAACGGTACGAACACCGGCGACCCGGATACGCACTCGACGCCCACCACGCGGGCGACCCGCCCGACCACGACCCCCACTCGGACCCCGACCACCAGGCCGCCGACCACGAAACCGCCCACGTCGAAGCCGCCGACCGGTGGTTCGACGGCCAAGCCGACGACCTCCGTCACGACCCCGGCATCCGCCGGTGGAGGCGGCTCCGACAAGGCCGCGTCGGGCTCGTCCGCGGGCCCGACGGCGTGACGTCGACGCGGTCCCCCCTCCGTCACGATGCCGGGTGCATCTAATGTGACGGGTCAAGTCTGAAGAAAGGCCGACGCGACATGTCGGTCGACGCAGGGAGGGTACGTGGCACAGACCGGGGGCACGCGCGGCCGAGTCATCGGCGGGCGCTACCGGTTGGGCACCATGCTCGGCAGAGGTGGCATGGGCACGGTGTGGCGCGCCGTGGACGAGATGCTGCACCGCGACGTCGCGGTGAAGGAGTTGCGGCTGCCCGACCATCTCGACGACGAGGAAAAGGATCTGGCGCGCGAACGGACGCTGCGTGAGGCGCGAGCGGCGGCCCGGGTCGGGCATCCCAACGTGGTCACCATCCACGACGTCGTCGAGGAAGGCGGCATCCCCTGGATCGTGATGGAACTGGTCGAGGCGCAGTCGCTCGCCGAGATCCTGGAGACCCAGGGCACGCTGACCCCCGCGGACGCCGCCGATCTGGGCCTCAAGGTGCTCGACGCGTTGCTGGCGGCCGACGAGAAGGGCGTGCTGCACCGCGACGTCAAGCCCGCCAACATCCTGGTGACCACGCACGGCCGAGTGGTACTGACCGACTTCGGGATCGCCACCGCGACCGGCACCGCCACGCTCACGGTGACCGGCATGCTGGTCGGCTCGCCGGACTTCCTGGCGCCCGAGCGGGCCGAGGGCAAACGGCCGGCGCTCGCCGCCGACCTGTGGTCGCTCGCGGTCGTGCTGTACATGGCGGTCGAGGGCCGCAACCCGTTCCGTCGCGGCACGATGATCAGCACGCTCAACGCGATCCTGACCGACGAGGCCGATCCGCCCCGGCACGCGGCCGGACTCGGGCCGGTGATCGACGGATGGCTGGTCAAGGAGGCGGACCGGCGGATGACCGCCGAGGAGGGAGCCCGGATCCTGCGCGAGGTCGCCGACTCGACCCCGTCGCGGGCGTTCGGCGCATCGGCCCCGGCGGTGCCGTCGGTCCCGCCCCCGCCGCACGTCGGTGGCGTGCCGGCCACGCCGACCACGCCGCCCCGGGCGTACCCCGCGCAC
>NZ_WWJX01000921.1 GCF_009865215.1 Streptomyces sp. SID3343 | reverse complement strand
GGCACTGGCCGGGCCCGGGCTACGCTCGGAGGCGCGATGGACGCGCCTCGCCCGGGACACGGACCTGCGGAACGCCCCGGTGTGGATCGTCGACTCGATCCCGCTCGGGTGCGCCCGCTCGCGTCCCGGCATTCGACGCTCCGACCTGGCCGGACGAGCGAAGTACCGCTACCACGCCTCGCATTCGCGATTCCGAGGCTCGCGATTCCGAGATTCGAGTCTCACGCGTGCCCCACGCAGTCGGCCCGTCGTCGGCTCGTTGTCGGCCCGCAGTCGGCTCGCTGTCGACATCGGCCGGCCACGGGACGCGCTGGTGGGGTCGCCGGTGCCGAGAACTGCGGGCGGGTGCATCGTTTCGGCTGTGGATGTCCGGCCCGTGGTTACGCTCGTACGCGGCCACCGGCCCGGAGTGCTCTACATCGCCGTAGTCACGGGCGCGGCGAGGGCGGACACCGGACGGCAGCCTCACTCGGCGGGAGCAAGTCGAGAAACCGCGCAGCCCGGGCCGACGATGACCATCGGCCCGGGCACAACCGGGAGGAGTCCTCATGAGCGAGGCGAAGCGGATGGACGAAGAAGTACTGGCCGGAGGCGGCGTCAACCATGTCGTGCGGATCGGGTCGACCGTTCGGCGGCCCGCAGGGCCTTGGACCCGCACGGTCCACGCTCTGCTCGATCACCTACGGGATGTCGGGTTCGCCGGCGCCCCACGCGCTCACGGCTTCGATACCGACGGCCGGGAGATACTCGACTTCCTCCCCGGCCACGTCTGCGATTATCCGCTGCCGGATTACGTCCGATCGGACGCGGCCCTGCAAGCCGTGGCCGTGCTGTTGCGCGACTACCACGACGCCACCGCCGGCTTCACTCCTGCGGCGGATGCCGCCTGGTACTGGCCCGGCCGCGAGCCTGCCGAGGTGATCTGCCACGGCGATGTCGCCGCCTACAACTGTGTCTTTCGCGACGGAAGGCCGTTCGCGTTCATCGACTTCGACACCGCCCACCCCGGCCCCCGCGTCTGGGATCTCGCCTACGCCGCCTATCGGTTCGTGCCCCTGACCGATCCGGGCAACGACGACTTCACCCTGCCCGTCGAGGAACAGGCCCGCCGCCTCCGCCTTTTCGCGGACGCCTACCGGCTCGACGACAAAAATCGCGCAGCGATGGCAACCACGGCCCAGGACCGCTTGGAACACCTGGTCCGCCACATGCACGCACAAGCCGACGCCGGCAACGCCGCGTTCGCCGAGCACATCGCCGCCGGACACGACGCCCTCTACCGCACCGACGCGGCCCACATCGCCCGCCACGCGACGACATTGACGGCAACGTTGCTGCGAAGCGCCCCCACCGGTGAACCGCCGTCGTCCCCGCGCTCCGCTGAGCCGTAGTCGACGCGGGCGACGGCGATGGCCACGGCCACGGCGAATCCGGCGGCGAGGCGTGCGAAGGGGCCGGGATTCGCGCGTGCGCACTCCCATGTCGTCGCGTCCGAACGGCTTTCGCCCGCCGGTCTCTTGACGAAGCCTCAGGTATCTTCGGGCACATGGTCGCAGGGGGAACGCCGACATCGGTACAGGGTGTGGTCCTACCGGGGCGTGGGGGAGCGGCGCGACTCGACGGGGATCGGGTCGAGTTCCGACACGGCCGGACGATCAGGCGCTTCGCGCTGCGCGCGGTGGACCGGATCGTGAAGACGCCGGACCGCCGGGTGACCGCGCACCTGCGCAACGGGCAGTGGTTCACCGTCCGGTATCGGCAGGAGCATGCGGCCGATGCGTTCGTGAACGTGCTCACCGACCGAGTGCGCGCTGTCGGGCCGGTGCCCCCCGGCGAAGCCATCTCGATACATACGATGCGCGCGGGGCCGAGCTTCGATCCGCACTCGCCGTTCGTACGGGGATCCTTGTGGGTCATGGGCTACTCGGCCGGGCTCGCCCTGTTGGTGTGGGCCGCCGTCGCCACGCGCTCGAACGCTGCCGGGGCAAGCGTGTTTTGGGTCGGATTCTGGTACTTCTCGTTCGGACCATGGTTTGTGCGGGCTGGATGGCGGCGGTTCCTGCGCGAATGGATCATTCTGTGGCGTCGTGGCATCTCCGTGCCGGCGACGGTCGAAGGATTGCAGCGACGGCCGCGGGAGTCGTTCGGCTACCCGGTCTACGCGTTCACCGCCGTCGACGGGATCGCGCACACGTCAGTCTCGTGGATGGGCGTGACGCGACCGCGTACCGAGACGACCCGCGACGTGCGCTACGACCCCCGAAACCCCGGGCGGGTGCTCGGCGCCGTGGGGACGAGCTACATCGTCTACTGGCTGGTGTTCGGGGGCTTCGGACTCGCGGTGAGCGCCGGAGCGGCCCTGGTGGCCGTCGACGTACTGCTCGGCGTGTTCGGCGCCGAGTTCCTGGATCTGGGCTGAACCCACCCGGATTCACCGCCGGCCGACGGGCCGGCCCATCGACGCGACCGACCAACCGACGCCACCCGCTTGGGGCTCGGTCACAGTCACGGTATCGATCGTCACGGAAATGGCGCTTTCGTGCACACGGCACGCCGGGAGCCGCGATCATGTGCGCAGACCGGGCGGAAGCTCACCCGCCGCGCAGGACGTCGAGTGAAGGAGTCATCCGGTGGCGACGTCGGTTCGAGAAGTGCCAGTGGCCTTGGTGTTCGAGGCCCTGAGGCCGGCCGAATGCCGAGGGAGCCGGCCGGCGGGTGATTCGAGAGGTCGGAGTCGTCCCCGTCGTTGTGCGTCGAATTCCGCGGTGGGGTGGCGCGTGTGCGGATGCGCGGACGGCACCCGGTCCAGCCGGGCGTCGACGTGCTCGGAGGAGCGGTGAGTACGGCCCGAGAGCTGATGCCGGCGGTGCACGCGGGCACCGTGGCGTGGTGCGCGAACGTGCCGGCGGGTGATCCCGACGAGGTGGATCCGCCGCCGTACGCCGTGCTGCGTCTGCGCGCCGGGGATTCCGAGGCGGGGTGCGTGGCGTTGACCCGGCGGCGGTTCGAGCGGCTGGTCCTGTGGTTCACCGGGGGCGGGCCCTATGGGGACACGACGCCCGAACCGGACTACCTCGCGCACCTCATGGAGCGCAGTTGGTCGCTTGCCCCCGACGAGGTGCCCGACGGATGCATCGTGGTGTGCGACGGTGCGGGAGTCGAGGCCGGGCGCGTACCACTGACCGTCGACCACATCGCCTGTGTCGTCCGCGACCTGTGCGAGGCCACCGCGTTCGAGGCGGCCGCTCTTCCCTGGGAGAAGGCGGCCAAGCCGGGACCGGGGACACGCGTACGCGTCACGGCGCCGGGCTCCTGGTACGGACAGCGCGGCACGGTGGCCAAGGTGCACGTCGTCGACCCCTTCCCCGACTTGGCTTTCCGATACGTGATCCGCCTCGACGGCGTCCCGGTCCGCGAACCGACCCTGGAGCGCGAGGAGTTCGACGCCCGATCCGACGAGTGAGGCGCGGATCGCCGACCGCGGCCCGTTCCGCGGCCCGTTCCGCGTCCCATCTCGCGACCCGCCCCGAGACTCGTTCCCCCCGACTCAGGCACGCGCCACCGACTGTGGGAACGTGAACACCTGATCCGGGTCGTAGTGTCGCGACACCGCCTTCAGCCGAGCCAGGTTCTCGCCGTAGTAGGCGGTACCCCAGTCGGGCAGACTCGCGTCGATGTAGTTGACGTACGCGCCCGTCGCGCCCAGCGCCCCGAGCCCGTCCCGGACCGCGTTCACCGCGACCGTGGCCGCCGCTGCGCCGGCGGGCGTGGTGCTCGCGTAGATCTGCGCCGTGGCGAGCGCCGAGCGGTGTGGAAAGGCCGTCGCGTCGGGGGCGAGCCGGGAGACCGCGCCGCCCATCGAGTCCAGCAGCAGGTCCGTCCCGACGCGCCCGGCCATCAGCCCCACCACCGCCTGTCCGTCCAACGGAGCGGTCAGCACCCGGGACACGGCGACGAACGCGGCTCGCGGCAGCCGGCCGCCCTCGGACGTCGGGTGGCACTGCGCGAGGGTGTCGTCGGCACAGCCGGCCATGTACATCATCGCGTCGAGGTAGCTCTTGCCGTGCACGGTGCGCGAGCCCGGCTGCGTCGCGGCGGCGGTGACCAACCGGTCCAGGAGCGGGTTCAGGGCGCTGTCCGCTCCGACGTAGCAGCCGCCCACCCGACAGGTCGGCGGCGTGCCGCCGGAGACGACGCAGTTCGACCACAGCTCCGGCGGCGCGTCCGCGACCCACTGTTGCCAGGCCCCCACCACCGAGGCGACCGAGCCGGCCGAGCCGGCCGGGAAGCGCAGCGAGAAGACGGTGAGCGCGGGCGCCGGCTCGGTGTCGAACGTGAACCGGGTGACCACGCCGAAGTTGCCGCCGCCCCCACCGCGTAGCGCCCAGTACAGGTCCGGTTCGGAGCACTCGGAGACGGTCAGTACCCGTGAGTCGGCGGTGACCACGTCGGCCGAGACCAGCCGATCGCAGGTCAGTCCGTACTTGCGCGTCAGCACCCCGATCCCGCCGCCCAGGGTCAGCCCGCCGATCCCCACGGTCGGACAGGAGCCGGCCGGCAGCAGTCGCCCGGCCTGCGCCAGCGCCGCGTAGACCTCGATCAGCCGGGCTCCCGCGCCGACCTGCACCGTCCCGTCGGACTGCACGTGGACCTGCGCCATCGGCCGCAGATCCATCACCAGCCCGCCGTTCGGCACGCTGTATCCGAGGTAGCTGTGCCCTCCGCTGCGCGCCGCGATCGGCACCTCGTGGCACCGAGCCGCGTCCAGGCAACTCTGTACATCCGCCGCGGAGGTGCACCGAGCCACCGCCGCCGGCAGTCGACCGTCGTACAGCTCGTTGTACCCGAGCCGGGCCACGCCGTATTCCTGGTCCTGAGGCAGCAACAGCCGTCCGTCGAGCCGCGTTTTCAACACCGACCAGTCCGGCGGCGCGGCCACGGACCCGGGCACCCGCCGCCCGGAAACGCCCCGCAACGGCGGCCTTTCGAACGCCGCCGCACCCCGCGCCACCCCGCCGGCCCCTGCTCCCGTCCCCGTCACCACCATCGCACCGCCAACCCCCAAAGCGGCCAAAAACCCCCGTCGATCGATCGTCATGTGCTCACATCTCCCAGCGACCCGAACCCGCCGCGTGCAGCCCACACGACCCCTCCACGCTGCCACCCCGACCCGGGGATCGACCGTCGGCGCGCCGAGTTGCGCCCATCGGAGGAGGCGAACAGGATCTCCCGGACACGTCCAGGCCGCCCACCCGCGAGGAAGTGTCGCTCCCGAAGCGGGCAGGCACTGCGGGGTGGCTCCGGCCGGGCAACGCGCTCACCGTCGGCCGGGCGGCCAGGGGTCGACTGGTGTCGTGATCAGCCGGACCGAGCGAGGTCGCCGAGGGGCCGATCGCCGGCCACGCGGCGAACGAGGTGGGCGGCGGTGGGGAGTTCCTCGTAGTGCTCTGCGCGTCGGCGTCGCCGGTCGGCGCCGAGCGGTATGTCGGAGTTCGTGCCGCGGCCGATGCCCCCGTTGTCGGTTGCGCCGCGATGCGCGGGCTAGGTCGCACTCCTTGGGTCCGTGGTTGCCCGCTCCGGCGGGTGCGGCTCCGCGGAGGTGGGGTGCGGTGGCGGTGTCGTGAGGTGACTTCGGCCGTCTCGGAAGGTTTGCCGTAGGGGGGCGAGGCCCATCGGGCCCAGGTTCAGTGCGTTCATGTGGAATTGCTTGAGGTCGAAGGCTCCCGCGAGGCGCTCCTCGGTCTCGGTGCGTATCTGTTGCCACAGGCGCGCGCCGACCTTGAAGGCCAGGGCCTGGCCCGGCCAGCCCAGGTAGCGGTCGACCTCGAATCGCGCGGTGCTCGGGTGCAGTCCGGAGACCTCGTGCAGGAATCGGGCGGCGATCTCGGGGGACCATCGGCCGGCGTCGACGACGCCGTTGGCGGCGGGGATGGGCAGGTCGAGGTGGAGGCCGATGTCGACGACGATCCGGGCCGCGCGCCAGACCTGCGCGTAGATCATGCCGAGCCGTTCCGCGGGATCGTCCAACAGACCCAATTCCACGGCCAGTTGCTCGGCGTAGTGGGCCCAGCCCTCGGCGTAGCCGTGGACGTGGCACAGGTGGCGCTGCCAGGGGTGCAGGTGCTCGTTGCCCAGAGTGACGGCGAACTGCAAATGGTGTCCCGGCAGTCCTTCGTGGTGTACGGAACTGACCTCGCGCCAGGTCGAGACGTGTTCGACGCCGGCGGGTACGGCCCACCAGACCCGCCCGGGTCGGGCGAGTCCGAGCTCCGGAGGCGTGTAGTACATGACGCCGGAGTCGGCGGCGTCCAGTCGCGCCTCGACGTTGCGCAGGCCGGGCGGGAGGTCGAAGTGCCTGCCGTCCAGGGCGTCCGTCAGCTCGTCCAGCCGGGTCTGGAGCCATTCGAGCAGCGGCCGGCCTGTCGCGATCCGCCGTCGCGGGTCGGCGTCGAGGGCCGCGAGGGCGTCGGCGAGGTCGGTGTGGCCGGTGATGTCGGCCGCCAGAGTGCGGGCTTCGCGGCCGAGTCGGGCGAGTTCGTCCCATCCCCAGGCGTACAACTCGGCGCAGTCGACGGGGGCGCCGAGGAAGGCCTGCGAGGTGATCGCGTACAACTCGGCGCCGACGCCCGTGTCTTCGGCCCGGGTCCGTTCGTCGGTGAGTTCGGTACGCAGGAAGGCGGCGAACGCGCTCATCGCCGCGCCGGCCTCGTCCGCCGCCCTCGTCGCTCGATCGCCGCCCTGGGACACCGCGGGCAGGCGCCGAAAGACGTCCGCTCCGCGTGGGTCGACCCACGCCTCGCACTGCGCGGCCAGGAGGAGGGCTTGGCGTCGCGAGATCCGGTGGCCCGCGCGCCGAGCGGACTGCAACGTCCGGCCGTACTGCCGAAGGGCTCCGGGGACGCCTGCGAGATGCCTGACCACGACCTCGGTGTCGGCTGCGGCCGTGGGCAAGTCGTCGAAGATCAGCCGCAGTTGGTGTACCGGTGTGGCCAGGGGCGCGAGCAGGGTGGTGGTGAATCCGGCCTCGTACAGCGCGCTGTCGGCGGTGAGCCGCTCGGTGAGCGCGGCGGCCAGGATCCGATCGGCCGGGGTGGTCGGCTCGTCCGTCGCACGGGCCAGTTCGCCCACCGTACGGCGGGCGAGCGCGTCCCGTTCGGCGTACGCCTCCGGGGACAGGTCCGGGATCCGATCGACATCGCACCGGCCGAGGGCGACGGCGGCCTCGGGGTCGAGGCGGGTGAGCGCGGACACGTGTGCGTCCGCGACGGCGCGGATGGCTGTCGTCACGATCATCACTTCCCATGGATCGGCGCGGTCGCGCGTGTGGCGGGCCTGCCCGACACGGCGGGCACAGCGAATGCGGCGGGCCTGCCCGACACCGCGGACACAGCGGACGCGGCGAGCCCGTCCCACCCGGCGGGCACAGCGGGTGCGGAACGGTCTGCGGGGTTCACGCTCGCGCCCCGCTCGGAATGCGGCCCAGGTCGTCGCGGTGGACGACGCCGCCCTTGATCACCAGGTGCAGGCCGCGCAACGCGGAGATGTCGTGGGCCGGGTCTCCGGTGGTGACGACGAGGTCGGCCTGTTTTCCGGGCTCCAAGGTGCCCAGCGACGCATCGGCCCCCAACCAGCGCGCGGGGCGTACGGTCGCCGAACGCAGCGCCTCCAGCGCGGACATGCCGGCTTCGACGAGGAATTCCAACTCCCGTACGGACGCCGTGGTGTCGTCGAACGGCGCGTAGGGCGGCATGTCGCTGCCCATCATGATCGACACGCCCGAGCGGAGGGCGTTGCGCGCGCTCTCCCGGTGTCGGGGTCCGGCGCCCAGCGCGCGGTCGATCATCCAGGAGGGCACGTTGTTCGCGATCAGGAAGTCCTCGCAGCGACTGACGCACAGGGTGGGCACGTACCAGACGTCGCGCGCGGCCATCAGGTCGGTGACGTCCGAGTCCATGTCGTAGCCGTGCTCGACGCAGTCCAACCCCAAGCGCACGGCCCGGGCGATGGTCTCGGCAGGACCGGCGTGCGCGGTCACCTTGCGCCCCCAGTCGTGGGCCGTGTCGATGACGGCGGCCATCTCGGCGTCGGTGAGTTGCGGGGTGCTGATCCGCGCGTGCGCACTGGCGATCCCGCCGGAGACGCACACCTTGATCAGGTCCACGCCGGCGCGCAGTTGTTCGCGGGTCGCCCGACGGAAGCCCTCCGGCCCGTCGGTCTCCAGGCCGTCGAGATCGTGACCGTGTCCGCCGGTGCAGCACAGCGCCTGCCCCGCGGTGAAGATGCGCGGGCCGTCCACGGCCCCCGCGTCGATCGCCGAGCGCAAGGCGATGTCGACGAACCGGGGCTCCCCCACCAGGCGCACCGTCGTGACGCCGGATCGCAGCGTTCGCCGGGCGGAATCGGCCATGAGGAAGGCGAGTTCGGCCGAGTCGGCGCGACCGGTCGAGTCCGCCAGGGGGCCGGGCAGACCGAGCGCGAGATGGACGTGCGAGTTGATCAGGCCGGGCAGGACGGTGTCCCCGTCCAGGTCGACGACGCGGACGCCGGGAGTGTGCGCCCGGGCCCGGGAGATCATGTCGTCGGACGGCCCGGTCGCCTGAACGGTTCCGTCCTCCCCGATCCATATCCCCTGGTCGGGTATCGAGGTCTCGGCGGTGCCGTCGAACAGCAGGGCGTTGACGAGGACGAGCGGTCGGCCGGCACCGGTCGTGGCGGGGGAAGGCAAGGGGTTCACCTTTCAGGAGACGCGGACCCTGGCGTCGAGGAGGCTGTAGAGGAGGTCGACGACGATGTTGACGACGACGACGCACGCGGCGACGAAGATCACGACGCCGATGATGACCGGGCGGTCCTGCGTGGTCACGCTGGACACCACGAGCTTGCCGATGCCCAGCAGGCCGAAGACCTGTTCGGTGACGACCGCGCCGCCGATCATGGCGCCCACGTCGGCGCCGAGTTGGGAGACGAGCGGGGTGAGGGAACTGCGCAACCCGTGTACGTAGGCCACCCGTCGCTCGGGAAGCCCCTTGGCTCGCGCGGTGCGGATGTAGTCCTCGCCGAGGGTGTCCAGCATCTGACCGCGGGTCAGCCGCGCGTACACCGCGGCGGTGACGAACGCCAGCGTGGTCCAGGGCAGCAGCAGGTGCCAGGCCCAGTCGAGGGGGTCGTCGGCCAGTGGCACGTAGCCGCCGGCGGGAATGAGCGTGATCCCGGCCTGGCTCGGCAGGTAGAAGATCAGGTAGAGCGCGAGCATGCCCAGCACGAACGTGGGGAACGACAGGCCGACCATGGTGACGATCGAGCCGACCCGGTCGCGCAGGCTTCCGGGCCTGCGTGCCGACATGATGCCCACCGGTATGCCGATGAGCAGCCACAGGACGACGGCGCCCAGCATGAGCGAGAGGGTGACCGGAAGGTGCTGGAGGATGACGTCCAGGACGGGTCGTTGGTTGCGGTAGGAGTAACCCAGGTCGCCGTGGAGAAGGTCGCCCAGGAACCGGAAGTACTGTTCGTGGAGGGGTCGGTCGAGCCCGAGGTTGCGGGTGACCTGGTCGAGGACCTCGGGGGTGGCCTGGTCGCCGGCGATGGAACGGGCCGGGTCGCCGGGCGCGAGGAAGAACAGCAGGAAGACCACGAGGCTGATCACCCAGAGCACGCCGGCGCCGTAGAGCGTGCGGATCAGGAGGTGTCGGACCGTCTTCACGTGCGTCCTCCGATCGCGCGGCCCGAGCGCGGGTCGAGCACGTCGCGCAGGCTGTCGCCGACGATGTTGAACGCGACCGTGGTGATCAGCAGGGCGAGACCGGGGATCACCACGAGCCACCACGCGACCAGGTACATGGAGTTGTTGGACGCCTCGGCGAGCATGCCGCCCCACGTGGGGGTGGGGGGTACGACGCCGACGCCGAGGAAGGACAGGGTCGACTCGAAGACGATCGCCTGAGGGATCATCAGCGTGGAGTAGATGACGATGGGCACCACGAGGTTGGGCAGGACGTCGCGGACGATGATCCGGATCCGGCTCGCGCCCAATGAGCGTGCGGCCTCGATGTATTCGCGCTCGCGGATCGAGAGGACCTGTCCGCGCACCACCCGGGCGATGGCGCCCCACGAGAACAGCGCGATCACTCCCACGCTGACCGTGGCGCTCGGGCCGACGACCGATACGAGGGCGATGGCGAACAACAGGAACGGCAGGCTCATCACGACGTCGATCAGTCGGGACAGCAGGGCGTCGGCGACGCCGCGGAAGTAGCCGGCGACGGTGCCCACGAGGACGCCGATGAACACGGCTGCCCCGGAGGCGACGACGCCGACCACGAGCGAGACGCGGCTGCCGTAGACGGCGCGAACCAGGACGTCACGGCCGAGTTGGTCGGTACCGAGCCAGAACTCCGCGTTCGGCCCGACGGGGATCCCGTCCTCGGACAGACCGGTCTCGTTGAACTGCTCGTTGGGCCCGTGTCCGGTCAGGGCCGCGATCAGCGGCGCGGCCAGGGCGAGCACGACGATGACGACCACGACGGTGGCCGCCGTCAGGAACGCGCGGTCGCGACGCAGGCGCCGCACACCGATCGCGAGTGATCCCCGAGCCTTTACCGGGGTGTCGGTCACGGGGGAGGCCGACTCGGCCACCGGGTGTCTCCTTCGGGTCGGCTTCGGGTGGGTGGTGCCGCCCGGGGCGGGCGTGTCGGGCGGTTTCATCGAGAGCCCTTCGCCGCGGTGTCGGGCGCCGTGGTGGGCGCGGTGTCGGAGGCCGAGTCGGGGGCTGCGCCGGGCGCGGTGTCGAGCCGGTGGAAGCACGCCGC
>NZ_WWJX01000920.1 GCF_009865215.1 Streptomyces sp. SID3343 | reverse complement strand
CGCCCGCACCGCCCGCGCCCAACAAGGTCGCCGCCGCGGTCGAGTCCATCAAGGATTCGCCCGCTGCGGCGAGCCTGGGCCGGCTCCGGCGGCGCGGCGGCGGCAAGTGGATCATGCTCACGATCGTGGTGCTGAGCCTTGCGGTGGCGCTCGTGTATCCGCTGCGGCAGTACCTGGCGCAACGCGACGAGGTCGACCGACTGCGCAAGAGCACCAGCGAGCAGCGCGCCGAGACCGAGCGCATGCGCAAGGAGCTGGAGCGCTGGAACGATCCGGCCTACGTGCGCCAACAGGCCCGTGAACGGCTGCACTTCGTCTTTCCCGGTGATACCGCGTATCAGGTGGTCCCGCCGGGGCAACCCGGCAACGCCGCGCCGCCGGCGCCTGCCCGAGCCGGCTCGCCGTCGCTGTACGACAACCTGTGGGACTCGACGCGCGACGCGGACAAGGTGACCAAGCCGTCCGCGAGCCCGTCGGCCTTGCCGACGCCGACCTCCACACCGGCGGCGTCGATCGGCTAGTCCGCAGGAGCCGGTGAAAGGAACCGGAGACAAGGGCCCAGTGACAAGGACCCGGTGAAAGGGCCCGGTGAAAGTGGCCCCGTCACAACGAACGCCGTCCCACAACGATCGCCGAACGGATCGCCCCCCGGTCCGAGCCGCCCAGCGAATCAGGAAATACTTCCCTCCATGGATCAGCAGGACATCGACGCCGTCAAGGCGCAGCTCGGCCGTACCCCGCGTGGCCTGCGGGGCGTCGCACACCGTTGCCCGTGCGGGCTGCCCGACGTCGTGGAGACCGCCCCGCGCCTGGAGGACGGCAGCCCCTTCCCGACGCTGTACTACCTCACGTGTCCCAAGGCCGCGTCGGCGATCGGCACGCTGGAGGCCAACAACGTCATGCGCGAGATGAACGAGCGGCTCGGCACCGACGAGGACCTGGCCGCGCGCTACGCCGCCGCGCACGACGACTACATCGCGCGCCGCGACGCGATCGAGGTGCTGGAGGGCTTCCCGTCGGCGGGCGGTATGCCCGACCGGGTCAAGTGCCTGCACGTCCTGGCCGGCCACGCGCTCGCGGCGGGCCGCGGCGTGAACCCGCTGGGCGACGAGACGCTGGACGCGCTGCCCGAGTGGTGGGCCAAGGGCCCGTGCGTCTGCGTGGGCGGCCCGGCCGAGGCTTCGGCTACCGAGGCTTCGGCTACCGAGGACGCGACGCCGGCCACGCCGGCTCAGGAGGGCGAGACCCGATGACCCGACGCGTCGCCGCGATCGACTGCGGCACCAACTCCATCCGCCTGTTGGTCGCCGAGATCGATCCCGCGACCGGGACGCTCGTCGACCTGGATCGTCGGATGCGGATCGTCCGGCTCGGGCAGGGCGTGGACAAGACCGGCCGGCTGGCCCCGGAGGCGCTGGAGCGTACGTTCGGCGCGTGCCGCGAGTACGCCATGGCGATCACCGAACTCGGCGCCGAGCGGGTGCGTTTCGTGGCCACGAGCGCGAGCCGCGACGCGGAGAACCGGGACGTCTTCCGGGACGGCGTGCGCGAGATCCTCGGCGTCGAACCCGAGGTGATCACGGGCGACGAGGAGGCCGCGCTGTCCTTCGCGGGCGCCACTCGCGAACTGGCCGGCACCGACGGTCTCGCGACCCCGTACCTGGTGGTCGACATCGGCGGCGGCTCCACCGAGTTCGTGCTCGGCACCGATCGGCCCGAGGCCGCGCGATCGGTGGACATCGGCTGCGTCCGGATGACCGAGCGGCACCTGCGGTCCGACCCGCCCACCGCCGCGCAGATCGCCGCCGCGACGGCCGACGTCGAGGCCGCGATCGCGCTCGCGGCCGACGTGGTCCCGATGGACCGCGCACGCACACTGGTCGGCCTCGCCGGCTCGGTCACCACCGTGGCCGCCATCGCGCTCGACCTCGACGACTACGACTCGACCGCGATCCACCACGCGCGACTGACCCTCGACCAGGTCCGCACCGTGACCGCGAGCCTGCTCGCGAGCACCCACGACGAGCGAGCCCTGGTCCCGGTGATCCACCCCGGGCGAGTGGACGTCATCGGCGCGGGAGCGCTGGTCCTGCGCACGATCATGGAACGCACCGGCCTGACCGAGGTCGTGGTGAGCGAACACGACATCCTGGACGGGATCGCCTGGAGCTGCGCGACCGACGACGAGTGACGCCTCGAAGCGGCGGCACGAGTCGGCACGGATTCCACCGCGCTGGGTCGACCCCGGTGCTCAGAGGTTGCGGTGGATGTCGCGACGGTTGCCGACCTTGACGACGAGGACGATCGACTCGCCGTCTTCGACCTGGTAGACGACCCGGTGGTCGCCGACCCGAAGCCGGTACAGGCCAGAGAGGCCGGTGAGTTTCTTGATGTCGGCGTCCTCGCGATACGGGTCGTCGCCGAGTGCGGTCAGCGCAGCCAGGATTCGCATGGCCGCAGGTCGGTCGAGGGCTCGAAACCGGCGCTGCGCCGCAGTGGTGAACCGGAACGCGTACTTCACGTGGCGCCTTCGGCTCGTTCGTCGAACAGGTCCGCCGGCAACTCGGCCATCGTCACGATAGGGCCGCCCTCGGCCAGGACTGCCTCCGCCGCACGCGCGAGCAAAGCGTCGGCCGCTTCTTCGAGGGCGTCGAAGTCCGCGATCGGTACAAGCGCGGCCACTGGCTTCCCGTTGCGCGTGATCACCGTCGAAGTGCCCTGTTCGGCATGGTTGATGTGATCCGCAAGGTGCGCGCGTGCTTCGCGTATGGTCACAACGCTCTCGGTCATGCCCGAGCGTACGCACGATTGTGTACACGTCGTCGAGACTCGGGGCGGCCGAAGTTTCTCGTCGGCCTTCGTTTCGCGGTACGTGGAACGTCGCCCGAGCCCTCGCATGTGTCGACCTGGGGCCGCGAGCTCATGTCCAACGTTCGGACACGAGGAAAAGTTTGTGAATCCCTTCACATGGCCGACCGGGTAAAGGTTGGTCATCCGGGTGCCTTTTCCCTCCGACGAACCGGTCGGAGCGGGGCCACGCCTTCGAAAACGGCGCCTTTCGGGGCTCCGAGGCGGAGATCACGTTGCGCCGTACCCAGGCCCTTCGGGCAGGATCGACGCAGGTCATCGCGATAGGACCACGGTGCGGGGTGGTCGAGTGGATCTTCCTCACCCTCGCATCGTGCACAAATGCACAAGCAAAAGGACGAAGGGTACCAGACGTGCCCTTCGGTACTGCGCGCGGCCTCAGCACACCCGCGTCCGGGACCGGTGGATACTTCCAAACATGAGCAACACGGATCGCCCTCGCATCCTCGTCGTCGGCGGCGGCTACGTTGGTCTCTACGCCGCCCAGCGCATCCTCAAGAAGATGCGCTACGGCGAAGCGACCGTCACGGTCGTGGACCCGCGGTCGTACATGACCTACCAGCCCTTCCTCCCGGAAGCGGCAGCCGGCAGCATCTCACCGCGCCACGTCGTGGTGCCGCTGCGTCGTGTCCTGCCCAAGGCCGAGATCGTCAACGGCCGCGTCACCTCGGTGGACCACGACCGCAAGGTTGCCCTCGTCGAGCCTCTCGCGGGTGACTCGTACGAGCTCGGCTTCGACTACATCGTCATCGCGCTCGGCTCGATATCGCGGACGTTCCCGATTCCCGGGCTCGCCGAGAACGGCATCGGTCTCAAGACCATCGAAGAGGCCATCGCCCTGCGCAACCACGTGCTCGGGCAGCTCGACCTGGCCGACTCGACCACCGACAAGGAGATCCGCCGCAAGGCGTTGACCTTCTGCTTCGTCGGCGGCGGCTTCGCCGGGATCGAGGCGCTGGCCGAGGTCGAGGACATGGCGCGCGACGCGGTGCGCTACTACAAGAACCTCAAGCGCGAGGACATGCGCTTCGTGATGGTGGAGGCGGCCAACCGCATCCTCCCCGAGGTCGGCCCCGAACTCGGCGCCTGGACGCTGGAGAAGCTCAAGGAACGGGACATCGAGTTCCACCTGGAGACCTCGCTCAAGTCCTGCGTCGACAAGCACTGCGTGCTGTCCAACGACGTCGAGTTCGACGCCTCCACGATCCTGTGGACCGCGGGCGTCAAGCCGAACCCGGTGCTCGCCCACTACGGCCTCCCGCTCGGCCCGCGTGGCCACGTCGACACCCGCACCACCCTCCAGGTGGTCGGCATGGACAACGTGTTCTCCGCCGGCGACAACGCGCAGGTGCCCGACCTCGCCGCCGGCGAGGGTGCCTGGTGCCCGCCGAACGCGCAGCACGCCGTACGGCAGGCCCGCGTCCTGGGCGACAACGTCGTCTCGGTGATGCGCGGCTTCCCGCCGAAGGAGTACAAGCACAAGAACCTCGGCGCCGTCGCGGGCCTCGGCCTGCACAAGGGTGTCGCGGTGATGTTCGGCAAGTTCAAGCTCAAGGGTCTGGCGGCCTGGCTGTTCCACCGCACCTACCACGGAGCGATGGTGCCGACCTTCAACCGCAAGGCGCGCGTGTTCGCCGACTGGACGCTCTCCGCGTTCTTCCGGCGCGAGATCGTCTCGCTCGGTGCCATGGAGCACCCGCGCGACGAGTTCGCCGAGGCCGCGCTGCCGGCTCCGGCCGCACCCGCTCCGGCGGCCAAGGCTTCCTAGCCGGCCGGCCCGGCCCCCATCGGCCCGCCCGGCCGAGTCGACGTCGTGAGAAGGCCCCGTACGCACACCGCGTACGGGGCCTTCTCGCGTTCTCGTTTCCGGTCGGTTCGTCGACGCGGGCGATTGTGGACGTCCCCCGCCCAGGTGCTGCAAACCGGCCGAACAGCCCAACCACGAGCCATTCGGACGCCTTGCGTCGGGCCGCCATTCGAGGTCTTCGACACCCGCGGGACCGGCTCGAAGAGACGTCCGAAAGAGGGGGCGTACAGGGTGCTCTCAGGCCGCTACGCTCAGCATCGCCCCCGGATGGTGGAACGCAGACACGAGGAGCTTAAACCTCCTTGGCCGTAAGGCCGTGCGGGTTCGAGTCCCGCTCCGGGGACCACATGATCATGGCTCTGACCTGC
>NZ_WWJX01000919.1 GCF_009865215.1 Streptomyces sp. SID3343 | reverse complement strand
CGCTCGGGCGCGCCGCTCGGCGCCGACCTCGCGGGTCGGGGTCCGGCGTCGCCGAGTGATTCGAGCACGGCGCACGGTGTCGCGCGCGGCGGGGCGAGGCCGGCGAACAGGCGCCTTCGAGTGGCGAGGCGGTCGGGAGCAGGGCCGCGTCGATCACGCACGCGGCCCCACGCGGCGTACGTGACGCTGATGCCGCGGCCGTGTGGGCTGCCGAGCGACCCGGTCGGTCGTGGCGCGCCGATGCTCGGAGGTTTCCCGAGGGGGCTCCATCGGACAGGTTCACGGACGACGCGGCACGGTGGATCGCGTGGCTCGGCGGACGACGGCGAGCGGTTGGGCGCAGGCATCGGGGGATGACGTGATCGGCGCAACGACGGTACGCGGGACGGGACTCGGGTCGGTCGCCACGAGCCCCGAACGTGTCGACCTGGCCCAGGTCTGGTGGGCTCCGTCGGCGGCGGGCTGGGCCTACCTGGCCCCGGCGCTGGCGTGCCTGCTCCTCCTGTCGAGCGGGTCGGTGGCGCGCGCCCGGCGGCTGCGCGCGTTGCGCCGGCGGCCCGCGCCGTACGCCGCCGGCCGTGTCCTCGACTACCGCGAGATCGCGCTCCTGGTCGACGGGCCGCGCCGGCTCGTCGAGGTCGTCATGGTCGCGATGCATCGTCGACGCCGCGCCACGATCGGCGCCGATCGGCGGATCAGCCTGAAGGCCAATGCCCCGGAAGACGACTACGAGCGCATGGTGTTCGAGGCGGTGGGGCCGGCCAGGACGGCGCTCGTGGATGCGGTGATCGTCGCCGCCGCGTTGTCCGACCCGATCCGGACGTGGCGACATCCGCACGCGAGCCTGGTACGAGAGGGCCTGGTCCTGTCCGACGACGACACACGGGTGCGCGGCGTGGGCGGGATGTGCTGCGTGTTCCTGGTCGGCATGGGCCTGGCGATCGCCTGCCCGTGGGCCACGTCGACCTCGGTGCCGATCGTGACCGCGCTTTCGGCAGCCGCGCTCTCACCGCTGGTGTTCACCACGCACCAGGACCCACAGACCGACGCCGGGAGAGCGCGGATCGCCGCGCTCGAGACCATGTCGGTTTCGGTGTTCACCGACACCGACGAGGACGTGCTCACCCGTGTCGCGGTCTTCGGTGTCGAGGCCGTCCCGGACGAGGTCGTGCGCACCGCGCTGATGCCGCGTCCGGCCCCACCGTCGACGTCCAACTGACCCCGGCAGGGCCGAGATTCAAGGGGCGGACAGGGCCGCGAGCCGGTCCCGGACGACATGCTCGGGCAGCAGGGCGCCCGGCCGCACGCGGGTGTCCTCGGCGACGTACCGCTCGTAGAGCCGCTCACCACCCACCGGAAACCGCCGGCGGTCCACCGCGACGAGCAGATGCGACCTGGCGCACCCGTACGCGGACACCGCCCGGCGGGCCGCCGCGAACGCATCGATCCGCGCGGCGTCGTCCGCGCGAGCCTCGGCGTGACGGTCGAGCCGGTCCAAAGCGCGTTCGGCGTCGCGCTGCGCCGCGCGGGCACGCCGGAACACCGGAGCGAGCTCGTGGTGCCACGTGGCGACGTGGAACAGGCGCTGGTCGCGCAGGGCGAGCTCGATCCGTCGCCCCGCGTCGTCGGGCGGGTCCTCGTCGCCGGCGGGTGCGAAGAACGCCTGGCCTCGCGCGCGGTACAGGGCATGGTCGTGCGCGTAATCCCCGGTGTAGCCGTCGAGGTCGACGGCCGGTTCGGTGGTGGTCATCGCACCACCACAACCCGGTCGCCGCCCCGTTGTCCAGCCCCCGGCGGCGCCGTCCGCGGCCGGTTACACCGCGATGCCCTTCAGTACGCCCCGCCGGTCTCCGCCGCCCGTGTACGCGCGCCACGCCGAGGCCATCCGGTCCACCGCTTCGTCCAACTGCGCGGCGTCGGCGAGGAAGGGGATGCGCACGTGGTCCGCGTCGCCGCCGATCGGATGCAGCGACGCCCCGGGCAGGACGGCGACCCCGTGCCGCAGCGCGACCTGGGCGTACGACGAACCGTCCCCGAACGGCAACTCGATCCACAACGTCTGCCCGCCCTCGGCCGGCCTGAAGCGCCAGTCGGGGAGGTCCCGGCTCAACCGCGCGCACAGGTGGTCGTGCCTGACCCGTAGCAACCGCGCACGTCGGCGCGCCAGTTCGCCGACGTGCGGCACCAGTTCGACCGCCGCGAACTGGGCGGGCACGTTGCCGCCGAGATCCTGGGTGGCCTTGAGCCGGGCGAGGCGGGCGACGACGTCCGGCCGGGCCCGGATCCAGCCGACCCGCAGGCCACCCCACAGGACCTTGCTGAGCGACCCGACCGTGACCACGTGTTCGGCCGGCCCGAACGCGGCCAGGGGCGGCGGCGGATCCCCGACGAACGACAGGCCGTGCACCACCTCGTCCTCGACCAGCGGCACGTCGTGGGCGCGCGCGACCTCGACCACGCGCCGCCGCACCAGGGCCGGGATCACCGTCCCGGTGGGGTTGTGAAACGTCGGCACCAGGTAGGCGAACACGGGTTTGCGCTCGGCGAGTACCCGACACCACGCATCCGCGTCCAGGCCCTGCGCACCACCGGGGACCCACGCGATGTCGGCGGCTGCCTCGCGCAACAGTTCGAGCATGCCGGGATAGGTCGGGCCCTCCACCAACGCGGTGTCCCCCGGCGACACGAACAACCGCACCAACAGGGCCAGCGCCTGCTGCGCGCCCGTGGTCACGACGATCTGTTCGGACGTCGTCGGCAACCCGCGATCGGTGTACGAACGCGCCAGCGCGGCGCGCAGATCGGGGTGCCCGGCCGGGTGGTGGCCGATGTCGCCCGTCACCGACGTCATCCGCTCCAGGCCCACCCGGTACGCCTCGAACAGTTCGGGCGGAGGGGCCGACGGCGCCGCGCAGGCCATCTGAAGCACGCCGTCGGGAGGTTCGAGGAAGCTCAGGAACATGGGGTGCGCGGTGGCCTCGACGCCGGGCTGTCGGTCCTGGGCCACCACGCTCGCCACCCACGTACCGCTGCCCTGACGCCTAGTCAGATACCCCTCGCGGCGCAGCAGTTCGTACGCCGCGACCAGGGTGCTGCGCCCGACCGCGAGCCGGCGCGCCAACTCGCGCTCGGGCGGAAGGCGGCTGCCGGCGGCCAGTTCGCCCGCCTCGACCAACTCGCGCAACCGGCGGGCGAGGAGCAGGTGCAGGGAACCGCGCCCGGCCGACCAACGACCGAGCCGAAAGACCAGGAGTTCCGCGTCGATTGGCTTCATCGCCAAGCCAATATACCGGGATTGGCTCTGCTGCCGAGGTGCACGCGCGCGCAATCTGGACGCCATGACCACCACACCCGCGCGTACCCGACTTGCCGGCGAGCCGGCCCCGTCCGCCGCCGAGACACCGGTCGAGGCCCGCCGCCACCGGCTCGACACCCTCGCCGTCCACGCCGGCGGCACGACCGGCCACACGCCCGACGGCACCGGCTCGCGCCCGGTCGCGGTACCCCTGCACCAGACGGCCAACTACGCCTTCCCGGACAACGAATCGCTCGCCGACGCGATGGGCCGCCCGGACGGTCCCCCCGTGTACACCCGGTACGGCAACCCGACCACGCACGCCCTGGAAACCGCGATGGCCGAACTGGAGGGCGGCGTAGCCGCGTGCGCGGCCGCCTCCGGCATGGGCGCGATCAACGCGGTGTTCGGCACCCACCTCGCCACCGGCGACCACATCGTCGCGCAGCGCTGCCTGTACGGCGGCACCGTCGCCGCGTTGCGCAATCTCGAACGGCGCCACGGCGTGGAGGTGACCTTCGTATCCGGCCGCGACCCGGCCGAGGTCGTCGCCGCGCTGCGCCCGCGTACGCGGCTGCTCCACCTGGAGACCATCGCCAACCCGATGACCCAGATCGCCGACATCCCGGCACTGGCCGCCGTCGCCCGTGCGCACGGCGTGCTCACCGTCGTCGACAACACGTTCGCCACGCCCGTGCTGTGTCGGCCGATCGAGCACGGCGCCGACATCGTCGTGCACTCCACCACCAAGTACATCGGCGGCCACTCGGACGTCGTGGGCGGCATCGCGGTCTTCGCGGACGCGGCACGGCACCGCGAACTGTGGGCGTACGCCGTCGAATCCGGCGCCAACTGCGACCCGTTCGCCGCCTGGCTCACCCTGCGGGGCCTGCGCACCCTGCCGCTGCGGATGCGCCGACACTGCGACAACGCGGCGGTCGTGGCCGAGCGGTTGGCCGTCCACTCGGCGGTGTCGGCGGTGTACTGGCCCGGCCTGCCCGAGCACCCCGACCGCGCGATCACCGAGCGGATCCTCGACGCCCCCGGGGGCATGCTCGCCTTCGACCTCGCCGGCGGCCGGGCCGCCGCCGACCGCTTCGTCACCCGCGTGGCCCTGGCCCGGCACGCCCCCTCGCTCGGCGGCCTGGAAACCCTGGTCGTGCACCCGGCGGGCACCTCCCACCGCCAAGTCGACGCCGAGGGACTGCGTGCGGCGGGGATCGGCGAAGGCACGATCCGGGTCTCCGTCGGCATCGAGGACGCGGAGGACATCTGGTCCGACATCGAGCAGGCGCTGTAGCGGGCCGCCCTTGTGCGTAGGCCGATCGGCCCAAGGCCGGGGTCGGGACGCGTTCCCGAGGCGACACAGCGGCATGTTATGCGCTGATTCATGCTCATCTGCACCCATTCTTCGTATATGCAGATGAAAAGGGACGTGAGTTATCGCACGGCCGGTCTGGCGGTCGCGGCGACTGCCATCGGCGGGGTGATCCTGGTGTGTGTCTTCGCCGTCATGGGCATCGCGAAGCCGTTGCCCGGAGGCCTTGGTCCGTGTGTGCCGGGCAGTTGCCCCGCCACGAACAACGAACCGAACAACGATCCGATCGTGGGCCGCGACAACGGCATCAACGTCTTCGTCGGCGGGGACTGGTCCGTGCGCGGGTCCGCGGCGGAGGCCGAGGGCAAACTCGTCGCGCTCGGCAACTTCGACATGAACAAGGCCAACGGCGGTGTCTACAACGTCGGGATCGTCGGTGTCGGCTCCCGGGTGCCCCCGGACAACGGCACCGACTTCCTCACGGTCGGCGGCAACGTCACGATCGCCGCCCAGCAGCGGCTGCTCGCCGAGGAGGGCACCGTCAACGGTGTCGTGCGCTACGGCGGCACGCTCGCCGGAACGGTGATTCCCACCGCCGTCCACGACGACACCGCGGGTGACGCGTACGTCGGCCTGCGGTCGCAACTGACCACGTCGTCGGCCTGCTACGCGCACCCGAACGGAGCTGCCCGCCCGGCGACCGGCACGGCCGCCAACCAGGGCTACACGACCCTGTTCACCGGCGACGGCACCTCCATGCTCCAGGTGTTCAACGTCGACTTCGACCTCGTCGGTGCGAACGGCGGGGATCAGGGCATCACCTTCGCGATGATCCCGGCCGGCGCCACGGTGTTGATCAACCTGACCGGTACCGAGCGCACGATCAGCACCTACATCGGCAGCACCGACATCCCCGCGGGTCTGCGCGAGCGCCTGCTGTGGAACTTCCCCGACGCGACCACGGTGCGGATCAAGGGCAGCGCGCAGTTCCAGGGCAGCGTGCTCGTGGGCAACCCGGCGAGCACGACGACGGTGTCGGTGCCGGGCATGAACGGCCGCTTCTTCACGACCGGTTCGCTCGTCCACGAATCGACCTCCGGGGCGGAACTGCACCGCTACCCGTTCGACGGCGACCTGCCGGATTGCGACGAGACGCCGTCACCGTCGCCCAGCGAGTCGGCGAGTCCGTCGGCAAGTCCCTCGGCGAGTCCGTCCGCGAGCCCGTCCGCGAG
>NZ_WWJX01000918.1 GCF_009865215.1 Streptomyces sp. SID3343 | reverse complement strand
CCCGCGTCGATCACCGCCTTGTGATACTGCGCCGTGCGCTGCGGCGACAGGGCCGCGGCGGTGACCACGCCCGAGTCGCGGATCTGCTTGATCCGCGCGCCGATCAGTTCTTCCTTGATCGGCTCGGCGTAGATCTCCTGCATGCGCCGGGTCGCCGCGTCGTCGCTCAGCGCGCCGATCTCCTCGATCAGCGGCGACGGGTCCTCGTACCGGGTCCACAGACCTTCGAGGTTCAGCACGCCGAGGCCACCCATGCGCCCGACCTCGATCGCGGTCTGCGGCGACACGACGCTGTCCATCGGTGCCGTCAGGAACGGCAACTCGAACCGGTACGCGTCGATCTGCCACGCGATCGAGACCTCTTCGGGGTCCCGGGTCCGCCGGCTGGGAACGATGGCGACGTCGTCGAAGTGATAGGCACGCCGGCCACGCTTGCCCCGGCCGATTTCGACCTCAGTCACGTTGCGCCTCTCCTGCTGGGATCTACTGGCATGTACTGGACTCGCCATCGGCACTCGCCGGACACGACGGCCGGAAGCGATGGATGGAAAATCCCCGTATCCCAGGGTACGGGGCGCCCTCACACGCGAGAGGCCCCGCCCGGACCACGGACGGGGCCTCTCGGTGTGTCCGGGGGCGATCGCCTTACCGGGAGTGGTAGTTCGGCGCTTCCTGCGTCATGTGAATGTCGTGCGGGTGCGACTCCTTGAGCCCGGCCGCGGTGATCCGCACGAAGCGGCCCTTGTCCTGAAGCTCGGGAACGGTCGCGGCGCCCGCGTAGCCCATCGACGCGCGCAGGCCGCCGATCAGCTGGTGCGCGACCGCGGACAGCGGGCCGCGGTAGGGAACCTGGCCCTCGATGCCCTCGGGGACGAGCTTGTCCTCGGAGAGCACGTCGTCCTGGAAGTAGCGGTCCTTGGAGAACGACTTGTTCTGGCCGCGCGTCTGCATCGCGCCGAGCGAGCCCATGCCCCGGTAGGACTTGAACTGCTTGCCGTTGATGAAGATCAGGTCGCCGGGGCTCTCCTCGCAGCCCGCGAGCAGGCTGCCGAGCATGACCGTGTCGGCGCCGGCGGCGATCGCCTTGGCGATGTCGCCGGAGTACTGGAGGCCGCCGTCGCCGATCACCGGGACACCGGCGGGCCGGGCCGCGAGCGACGCTTCGTAGATCGCGGTGACCTGGGGCGCGCCCACGCCCGCGACTACGCGGGTGGTACAGATCGAGCCCGGGCCGACGCCGACCTTGACGCCGTCCACGCCGGCGTCGATCATCGCCTGCGCGCCCTCGCGGGTGGCGATGTTGCCGCCGATCACCTCGACCTTGGTGTTGGCCTTGACCTTGGAGATCATCTCCAGGACGTTGCGCGAGTGTCCGTGCGCGCTGTCGACCACGATGAAGTCGACGCCCGCCTCGACCAGCGCCTGCACCCGGCGATAGCTGTCCTCGCCGGTGCCCACCGCGGCGCCCACCACGAGGCGGCCGTCGGCGTCCTTGGTCGCGTGCGGGTACTGCTCGCTCTTGACGAAGTCCTTGACCGTGATCAGGCCACGCAGCTTGCCGTTGTCGTCGAGCAGCGGCAGCTTCTCGACCTTGTGCCGGCGCAGCAGTTCCATCGCCTGGTCGCCGGTGGTGCCGACCTTGCCGGTCACCAGCGGCATCGGGGTCATCACCTCGCGCACGTGGCGCGAGTGGTCGACCTCGAAGCGCAGGTCGCGGTTGGTGACGATGCCGAGCAGCCGGCCGTTGTCGTCGGTGACCGGGACGCCGCTGATCCGAAAACGCGCGCACAGCGCGTCGACTTCCGCGAGCGTGGCCTCCGGGCCGATCGTGATCGGGTCGAGCACCATGCCCGCCTCCGATCGCTTGACCGTGTCCGCCTGGGCGGCCTGGTCCTCGATCGACAGGTTGCGGTGCAGCACCCCGACGCCGCCCTGACGGGCCATGGCGATCGCCATCCGAGCCTCGGTCACGGTGTCCATCGCGGACGACAGCAGCGGGATCCGGACGCGAATGTTGCGGGTGACCCGCGCGGAGGTGTCCACCTCGCTCGGCACGACGTCGGATGCGCCCGGCAGCAGCAGGACGTCGTCGTACGTCAGCCCGAGCATCGCGAACTTCTCGGGTACGCCGTCGGCCGTGAGACTCATGACACCTTCCGAAGGTATTCCGATGGGCCGCTCCGCGTGGGTACGGCGGAAACGCGCTTGCACAGCGGATGGGTGGGTTGGGGGTTCATGCTACTGGCCCTGCACGGTCCTTCGACCCCGCTTGCCCATGCGGGGACAACCCACGACGGCGGCCTGCGCATTCCCGACCCGTCGCGGGGCTCGTCTCAGCAGCGGTCCGGTACGACCCTGCGGCGGTTCGCGGCCGTGCCGTCGACCTCCGCGAGCAGCGCGCCGAACAGTCGCGCGACCCGGTCCTGCGCGGGGGTGGGGCGCCTGCGGCGCAACTGTTCGACGAACTCGTCGTCCTGGCGCAGCAGGCCCAGGTCGGCGGTGCCGGATCGGCCGCCGAGCCGCACACCGCCGCCGCTCACGCGGACTTCTCCTCGCCCGCCAACGCCCGCAGACGCGTCAGCGCGCGATGTTGCGCGACCCGAACCGCGCCCGGCGACATGCCCATCGCGCGCCCGGTCTCCTCGGCCGACAAACCGACGGCGACGCGGAGCACGAGCAGTTCCCGCAGGTTGTCGGGGAGCCTGCCGAGCAGGGCCCGCGCGTGTGCGGCGTCACTGCGCCGCACCACCTGGTCCTCGGGGCCCGGGTGGTCGTCGACCGCCTCGGGCAGATCACACGTGGGCACCGCGCCCCGCATCGCGGCGCGTTGCACGTCGACGACCTTGTGGGCCGCGATGCCGAACACGAACGCCTCGAACGGGCGCCCTTCGTCGCGATATCGCGGCAACGCGGACAGGACCGCCAGGCAGACCTCCTGCGCCGCGTCGTCCGCCGCGTGCTCCGCGCCGGAGACCCGGCCGAGCCGGGCCCGGCAGTAGCGCAACACGAGCGGGCGGACGTAGGCGAGCAGTTCGTCCGTCGCCTGGACGTCACCCTGGACCGCGCGAACCACCACGGCACGCATGCCGTCGTCGGCCTGCGCTTGTGCTTCGTACGGCGTGTCCGGCATTCGCTCGGGGGTCCCACCCATGCCATTCAGTATGCAGGGCTCGGACACCAAACCGCGGCCATGCCGGCCCGGGGGACTCATCCGGCCCCCCGGGCAACGGCTTTCACCGCACGGGCCCTTGCCCGTGCGGCCGGGTCATCGCACGAGTGTCCGTGCACGACGCCCGTTCGGGGACGTCTCGCGTTCAACGGTCACCGCACGAATCCCCACCGACGGCGCCCGCCCGGGAAGTGATTCCCCGAAAACCGGCGACCTCGGGTCGTCTCGCCTTCACCGTTCACCGCACGAGACCCCACCGACCGCACCGGGCCGGGCAGCGATCGCCCGACCCCGCCCGTCCCCGGTCGCCTCACCCGCACCGGTCACCGCACGAGTCCCCACCGAAAGCCGAGCGCCACCGCATGAGCCCGGTCGGATGCACCAAGCTTCTTGAACAAACGACGCGCGTGGGTTTTGACGGTGTCCTCCGAGAGGAACAGCTCACGCCCGATCTCGGCGTTGCTGCGTCCGTGGCTCATGCCTTCGAGCACCTGGATCTCACGTGCCGTCAGCGTGGGCGCCACGCCCATGTCGGGCGATCGCAGCCGACGCGGCGCGAGCCGCCACGTCGGATCGGCGAGCGCCTGTGAGACGGTCGCGCGCAGTTCCGCGCGCGACGCGTCCTTGTGCAGATATCCCCGAGCCCCGGCGGCGACCGCAAGGGCCACGCCGTCCAGGTCCTCGGCCATCGTCAGCATGATCACCCGTGCGCCGGGGTCGCCGGCCAACAGCCGGCGCACCGCCTCGACGCCACCGAGCCCGGGCATCCGCACGTCCATGAGGACCAGGTCGGACCGCTCCGCGCCCCAGCGCCGCAGTACCTCCTCGCCGCTCGTGGCCGTCGTCACCCTCTCGACACCGGGGACCGTGGCCACCGCCCGCCGCAGGGTCTCCCGAACCAGCGGGGAATCGTCGCAGACCAGGACGGTCGTCATCGCCGGCCTCCGCAGTGGATCCGCGTCACGTTGAGCCTCCACGCCTGTACGTACCGTTTCCTTTGCGGTGGTCCCGAAAGGTCGTGCACCGGAGATTCACCCCGGCCGCCCTCGTCGCCAACCGCTTCACCCACCCCAACGAGCATCACTCGAAAGGGTTACGGGGGGAGTTCCGCTCCGCCGGTACGACAACGAGGCGACCGAGCCCGAGGACACGCGAGGGTGACGCACACCTGCACACCGGTGCACTCCACCCACTCCCCCCGCGGCGCCGGACCGCTCATGGAGCGGCCTCCCCCACCAAAGTGAGTAATTTTTTCCGCCTTGGGTGCATAAGTGGAGATATGCATGGAACTGATCAACAAGTGACACAGTCGCCCCCACTTCTGATCACTTGATCACCACTCTTCCCCCGAATTCACCCCAACGGCGGCAGACCTGCACCCCGCAACCCAAGCCCCCAGCACCCCGACAGCCCCCACGGCACCCCGACCCCCCGACAACCCGAACGCGATAAGCAAGAGGGACGAGTCATGGCTGATTTCTCGCGACTCCCCGGCCCCAACGCCGATCTGTGGGACTGGCAGCTCTCGGCAGCCTGTCGCGGAGTCGACAGCGCGTTGTTCTTCCACCCCGAGGGCGAGCGCGGTGCCGCTCGGGTGGCCCGCGAGGCTTCGGCCAAGGAAGTCTGCATGCGGTGTCCCGTCCGCCGCCAGTGCGCCACGCACGCCCTCAAGGTGCGCGAACCGTACGGCGTATGGGGCGGACTCACCGAGGACGAACGGGTCGAACTGGACAGCGATCGTCGACACGGCGTAGCAGCCGCGGCGGCCGCCGCACAGGCGTCCAACGCGGGCACCGTCTCCGCGTCGACGTGATCGCGCGAGACCCCGAACGAACGAGACACCGGATGGACGAACGGCGCCGGCCCACCCCGATCGGGGTGGGCCGGCGCCGTTTCACGCGACACGTGTCACACGGGGTCACTCGGGGTGCCCGCCGTCGGGCTCGGGCCGGGGAAGTTCGATCCGGCCTACTGGAACGCGGACGCGTCCATCTCCCACACCTTCGGCCAGTCCTTGCCGCGGAACGCCGCGTCGGTGCCGCCGTCGCAGAACACCACCGAACCGACGAAGAAGGTCGACTCGCCGCCGAGCAGGAACGCCACGAGCGAGGCGATCTCGTCGGGACGACCGCCGCGACCGGCCGGGATCGTGTTGAGGAACATCTCCATGCCCTCGGCGGTCAGCGGGTCCTGGCGGCCCTCGGCGGTCATCGGGGTCTCGATCAGGCCCGGGGCGATCGCGTTGAGGCGGATGCCGTCGGCGATGTACTCGGCCGACTTGGTTCGCGCGTACCACGCGAGGGCGGCCTTGGTCGCGGGATACGCCTGGATGGCCGCGAAGTCGCCGAACGGCTCGGCGGCCTTGATCGCGGCGGCCTCGTCGCCCGCGAGACACGCCTCGGCGATCTCGACCGGCCAGTTCGGCTGGGACGTCGTGGAGTTGGAGCTGATCAGCACGACGGAGGCGTCGCTGCCGCGGGCGAGCAGCGGGCGCAGCCCTTCGAGCAGCTCGATCGCGCCGAAGTAGTTCACCGACACGAGCAACGCGCCGGAGCGCCCGGTGGCCGCGGCCACGCCCGCGAACGGCACGAAGCCGTCGAGCGAGCCGCCGGACAACTCGGTGACCCGCGCGATCGCCTCGGCGCGCCCCTCGGGCTTGCTCAGGTCCACCTCGACGTCGGCGTGGTGCAGGTCGACGCCGATGACCCGGTGGCCGTCGGCCTCCAGTCGCGCCTTGGTGGCGGCGCCCAGGCCCGAGGCCGCGCCGGTGATCGCGTAGGTAGCCATCTCTCTCCTTCGTCGGTGCCCGACGGACCGTGACCGCTCTCGCGCCTGACGACCCGTCAGTTTTTTGCCTCTCGGCACTCTCGCAGATCGCGCCCGCGGCCGAAAGGCCGTCGGGCCCGACCTCTGGCAGAGGTCGGGCCCGACAGCGTGCAACAGGTGAAACGGGTCACGCGAACGCGATTAGTGCGAGTGGCCGTGACCGCCGTGCGCGGCGGGCTCTTCCTCGGCCGGCTTCTCGACGACCAGGGTCTCGGTCGTGAGCAGCAGGGACGCGATCGACGCGGCGTTCTGCAGCGCGGAGCGGGTCACCTTGACCGGGTCGATGACGCCCGAGTCGACCAGGTTGCCGTACTCGCCGGTCGCGGCGTTGAAGCCGTGGCCGATGCCCAGCTCCTGCACCTTGTTGACGATGACGTAGCCCTCGAGGCCCGCGTTCTCGGCGATCCAACGCAGCGGCTCGACCGCGGCACGACGCACGACGGAGACGCCGGTGGCGACGTCGCCGGTCTGGCCCAGGTTCTCGGCGAGCACGGAGACGGCGTGCACCAGGGCGGTGCCGCCGCCGGCGACGATGCCCTCCTCGATGGCCGCGCGGGTCGCGGAGACCGCGTCCTCGAGACGGTGCTTCTTCTCCTTGAGCTCGACCTCGGTGGCCGCGCCCACGCGGATCACGCACACGCCGCCGGCCAGCTTCGCGAGGCGCTCCTGGAGCTTCTCGCGGTCCCAGTCGGAGTCCGTGTCCTCGATCTCACGCTTGATCTGCTTGACGCGGTCGGCGATCGCGGAACCGTCGCCGGCGCCCTCGACCAGCGTGGTCGCGTCCTTGGTGATGGTGATGCGACGGGCGCTGCCCAGCACCTCCAGGCCGACCTGGTCGAGCTTGAGGCCGACCTCGGGGGCGATGACCTGACCGCCGGTCAGGATCGCCATGTCCTCCAGCATCGCCTTGCGGCGGTCGCCGAAGCCCGGGGCCTTGACCGCGACGGCGTTGAACGTGCCGCGGATCTTGTTGACGACCAGGGTCGACAGCGCCTCGCCGTCGACGTCCTCGGCCACGATGAGCAGCGGCTTGGACGCGCCGGACTGGATGATCTTCTCGAGCAGCGGGAGGAGCTCGGCGATGGCCGAGATCTTGCCCTGGTGGATCAGGATGTACGGGTCGTCGAGGACGGCCTCCATCCGCTCCTGGTCGGTGACCATGTACGGCGACAGGTAGCCCTTGTCGAACTGGAGGCCCTCGGCGAACTCCAGCTCCAGACCCATGGTCTGGGACTCCTCGACGGTGATGACACCGTCCTTGCCGACCTTGTCCATGGCCTCGGCGATGAGCTCGCCGATCTGCGCGTCCTGGGCGGACAGCGCGGCGACGGCGGCGATGTCTTCCTTGCCGTCGATCGCGCGGGCGGTCTTGAGCAGCTGCTCGGAGACCGCGGCGACGGCGAGGTCGATGCCCTTCTTCAGGTCCATCGGGGCCGCGCCGGCGGCCACGTTGCGCAGACCCTCGCGGACGAGCGCCTGGGCCAGGACCGTCGCGGTGGTGGTGCCGTCACCCGCGATGTCGTTGGTCTTGGTCGCGACCTCCTTGGCGAGCTGCGCGCCGAGGTTCTCGTAGGGGTCCTCGAGCTCCACCTCACGGGCGATCGTCACGCCGTCGTTGGTGATGGTCGGGGCACCGAACTTCTTGTCGATCACGACGTTGCGGCCCTTGGGGCCGAGCGTGACCTTGACGGTGTCGGCCAGCGCGTTGACGCCGCGCTCCAGCGACCGCCGGGCCTTCTCGTCGAACTGGAGGATCTTCGCCATGAGGGTCTCTTCGTCCTTAAGGTTGCTTGTCGACCTGTACAACCGACTCCGCCCCGGTCAACCGGCCGACGAGGCTGGGTGGGTCCGGGGCGGGGTCGTCGAACCGTTACCGGCTCAGCGCGTCAGCGCGATGTCACTTCTCGATGATCGCGAGCACGTCGCGAGCCGAGAGAACGAGGTATTCCTCGCCGTTGTACTTGACCTCGGTGCCGCCGTACTTGCTGTAAAGCACGGTGTCACCGACGCTGACGTCGAGCGGCAGACGCTGACCGTCCTCGAAACGGCCCGGGCCCACGGCCAGGACGACGCCCTCCTGGGGCTTCTCCTTGGCGGTGTCCGGGATCACGAGACCCGACGCGGTGGTCTGCTCGGCCTCAAGCGTCTGGACCACGATGCGGTCCTCAAGCGGCTTGATGGCAACCTTGGTGTTGGCGGTCGTCACGATGCGACCTCCCCCTTCGGAGATCTCACGGAAAAATGTCTGTCGGCGGTTTCACAGATCCGTCGTCGCGGGTGCCGGACCTGCTGAGTCGCACTGGCACACTCATGGGGAGAGTGCCAGCACAGACACTAGGTGGCGCTTAGCACTCCGTCAACCAGAGTGCCAGAATCCGCGCGTCGATCCGGGCCGATACGGACCTTCGGCTCGACGAGAATGGACTTCGTGCACATCGATTCGTTCCCCGCGCTGCTGACCGACGAGGGCCGCCGGCTGCTCGATCTGCTGGCCGACCACGTCGCCGCGGACGAGTTGTCCCTGGCCACGCGGCTGCGCCGGGACCACGACCCCGAACTGATCGCGGCGGCCCTGACCCAGACCCGGCTGCGACAGCGCGGGCGGGCCAAGTTCCCGGGCGACGCGGATCGGATGTTCTTCACTCCCGACGGCCTCGAACAAGCCACCCGCACGTCGGTGGCCGAGCTGCGGGCCGGCCGGTTCGCCGAGGGCGCCGGCATCGAACGGGTCGCCGACCTGTGCTGCGGAATCGGCGGCGACGCGATCGCGCTCGCCCGAGCCGGGATCGCGGTACACGCGGTCGACCGCGATCCGCTCACGTGCGCGGTGGCCCGGGCGAACGCCCGGGCGCTGGGTCTGGCGGACCTGATGACGGTCGAGTGCGCCGACGTGAGCGAGGTCGCACTCGACGGCTGTGACGCGGTGATGATCGACCCGGCCCGCCGGACCGCGCGCGGGCGGACCTTCGATCCCGAGTCGTACTCGCCGCCGTTCTCGTTCCTGACCACGCTCGCCGAACGGGTCGCTCGCGGCGCGGCCAAGGTCGCGCCGGGCATCCCGCACGAGATCGTGCCGGCGGGCATGGAGGCCGAGTGGGTCTCCGACCGCGGCGACGTCAAGGAGGCGGTGCTGTGGTGGGGCGATCTCGCCCGGGCCCGGGTGAGCGCGACGAGACTGCCGCTCGGGGACCGCTTGAGCAGCCGTGCGGCGACCCGTCAGGCCCCGGTCGGCCCGGTCCGGCGCTATCTCTACGAGGCGGACGGCGCCGTCGTCCGGGCGCACCTGATCGCCGAGCTCGCCGAGGAGGTCGACGGGACGCTGATCGACGAGACGATCGCCTATTTCACGTCGGACCGGCTCGTGGGTCTGCGCCTGACCAGCGTGTACGAGATCACCGACGTGCTGCCGTTCAACCTCAAGAAGCTCAAGGCGGTGCTGCGCGAGCGCGGGGTCGGCAACCTCACGGTCAAGAAGCGCGGCTCGGCGGTCGAGCCGGAGGAGGTCCGGCGCCGGGTCAAGCCGACCGGTCCGCACGCGGCCACGGTCGTACTGACCCGGGTCGCGGGCGCGCCGACGATGCTGATCACCCGGCCCGTGGCCGGGGCCGGTTGAGCCGGGTTCAGCCGATGTAGTCCTCCAGGCGCGCGACCGTGTAGCCCTGCGCCTGGATCTTGCGCAGCATGTTGCCGAACATCTCGGTCATCGTGGTGCCCTTGAGCTCCGAGGGTCCGCGGAAGTGGGCCAGGATGATGTCGCCCGGGTGCAGCTTCTTCTCGCCCGCGTACTGCATGTCGTTGATCTGCATCGACTCCTGCCACTTGACGATCGCGCCGATCCCGCCGCACTGTCCCGCGACCGTCTGGGTGGTCGCGTTCCAGTTGCCGTAGGGCGGGCGAAACAGCGTCGGGCGCTTGCCGTACACGTCGCCGATGCGGTCCGAGTTGCCGCAGATCTCGTGCTTTTGGGCATCGGCGCCGAGCCGCTTGAGGTCGGGATGCGACAGCGTGTGGTTTTGCACCGACGCGCCGAGCGCCTGGAGCTTGCGGAAGTACTCGGGGTTTTGTCGGACGTAGGTGTCGTTGAGGAACATCGACACCGGGACCCGCAGGTCCTGCATCATCTCCAGGAACTTCGGGTCCTTCTCCGCGCCGTCGTCGATCGTGACGAACACGATCTTTTGGTCGGTGGGGATCTTGTCGATCACCGGCGGCTTGGGTCCGCCGCCCTGGACGGGCTTGGTCGCGGGCGGGGTGGGCGCCGGGTCGAGCGGCTTGAGGTTCCACTTGGCGGCGCGCTCCACCGCACCGGCGGCCGCGGCGTCCGGGATATCCGCGGTGTCCGATTTCGCGGCGGGGGCAGGGCCGGGAGGACTCGGCGCGGGGCCGTTCGCGACTTTTTCGACGGGCCTGTCCGCGGCCTTGTCGTTCGAGCCGCCGCAGCCGGTCGCGATGCCCGCCACCACGACCGCGGCGAGGGCGAATGCCGCACCTCGTCGCTTTTGTACCGCCATGAACACCACTGTCGCCGCGTCCTCTCGCTCGCCCGGCCGATCCGCGTACACGCTACGGGCCGGCTCGGCCCGTCACGGTCCGGGCAAGGGCTGCCCAAGGGACTGTTGAAGGACTGTTGAGCAGTCGTTGAGCTGGGCACACTCCCGGACAAGGCTCACCGGCACGTGCGGCGGCACGCAGCCGGCAGCCATGGCACCCGACCCGCACCCGGCTTGCGAATGGCCTCCTCGCCGGGTGTGGGTCGAGTGTTGAATCGGCCCGTGCACGGCTGCGGAGCCGGTTCGGCGCCCGCTCAGGGGGCGATGCTGAGCCGCTCGAAGGACCACTCGTACGCAGGCCGCGAGACCAAGGCCGCAGGCGGGTCGGGCAGCTTCACCGGGGTGCCCGTCCACAGCGCGACGACCACGACCCGGTCGCCGTCGTCGGGGGCGCCGGGCGCGGCGAACACCTCGACGCGCTCCAGCCCGGGTGAGCCGAGCAGCACCGGCAGCGCGGTGGTGTGCACCCAGTCCGCCAGGAGCGGCCCGCCGCCCGCCGCCGTCTTCGCTTCCCACATCGCCGCGATCGTCATCGTGCCCTCCGAGAGTCGGTGTGGTCCCGGGCGTGTCCCGGCACCCGCGTCGCGGTGGGGCCGAGGACGTGCGCTATGCCTGCGACACCGTGACCGGCATCGACGAGTCGGCCGGGATCGACAGTGTGGACGGGGCCCGGTCGCGCGCGACCATCTCCGCGCCGAGCGCCGCGACCATCGCGCCGTTGTCCGTGCACAGTCCCGGCCGCGGCACCCGCAGCACGATCCCCGCGGCGTCGCAGCGTTCCTGCGCGAGGGCGCGCAGGCGCGAGTTGGCGGACACGCCGCCGCCCATCATCAGGTGCTCGACGCCGTTCTCCTTGCACGCGCGGATCGCCTTGCGCGTCAGCACGTCCACGACGGCTTCCTGGAAGGACGCGGCGACGTCGGCGACGGGGACGTCCTCGCCCGCGAGGCGCCTGGCCTCGACCCAGCGCGCGACGGACGTCTTGAGGCCGGAGAAGGAGAAGTCGAACGGCGCGTCGCGCGGCCCGGTGAGCCCGCGCGGGAACGCGATGGCGGCCCGGTCGCCCGCGCGCGCCCAGCGGTCGATCGCCGGACCGCCGGGGAAGCCCAGCCCGAGCACTCGTGCGACCTTGTCGAACGCCTCGCCCGCCGCGTCGTCGATGGTCGAGCCGAGCGGGCGCACGTCGGCGGTGATGTCGGGGACGAGCAGCAGTGACGAATGCCCGCCGGACACGAGCAGCGCCATGCACGGCTCGGGCAGCCTGCCGTGTTCGAGGTGGTCCACGCACACGTGTGACGCGAGATGGTTGACCCCGTACAACGGCTTGTCGAGCGCGACCGCGTAGCCCTTGGCCGCGGCGACCCCCACGAGCAGCGCGCCGGCCAGACCGGGGCCCGAGGTCACCGCGACGGCGTCGATGTCGTTCATCGTCACACCGGCGTCCTTCAGCGCCCGGCGCACGGTCGGCACCATCGCCTCCAGGTGCGCGCGGCTCGCCACCTCGGGCACGACGCCGCCGAACCTGGCGTGCTCGTCGACGCTGGAGGCGATCGCGTCCGCGAGCAGGGTGGTGCCGCGCACGATGCCGATGCCGGTCTCGTCACACGAGGTCTCGATGCCCAGGACGAGTGGTTCGTCAGCCACCGGTGGCCGTTCCTTCCGGACGGGCCCCGGCCGCGCGGTCCCCGTCGTTGCGTTCGCTCAGATCGCAGCGCATCACGAGCGCGTCGACGTTGGCGGGTTGGTAGTAGCCGCGGCGCACGCCGATCCCCTTGAAGCCGAAGCGCTCGTAGAGCGCCTGCGCGCGGGCGTTGTCCACCCGGACTTCGAGCAGTACGTCGCGGCAGCCGCGCTCGCTCGCGCGATCGAGGAGGTCGGTCAACAGCACGGTGCCCAGGCCCGTTCCCCACCGATCACGGCGCACCGCGATGGTCTGGACGTCGCCCTCGTCACCGATCACCGCGAGTCCGGCGTAGCCGGCCATCGCCCCGGTCTCGTCCTCGGCGACCATGTAGTGCCGCATCTCGGGCTCGGCCAATTCGGACCAGAACATCCCGGCGGACCAGGCATCCTCGACGAACAGGTCGTGTTCGAGCCGGATGACGGCCTCGATGTCCCACCACCGCATGCGCCGCAGTCGGGGAGCGGTTTCCATGCGCGGGATTCTACTGCCGCGACCGGGGTCGGTTGTGGCACCGGGGCGGCGGCGGGTACCGCTTTCGCGAGCGCGGTCGCGGGGTCAGGGCCTGGGCGCGGGGGGCTCCGGCGTCACGGCCTTGTAGCCGGCGGGGACCTTGGCGTCCGGTCGGCGCAGGTACAGCGGCTCGGCCGGCAGCAGCGGCAGGCCGGCCGTCAGCCGTTCGACCGCGAAGGCCGCGAGCGCCGCGGCGTCGAGGTGTTCGGGGCCGCGCACGTCGGCGAAGGACTCCGGGTACAGCGCCGCGCCGGCGCCCACCGCGGGCAGCCCCCGCAGCGCGTCGGCGATCTCGGCCGCGTGGTCCACGGCCGGGCCCTCCACCCGGGTGCGGGCGTCGTCGTAGCGCGCCCAGTAGACCTCCTTGCGGCGCGCGTCGGTCGCGGCCGTGAAGGGTCCGGTGACCGTGCCGTCGCGGCCGGCCGCGTACGCCAGCGCGTCCAGACTGCACACGCCGTGCACGGGGACGCCGAGCGCGTCGCCCATCGCGAGCGCGGTCACGATCCCGACCCGCAGACCCGTGTACGGTCCGGGGCCGACCCCGACCGCTATGTCGGTGATGTGGCCGCGAGTACGACCGGCGGCGCGCAGCACGTCGACGATTCCGGGCGCGAGTAGTTCCCCCTGGCGTCGGGCATCGACTCGGGTGGAACCGGCGAGCACACCGGATTCGTCGTGAAGGGCGACCGTGACGGCCGGGGTGGCGGTGTCGAAGGCGAGCAGCAGCACGGCACCAGGCTACCGACCGAAATCCGGGGACCGAGCCGGGTCACCCGAGAGGGTGGACAAAAAGCCGACCGGCTCCCGCGCTCCGGCGGCACGTGCCGGCACCATGGACGCACCACACGGCGGAAGAGGGACCCAAGGCAATGGCGAAGCGACTCAATCCGGGCGTGGCGGTGTCGATCATCACCATCGCCGCCTTGGTCGGCGTCGGATTCCTCGCCGCGCAGGCGGCGAACTCGGCGCCCGAGGATCGACAGATAGCGCGGCCGACCACCGCGGCGCCTACCGGGACGGCCGCCCCCGGCGAGCCGGCCCCCCCGCCCAAGCCGACGACTCCGCCCATCCCCGCCGACTCCGGGACCGGCAAGCGGGTC
Source organism: Streptomyces sp. SID3343 (assembly GCF_009865215.1). Lineage (GTDB taxonomy): Bacteria > Actinomycetota > Actinomycetes > Streptomycetales > Streptomycetaceae > Embleya. The sequence continues at coordinate 1,046 of NZ_WWJX01000918.1, read as the reverse complement.
GTCTATTCGATCCAGGAGAACCGGGTCTGGCTCGTCAGCGAGGCCGAGATCTCGTTGCGCGACTACCCGATCGCACCCGCCCCGGTGAAGCCGACGCCCGGCGCCTACTCGGTGACGATCAAGACCGAAGAGGCGCGAAAGGGCAGCGACAATCTGACGATCACGCACTCCGTGCGCTTCGGGTACGTCCAAGGGATCCCGCTCGGATTCGCGGCGACGGACACCCCGTTGGACAAGATCGCCGTGCCCAAGTCGACCGCGACCGGCACGGCCAAGCCGAAAACGCCCCCCGCCGCGCAGCAGAGCGCGGGCATCCGCTCGACACCGGCCGACGGCACGGCCTTGTGGAACTTCGCACCGATCGGCACTCCGGTCGTCGTCGTGCCCTGACCGCTACCGCCGCCCTACCGTCGGCCCGCTCGCCACGCCCACTTCCGCCCTATTTCACCGCTATATAGATACTTTGCCCACGTATCATCGGGCGATTGGCTCATGGCCACCCGTGCCCTTCGGGGCACGCGTGGCCACACGGGCAAAGATCGCACCGAGGAGCTGGTGGCGGCGTGGCGCACGAATCCTCCGGGCCCAGCGGTCCCGGCCAGGTCCAGGGGCCAGCCCCACGACGACGGCTGTTCGACTACCCGCGCGCCAACCGCACGGGGCCGCGGCGCTGGTTGCCCTCGTTCAAGCATCTGCTCACCTTCGTACTCCTGGTCGTCTCCGCCCTGTTCGCGATCCTGGGCATCGTGTACGCGATCACCCCCGTCCCGCGCGCGATCAACGCGCAGGCCACGCAGCAGAGCAACGTCTGGTACTGGAGCGACGGCACCGAGATCACCCGTACCGGCGCCACCAACCGGCAGACGGTGCCACTGTCCGCGATCCCGATCGACACCCGGCACGCGGTCCTGGCCGCCGAGGACCGGTCGTTCTACTCCAACGCCGGCGTCTCGATCACCGGCACCGTACGGGCGCTCCTGAGCAACGTCACGGGCGGCGGTGGTCTTCAGGGCGGTTCGACGATCACCCAGCAGTACGTCAAGAAC
>NZ_WWJX01000917.1 GCF_009865215.1 Streptomyces sp. SID3343 | reverse complement strand
CCGGGTGGGGCGGGTTCGGTTCGGGCGGGGCGGGGCGGGGCTGGGCGGGTTCGGTCCGGTTCGGTCCGGTTCGGGCCCGTGCGGGGGTGGCGGTGCGGGTCGGCGGTGGTTGGGGCAGGGCTTTTCCATGTCCCGCCCTCCCCGCCGTTCAGCCACCCCGTCCCCCCGCGCCCCCGCCACCCCGCAAAACAATTCGACCAGGCGCATACTCATGCACGATCATGGTGCTCCCTGGGGCGGCCCCGCCCCCGCGCAAACCACCAGGGAGCAGCCGGCATGTCCGATCTCACGGTCGTCCAGATCCCGCAATGGCAAGGGTCCTCCACCCCTACGGCACGCCGCCTGGTCGGTGGCGCCAGGCTGCTCGCCAAAACCGTCCCCGACGCCGCGCGCATCCGCGTACACACCGAGGTTGCCGCAGGGCAGACCCGCGACGGCGTGGCCCACGCCGACGTGCTCGTCCACAATCTCGCCGCCGCGCGCCGGGCCGTGGCCGTGGTCGGCCGGCCCGTCCTGACCGTGGGCGGCGACTGCGCGATCGACCTCGCACCGGTCGAGGCCGCGCTGCGGCAGCACGGCGACCGGCTCGCGGTGGTGTGGTTCGACGCGCACGGCGACCTCAACACCCCTGGCTCGTCACCGTCCGGCGCCTTCCACGGGATGATCCTGCGCGCACTCCTGGGCGACGGGCCGGCCGAGCTCACGCCCGACCCGGCCCTGAAGCCGGGCCAAGTCGTCCTAGCCGGCGTCCGCGCCCTCGACCCGGACGAGCGCGCCTTCGTGGACCGCCACGCCGTCACCGAACTGCCGCCGGAGCGACTCGCCGACCCGGCGGCCCTCATCGACGCGACGGCCGCCGGCGGCGCCGATCACGTGCACATTCACATCGACCTCGACGTGCTCGACCCGACCGTTTTCTCCTCGGTCGGCACCCCCGAGCCGGGCGGCCTGACCCCGGAGACGCTGCTCGCCGCCGTCACCGCGCTCGCCGAGCGCTTCACCGTCGCCGGGCTCACGATCACCGAGTACGAGGCCGACCTCGACGCCCCGGACAGCCACGACGAAGCGATTCTCGCCACCCTGGTCCCAGCACTGATCGAGGCCGTCACGGGCTGAACCGGAGTTCGCGGCCGGCTCTCCCCGGCCCGCCGAGCGTCACGCCGCCCCGCGCGTTCCGCGACGTTCCGTTCCGTTCCGTTCCGTTCGGCTCCGATGCGATCCGAAACGAGACGAGACGATCCCAGACGCACGAGCCGACTCGAAGCGACTCGGTGCACATCCCCGCCGGCCCGCGTCTCCCCGCGCCGGTCAGTCCCGCGATCGGTCCCGAGCAGGCTCCGGCCACATCCCACCCACCGGCGGAGCCGGCCCGTCCAACGCCGCGCTGATCGCCCGTAGTTCCTCCGCGAACGACGCGACGTGGTCGGTACCGACCGCCGCGCCGATCACATTCGCCACCTCGTCGACGACCAGTTGGCCCGACGCGACGCCCTCGACCCCGAGTTCGGTCAACTCCAACAGGACCACGCGCCTGTGTACGGGGTGCGGCCTGCGCGCGATCCAGCCCACTCGCTCAAGCGCCGTGACCGCCGTGGTCACGCTTTGCGGAGTGATGCGGTGGGCCCGCGAGAGGTCGGCCGCGGACAGCGCGCCGTGCTCGGCGATCCGGGTCGCCAGGCCCAGTTGATTGATCGATACGCCCAGGGGTTCGAGGCCGTCGTTCAGGACCCGCTGCATCGACTGGTGCGCGCGCCACATCAGGTGCGTCACCTGATCGCTCCACGCGATACCGCCTTCTGCGGGGTGAGTCGGCATCGCGCGTTCCCTTCTCCGGATCGGGTGGGCCGCAACTCTGTGGGCGCCACGCGCCACGGTAAGGCAACCCATCTGATGCCAGCCTACATAGATGTTCACAGCCTTCTGATAACTTGGCAGCCTTCAGATACCCCGGAAGGCAGTTCCACCATGACCACGAGCTCTCCGCCCGGCCTCACAATCGCCGCCCCGCCTGCGGCACAGGGCACCGCACGCCCCGCGCTCACCGTCGTCCTGGCTTGTCTGGGCGTCTTCGCGTCGTACATCCCCATCGGTGGGGTCGCGGTCTCGCTGCCGACCATCCAGCGCGGTCTCGACGCGTCGACCACCGACCTGCAATGGATCAGCGACGCGTTCATCCTCCCGATGGCGGCGCTGATCCTGACGTTCGGCCTGATCGGCGACCTCTACGGACGCAAGAAGGCGTTCCTGGCGGGCTTGGTCCTGCTGGCCATCGGATCCGCGATCAACCTCACCGCGCACAGCGTCCCCCAGGTCTGGGTGGGCCAGGCTCTCTCCGGCGCCGGCGGGGCAGCTCTGCTGACTTCCAGCCTCGCGCTGATCAGCCACGCGTATCCGGACTTCCGCGCCCGCGCCAAGGCCATCTCGGCATGGGCCGCCTCACTCGGCCTGGGCATGTCGCTGGGCCCGCTGCTGAGTGGCGCCATCCTCGAACAGACCACGTGGCGCTGGGTGTTCGCGCCCGCAGTGGTGATCTGCCTGGTCGGCGTGGTGGTCGCGGTCCTGCTGCTCGAAGACTCGCGCTCGCCACACGGTCGCGCGATCGACGTACCGGGTCAGATCGCCGCGATCATCGTGATCGTCGGCCTGATCTACGGCGTGATCGAGGGCGGCAACGCAGGCTGGGGCAAGACCCCCGTGGTGCTCGCGTTCGTCCTCGCCGCGCTCGGGCTGGTCGCCTTCGTGATGGTCGAACGGCGCTCGGCCACGCCGATGTTGTCGCTCAAGCTGTTCTCGTCGAAGGCCTTCACCGGCGCGGGCATCGTCACCATGCTGACCATGTTCGGCCTGGTCGGCATCGTCTTCTCACTGAGCCTGTTCTTCGGCAACGTGCAGCGGCTGTCGGCGCTGGAGATCGCGTACCGGTTCCTGATCATCAACGGACTCAGCGTGCTCATCGGCCCGATCGTCGGCCGCCTGATGGGCCGAGTCGCCTCGGGCATCCTGCTCACCGGCGGGCTCGTGGTCACGGGCATCGGCATGCTGACCCTCAACACCCTTCAGCCGGACACCGGTTTCGCCGCGTTGATCGGCCCGCTGGCGACCATAGGCGTCGGCTTCGCGTTCGTCATGACGCCGATCACCGCAGTCGCCGTCAGCAGCGTCCCGCACCACCTCGCCGGCATGGCGAGCGCGGGCAACAACACGCTGCGGCAACTCGGCGGCGCCATGGGCCCGGCGATCCTGGGCGCGGTGCTGACCAGCCGCATCGCCTCGGCACTACCCGGCCACCTGGCCTCGTCCGGCCTGTCCCAGGCGGACCGCGACCACGTGAACTCCGCCGTCTCCGACGAGGGCCTCTCCGCCGCAGGACACCTGGGCCTGCCCCCGGAAGCCACCGGCAAGGCTCTCGACGCCGTCGGCGCGAGCTTCACCGACGCCCTGCACCTGTGCATGACCCTCGCAGGCATCGGCATGCTCGCGGCTGCGGTCGTCACCGTCCTTCTGATCGGCCTCAAGCGCCGCCCAGCCTGACTCGTCCCCGACCGCTGCCGAAGCCCGTCGTCCTCGTCGCCGAACGAACCGACATCGGCGCCGAACGAACCGACATCGGCCCGTCCCGCGCCGAGGACAACCCACCCGACCGAAGTACACCCGGCCCGGCCGGCGCCTGAGGCCACCCCCCTCAGCCCGGCCGGCGCTCGCGGCCACCTGAACGCAAGCCGAAGGCGGTAACCGTCGCGCCCAGGACAACCCCCACCACCGGGACCAAAAGCGCCGCCCGGAAGCCATCCAACTCCGAGCCGCCCCCACCCGTACCCGCACCCGCGATGACCGCCGTAACCGCCGACAGACCAACCGCCGCCCCGAACTGGAAGGACGTATACAACAACCCGCCGGCCAGCCCTTGCTCGTCCTCCTCGATCCCATCCGTCGCCGCGATCGTGAGCGGTCCGTACGCGAGCGCGAAGGCGACCCCGAGCAGCAACATCGTCGGGAACATCGCCGGATAGGTCGTGTCCCCGTCGATCGGCAGGAAGCACAGGTAAGCGACCGCCGCCGACACCATCCCCCCAAGAATCACCCGCAGGTTTCCGAACCGCTCGACCAAGCGCGGCGTCACCGTCGGCGCGAGCACCGCGTCCACCCCCGCCGCGAGCAACGCGAAGCTGGTCTCGACCGTCGACCAACCCCGCACCTCCTGCAGATAGAACACCGCGACGAACTGGAACCCGAAGAACGACCCGGCGAACAACATCGCCCCCAGGTTCGCCCGCACCAGCGCTCCCGACCGCAGGATGCCCAACCGGACCAGCGGCGCCGCCGACCGCCGCTCGACCGCCACGAACGCGAACAGCAACACGACCCCGGCCACGAACACCATCACGGTCCACCCCGGCCCGCGCGCCGGGTGCTCCAGCCGCACGACCCCGTACACGAGCAACAGCATCGCGCCGGAAACGCTGATCGCACCCGCTACGTCGAAGCTCTGCGTACGCCGCTCGCGACGCCCGTCGCGCGGCAGCACCACAAGAGCCAGGACCAGGATCACCGCGGCCATTCCGACCGGTACGAAGAACACCAGACGCCAGTCGATCGCGGTCAACAGCCCACCGATGACCAGGCCGAGCGAAAAACCGCCCGCCGCGGTGCCCGCGTAAACGAGCAAAGCCCTGTTCCGCTGCGGCCCCTCGGCAAAGCTCGTGGTGATGATCGACAGACCAGCCGGCGTCATGAACGCCGCCGCCGCACCCGTCACGAACCGCGCGACGACCAACATCCAACCCTCGGTGGCAAACCCACCGAGCCCGGAGAAGACCAGAAACACGGTCAACCACACGACGAACATCCGCCGTCGGCCCAGAAGATCAGCCGTTCTGCCGCCTAGAAGCATGAACCCGGCGTAGGCCAGTACGTACGCACTCATCACCCAACCGACCGCGCCCGTGGACATGCCAAGGTCGTCGCGGATCGTGGGCAGCGCGACGTTGAGCATCGCAACATCGATGCCCTCCAGGAAGATCGCGCCGCACAGGACGATCAACATGGCCCACGCGCGCCTGCTCATCCCGGTTGTGTCGCCTGCCGGCGGGAACGTCTGGCCAGCGTGGTCGGAGACGGACGCGGTTGCGGACATGCGGCAGCCCTCTCTCTACATGGGGGTACGTACACGAACGTCCCTACGCGGACGCGTCAGTGGCCTGAGAGCCGATCGGTTGCAGTGGCCTGACCCGAGGGCCGATCGGTTACCGAACCAAACCCGGTTCCCTCTTGTAACCACCCACATCCTTGGGCAGCATCGCCTTCCATGGAAGAAGGCACTTCAAAGTCACCGACCCACCCTCCGAGTAACCCGCCTCGAAGCACCCCGGCCGAGCACACAGAACACGAGGAGTACGACGAGTACGACGCCCTGCAATGGGACGTACGCGAGGGATGCGAAGTCCGCCAGATCCTCGACCGCGTCGCCGACAAGTGGTCGCTCCTGGTGATCGCCATCCTGGAACGCCGCACCATGCGCTTCACCGAGCTGCGCCGCGAGATCGACGGCATCAGCCAGCGCATGCTGACCGTCACGCTGCGCCAATTGGAACGCGACGGCCTGGTCCGCAGAACCGTGTACGCGGTCGTCCCCCCACGCGTGGACTACGCACTCACGCCGATGGGCACGACCCTGCACACCACCATCCGCTCCCTCGTGACGTGGACCGAAGAACACCAGACCCGAATCGCCGAGGCCCGCGCCGCCTACGACGCCCGCACCGAAGCCACCACCAAGCTCACCGCCAGCCCGAACCGAGCGACCGCCCACCCGTAACCGGGCGCAGCCGCCCCGATCGGCCGGTTGGACCCGCCGGAAGCGCCGACCTCGCCGAACTCCGGTACCGGGAAAGCGCGGTGCGGCCGCCCCACCTGTGTAGGGCATGGCGATTCATGGGCAGGATGGGGCCGTGGCGATTCCGATGATGACGATTGACAAGCCATGGCCGACACGACAAATCGCACACGCGTGGCTCACGTGGGCGGCAGACAGGGACCTGAGCAAGGCCACGACCCGACTACGGGAAATGGCCGAATCGCACAATGCGGACGCGGTCCTCGGGATCCGGATCGAGGTGCACGACCGCACAAGGACGAAGGCGTCGATCATGGAAGGCACGAAGATCGCCACGGAACCGTGGTTCTACGTCTACGGAACCGCCGTACGCCTCGTACCCACATCCGCTTAGGACCGAATCCCGCGCACCGCTGTCCACGCAGGGCGGCCGGCGAGCGGGTTCGCCGCGACGGCCGGCCCCACCGCCGGCTCCGAATCCGCGCGCACCGCCGCACCCCACCGATACACCGCGCACACCTCCGGGACTCGCGTACAGGCCGGCTCCTCAGCGGCCCACCAGTCATCCGGCCGGCCACGCGGGAGGGGCGCCAGAGTGGCGTGCTCCGACAATCCGGACCCGACCGATCAGATATCGGCGGCAACACACAAACCCATCAGGGCCGAGCCACTGAGCCGACAGCACCAACCTGCCGAAGTCCGTGTCGTTGCCACACCGAACCGCGCGGGCACCGATCCTGGGACGGGACGGGACGGGGC
>NZ_WWJX01000916.1 GCF_009865215.1 Streptomyces sp. SID3343 | reverse complement strand
GCGGTCCACGGGTCGGTGGGCCAAGCCGCCTTGACCACGCGGCGCAGCGACCGGCCCTGCGCGCGCGACGCGGCCCGGGCGGCGGCGGACGGGGTCCGGGCGTCGAGTTCGGCGTCGAGTTCGGCCCAGGGGGCGTCCTCGGACAATGTGTAGGGTCCGGCGGTGAGCGCGGCCACGGCGGCGAATGCCGCCTGTACGGCGCCCGTGCCGTAAAGCCTGCCCAGCAGGAATTCGGTGAGCGTGTCGAGGTCGCCGACCTCACCGCGCACGATGGCGCTCTCCAAGCCGCCCGAGTGCGCGTAGCCACCCGCCGGAAGGCGCGAGTCTCCGAGGAGGAGTAGTCCAGCACCCATCAGTACCACCTCTTACTGTTCGTAACGTGTCGATGTCGGTCCTGGCCGGTCACCGCAGTCACATTCCTACACCCTGACGGTGAGTCAGCTTCTACTGACCCTCCGTCAATAATCGATCGGGCGCAATCAGAACAGGAAATAACGTTGCGCCATAGGCAACGTTCCGGCCGGCGCCGCGACCACTTTCTCTCCATCGACGCGCACGACGAACGTCTCCGGATCCACCTCGATGCGCGGCATCGCGTCGTTGAGCGGCATGCTCGACTTCCCCCGCCCGCGCACGTCGGCGGTCGGCGCGAGCCGGCGGCCGATGTTCAATCGGGCGGCGAGTCCGTCCTCCAGCGCCGCCTGCGCCACGAAGTGCACCGACGTCGCTGCGGCGGTCCGGGCGGCGGCCCCGAACATCGCCCGCGGCAGCACCGGTTGGGACGTGGGGATCGACGCGTTCGCGTCGCCCATCGCGGCCCACGCGATCGCGCCGCCCTTGACCACCAGGTGCGGCCGGACGCCGAAGAACTTCGGCTCCCACAGCACCAGGTCGGCGAGCTTGCCGACCGCCACCGATCCGACCTCGTCGTCGAGCCCGTGCGCGACGGCGGGGCAGATCGTGTACTTGGCCACATACCGACGGGCCCTCAGGTTGTCGGCGACCCCGTCACCCGCGAGCGAACCCCGCCGCACCTTGTTCACATGCGCGGTCTGCCACGTGCGCAGGACGGTCTCGCCGACCCGGCCCGTCGCCTGACCGTCGGAGCCGATCATCGAGATCGCACCGAGGTCGTGCAGCACATCCTCGGCAGCGATCGTGGGCAGTCGGATCCCGGACTCGGCGAACGCGAGATCCTCGACCACCGCCGAGTCGAGGTGGTGGCGGACCGTCAGCATGTCCAAGTGCTCCTCGACCGTGTTGACGGTGTGCGGGCGGGTCGGATTCGTGGACGAGGGAAGGACGTTGGGCAGCGCTGCCACGGTGAGGACGTCCGGCGCGTGCCCACCGCCGGCGCCCTGGGTGTGACAGGCGTGGATGGACCGGCCGCCGATCGCGGCGAGCGCGCCCTCCAAAAAGCCGGTCTCGTCGAGGGTGTCGCCGTGCAGCGCGACCTGGATGCCGGCGGCGTCGGCCACCCGCAGCGCGGCGTCGATCACGGCGGGGGTCGAGCCCCAGTCCTCGTGCAGCTTCAGCCCCCCGGCGCCGGCTCGAATCTGCTCCCACATCGACTCCTCGGACATCGTGTTGCCCTTGCCCAGGAGTACGAAGTTGATCGGCACGTCGTCGAGCGCCTCGAACATCCGCGCCAGATGCCACGCGCCGGGCGTGACCGCGGTCGCCTTGGACCCCTCGGCCGGGCCGGTGCCGCCGGCCACCATCGTGGTCACCCCGGCCGACAGCGCCTCGGGAAACTGGGTGGGCGAGATCAGGTGCACGTGAGAGTCCACCGCACCGGCGGTGAGGATCAGCCCGTTGCCGGCGACGATCTCGGTCGCGGGACCGATCACCAGGTCCGGATGTACCCCGTCCATCGTGTCGGGATTACCGGCCTTGCCCAGGCCGCAGATCCGCCCGTCCCGAATCCCGATGTCGGCCTTGACGATTCCCCAGTGGTCGAGGATCACCGCCCCGGTGATCACGGTGTCCGGCGCGCCCTCGGCCCGGGTGCGTGTCGACTGCCCCATCGACTCGCGAATCACCTTGCCACCACCGAAGATCGCCTCGTCTCCGGCAGCCCCGCGCGGCCGGGTCAGATCCTCGGTCACCTCCACCGACAACTCGGTGTCCGCCAACCGGATCCGGTCCCCGGTGGTGGGCCCGTAGAGCAACGCGTAGCGATGCCGATCGATGGAAGTCATCGCGCGTCCTGCCGATCCAACGCCCCACCACGGCCCGCCCGCAGCCCCGGCACCACCCGAGCCCCCGCGATCGGTACCAACTCCACCTCCCGCGCCGCCCCGGGCTCGAACCGCACCGCGGTCCCGGCCGGCACATGCAGCCGATGCCCCCAAGCCGCCGAACGATCGAACTCCAGCGCGTCGTTGGCCGCCGGAAAATGCAGATGCGACCCCACCAGCACAGGCCGATCCCCGCCGTTCACCACGCCGAGCACGAGCACGGCCCGCCCGGGATTGAGCGGAATCGGCTCCGATCCCGGCACGATCTCCCCGGGCACCACCGCCGCCAACGACCGCCGCGGCTTCGGTCCCGTCACGGCACCGGCCGATGCACGGTCACCAGCTTGGTCCCGTCCGGGAACGTCGCCTCGACCCGCACCTCCCCGAGCATCTCGGCCACGCCCTCCATCACGTCGTCCCGAGAAAGCACCCGCCGCCCGGCCTCGCGAAGATCCGCCGGCGACCGGCCGTCCCGAGCCCCCTCCAGCAAAAACGAGGACAACACCGCCACCGACTCCGGATAGTTCAGCCGAAGCCCTCTGGCTCTACGCCGCTGCGCGAGGTCGGCCGCATAGGAAACCATCAACCGCTCCTGCTCGTGCGGCGTCAACAACACGTGACGACCCTCCAAGGCCTCGTACCGACTCGTTGCCCTCGAAGCCTGACCGCCGCGTGTTTCCCGAGGTGAAGGAGCACGTAAAGGGCGGGTATCCAACTCCTCACCCGCACCCCGGCACCCGCGGGTGACAGCACTCCCGGTCACGAACGGCGCATGAGTAATCCTGCCCGGGCCGTCGGTCGACGGCCCGGGCAGGATCGGTTGTTCTCAGCTGTTCGGGTGTTCGGGCAGGAGCAGGTCGGCGATCAGCGAGGGGGCGCGCCCTTGTCGGCCGAACCGGTCGCTTCGAGGGCTCGGCTCGTCTCCAGGCGCAGCGTCTTCAGCGACTTCGCCAGACCACGCTTCAACACTCCACCCAGGGTGCGTTCGACCAACCGGTGGATCAGATACGCCACCAAAAGGGCCGAGGCCAGCGCCACGCCGAGCGCGGCGCCGGGGTTGAGGCCGCGGTTGTGCAGCCAGTGCAGCATCGTCCAACCGGCCTCTTGGTGGATCAGGTACAGCGGGTAGGTCAGCGCGCCGAACACGGTCAGACCCGACCACCGGACCCAGCCGAAGTAGCCCAGGGCCACCGCGATGATCACCGCGTAGCAAAGGGTGATGCCGAGCGAGACGCCGGTGGTCGACAGGGTGTGACCGGTGGCCTCGTCGTAGATCGACTTGAGGTGCTTGGCGTTGGTGACGGCCACGATCCAGGTGAACCCGACGATGCCCCACAGCAGCATGTTCGGCCCGAAACGGTGCATGAGATACATCGCCACGCCGGCGATGAAGTAGGGCGCCTGTTCCGCCATCACCAGTTGCGTGAGCATCGGGATCTTGGCGGCGGGCACGAACATGATCGCGATCATCCAGAGCCCACAGAACGCGACCACCCTGCGATAGGTCAGGCCCTTGGCCACCACGATCGCGAAGAGCAGATAGAACTGCAATTCCATCCACAGCGTCCAATAGACGCCGTCCACGTGCTTGAGGTCGAGCGGACCCTGGAACATCGTGAGGTTGCCCGCGATCGTGCGCCAGTCGATCCCGGTCCGGGCGCCGGGACGGCCCAGATCGGAGACCAGGAGCAGGACCGTCGCGGTCAGCGCGATCCCCGCCCAGTAGGCGGGGTAGAGCCTGACTATGCGGGAGACGAAGAAGTCGCCCACCGGTCGGCCCCAGGAACTCATGCAGATGACGAAACCGCTGATGATGAAGAAGAGCTCGACGCCGAGCCAGCCGTACGATGTCACCCGGGCGACCCCGGGCATGAAGTCGTCCGGGATGCGGCCGCCCCAGATCTGCGGTACCGCTATGTCGGCCGTCCAGTGGAAGGACACCACGGCGAGCGCCGCGAACAGGCGCAGAATGTCGAGCGCGTAAAGGCGAGTTCCTCCGCCGCGACGGGCTCGCCGCGTGCGGTGCGCCGTCTCGGGCTTCGGTGCCTCTTCTGCGGGAGGGGGTTGCCCCTCGGCGAGCACCGCAGGCGAAAGTGACATATAGGGGCCTTTACTCGGAAATCCTGAGGGACGTCGTTTGGCCCTGCGGCCATGGGAACAGGAGCTGAACGGGTAGACAGTACTCGTCCATCGAATGCGACTCCTATGCGCGGTGCCACACCAAACAACGTTTTCGACCACGACGGATTCCGGGCCCCTGTCCAAGCGTGCCTCGACGCACCGGGGTGTTGGTCACGGGCTGTGCGGGTCCCGCCCGGTCGCCCGGTCGGGACCCGCGGCTCATCGGCGGTCGTCGCTCAGAAGCCCCCGCCCGGCGGGGCCTCGATCGCGTCCGCCGGGTCGAAACCGAACACCTTGCCGTAGAACCACAGCTCGGCTTCCAGCGCCCGGATGATGTTCTCCGCCTTGCGGAAGCCGTGCTGCTCGCCCTCGAACGCCAGGTAGACGTAGGGGAGTTGCTTCTCCTTGAGGGCGGCCACGATCATTTCGGCCTGAGCCGGCGGGACCACCGCGTCGTCGAGGCCCTGGAACACCGCGAGCGGGCTGTCGAGGGTGGCGGTGTGGTGAATCGGCGAGCGGGCCCGATACACCGCCTCGGCCTCGGGATACGGGCCGACCAGGCGATCCATGTAGCGCGATTCGAATTTGTGCGTGTCGAGCGCGAGCGCCGTGATGTCGGCGACGCCGAAGTGGCTCGCGCCGGCGGTGAAGACGTCCTTGAAGACGAGCGCGGCGAGCGTGGTGTATCCACCGGCCGAGCCGCCGCGGATGGCGAGCTTGGCGCCGTCGACGACGCCCGTGTCGGCGAGGTGGCGCGCGACCGCCGTGCAGTCCTCGACGTCGACGATGCCCCACGAGTCGTACAGCAGGTTGCGGTACTCGCGCCCGTAGCCCGTGCTGCCGCCGTAGTTCACGTCGGCCACCGCGAAGCCGCGGCTGGTCCAGTACTGCGTGCGCAGACTGAGCATCGCGCGCGTCTGCGCGGTCGGACCGCCGTGGATGGACACGATCAGCGGTGGCAGCGTGCCCTCCGGCGCGGTGGCGTCCGGGTTCTTCGGCAGGTAGAGCAGCGCGTGCGCGGTGCGGCCCGCGGCGGAGGGGAACTCGATCGCCTCCGGCGCGCTGAACCACTCCGCGCCGAAGCCGAAGTCACGGGCCGGGCGCAGCCGTTCGATCTGCAACGCCGTCGCGCCCGAGGGCGCGAGCCGGACCCGGCGCGGCGCGTCCTCGTCGTCGGGACCACCACCGATCAGCAGCACGCCGCCGGGCACCGCGTCGAGCTCGGACAACCAGGTCAGGCCGGTCTCCACGCGCGCCGGCGGCTCCTCCGGTCGGATGGGGTCGACGATGCCCAGATGGACGAAGCCGCCCGCGTTGACCGTGCACGCGATCCGGCCGTCGTCCAGGAACGTGTAGAAACGCTCACCGAACACCCACTGCGGGCCGCCGATCTCGGCCTCGATCGGGGCCACCGACTCGACCTGCCCGCCCGCGCCGACGCGGTACAGGTTCCACCACCCGGTCCGGTCCGAGCCGAACCACAGCGCGCCGTCGGGACCCCACTCGGGCTGGACCACCGATTCGCGCCCACCGCCGGCGACCGCCTGGGCCCCGCTGAGCCGCGGCCCCGCCTCGATCGCGGCGACCACGAGTTCGGCCGCGTCCCACGGCATGTCGGGGTGCGACCACTGGGTCCACGCGAGCGCCGACCCGTCGGCGGCCGGTCGCGGCGACGACACGAAGTCGGGCCCGGTGACCAGGACGCGCTCGCCGCCGAGGCCGTCGAGCGGCAGCGCCACGATCTCGTTGACGGCCTCGCCGTGCGCCTTGATCGCGGCCGGCTCGTGGCTCTCGCGCACCGCGACGATCCACTCCCCGGGCCCCCACGCCCCGGCCGCGACGATCGCGAAGTCGGCGTAGCGCAGGCCGGCGTCGACCTCGGGTTCGGCCGTGATCGGCACCGGTGCCGCGTCGCCGGGGGCCAGCCGGTACAACCGCTGGTCCGTCCAGTTCGCGAAGACGAGCACGCCCTCGCGCACGGTCCACGCGGCTCCGCCGTACTCGTGTACGCGGGTGCGCGCGGAGAAGCCGTCGGGCAGGACGTCGGTCGGCTCGGCGCCCGGGACCAGGCGCACCAGTTGGATCCGGCCGCCCTCGGAGGGCCGCCCCTCCGACCACCAGACGTCGTCGCCGTCCGCTCGGATCTCCCCGGGGCTCGCGGCCCCCTCCACCAGGCGCTCCGCCGTGATCGGCGAGGGCCAGGAACCGTATGTCCTCGTGCGTTCGGTGTTCATGTCGGCACTCATCCCCCGATCCTCGCCTGCCGACGACCGGAAGGCACTCGAAAACCGAGTCGACCGCACCGGTGCCGGCACGGGATCATGTGCTTATGACGACAGATCTCGACATTCGCGGCGTGGTGATACCCGCGGCCGAGCTGTCGTGGCGGTTCTCCCGTTCCTCCGGCCCCGGCGGACAGGGGGTCAACACCACGGACAGCCGCGCCGAGGTGTCCTTCGACCTCGCCGGCACCACCGCGTTGCCCGACGTGCTCAAGGCGCGTGCGCTGCGCAACCTGGACGGGCGCCTGGTCGACGGCGTGCTCACCGTCGCCTCGTCCGAGCAGCGCTCCCAGCTGATGAACCGACAAACCGCCGCCCGCCGGCTCGCCGACCTCCTGATCGAGGCGACGGCCCCGCCCCCACCACCTCGGCGACCGACCAAGCCGTCCCGCGGAATGCGCGAGCGACGCCTGGAAAACAAGCATCGTCGCGGTGAGATCAAACGACTTCGGCGATCGACCGGCGACTGATTCGAGTTGCGAATCGGGCGCAATGTCGCGATGAATCGTCACTTACCGAAGCATTACGGATCACACCCGGAAAACCCCGCCCCGATCCCCTTCCGTCATCGCACACTGCCCTCACGGCAACAGCGCTCCGCGAACGACTCGAAGGACTCCGGGATGCCCTCCCCCGTACGTGCTCCACGTCTGGCACCACCCCCGATCGCCCCGAACATGCCGATCGCCACGCACATCCCGATCATCCCGATCGCGAGCGACCCGTCGAGCCTGCCGTGAGCGCGGTAGGGCGTGCCCGGGCCCGCGCCCGGCACGAGGAACGGGTCGCGGCGAGTTCGCGACGCCGTCTCGACTCCGACCTGTGGCCCGGTCCGGTGCTCGTGCGCTGGACCGTGCCGCCCACCGTGGCCGGCGTGCCCGCCGTGCGGCACCGCCTGCGGGACCTGCTGCGCGGCTGGGGTGTCCCCGAGGACCTTGAGGACACCCTCCTGCTGGTGGCGACCGAACTGACCTCCAACGCGGTACGGCACGCGGCGGTCCACACCGAAGTCGTCCGGATCACCGCGTCCCACACCGACCACGACATCTGCCTGGAGGTCGCCGACGGACACCCGTTCCGGCCACGCGCCCTCCTGGAGACGGGCCCCGACTCCGAGGACGGGCGCGGCCTGATGATCGTAAAACTGCTGGTGGCCGAACTCGGCGGCCACATCGACGTGTTGCCCACCGGCCCCGGCAAGGCGATCCGCATCACCGTGAGCGAGGAGGCCGTCGGATAGCCGCCGCCCGAGCGGCCCGCCCGCCGTCAGCGAACCTTGCGCCACCGTGCCTCGCAGAAGGAGTAGACCCCGAACACGACCAGACCCAGCGCGATCACCACGAGCAGCGCCGGCCCCGCCGGCGTCTCGGCGAACGAACGCAGCGTCTGGTCCACGCCCTTGGCCTTGTTCGGGTCGAACTTCACCGCCGCGTAGATCACGAACCCGCCCGCGACGCCGAACACCGCGCCCCGACTGACCCCGCCGACGACGCCGACGACATCGACGAGTTTGCGCTGCCTCGCGCTCATCTCGCCCGTCATCAGCTTCTCCCGGAACTTGCGCATCGCGTAGCGCACGGCCATCCCGACCCCCACGCCCAGCAGCACGAGTCCCGCGATTCCGACGAGGTATCGGCCGCCGGGCCAGTCCAGGGCCTTGGCCGTCAGGTCCTTCGACGTCTTGTTGCTGCTCCCGCCGCTGTCCTGGCCCTGCCCGCGCGAGCCACCGGCCGCGGTGAGCGTACGGATCAACGACGTGACCACGACCCCGTAGAAGATCGCCCGGCCGAGCGACATCAGCCGTTTGGTCGCCTTGTTCCCGTCCGGCGTGGCCTGGCCGAACGCGGCCTCGGTCAGGCGCCACAGGCACATCCCGATCAGCGCGACGACCAGCGCCCACAGCATGGCCTCGCCGAACGGCTTGTTGCCGATCTCCTCGACCGCGCCGCCCCGGTCGGCCTCCTGGTTCTTGTTCCCGAGCGCGATCTGCACGGCGATGACGCCGACGATGACGTACAGGAGGCCGCGGGCGGCCAGGCCCGCCTTGGCAAGGCCGACCATCACCTTGCTGTCGGCGGCCCGGCGGCCTGCGGCCTTGGCTTCACGGCCCGATGCGGCCATGGAGGCTGACGCTGACATGTCGTTGTCCCCACTGGTCTCCGGAGCGGTGCCCGACCCGGTTGTTCCGACTTCCGGTCGGTCGGACGTCTGCCCTGGCGATGCCTGGGCAAACGGCACGCAAAGCCGGTGGGACTCACGGGGATTCGAGGGGACGGCGAGGTCAGCGGAAGGCGTCGAGCCCGGTGAGCGCCTTGCCGATCACGAGGGTGTGCATCTCGGAGGTGCCCTCGTAGGTGAGCACCGATTCGAGATTGTTCATGTGCCGGATCACCGGATATTCGAGCTGAAATCCGGCGATCGGTCGGCCGAACTGCTCGCGCGAGCCCGCGTAGTCGAGCGCGGCCTCGAAGCACGCCCTGGCCGCGCCGACCGAACCCCACACGATGCCGTAGCGGGCCTCCCCCAGACACGTGAGCGGGCCGCGCATGCCGACCACGTCGGGCAGTACCGCGTCGGCCGGCAGTCGCACGTCGTCGAACGTCAACTCGCTGGTGACCGACGCGCGCAGGGACATCTTGTGCTTGATGTCGACGGCCGAGAACCCGGCGGTGTCGGTCGGCACGACGAAGCCGCGGATGCCCTCCTCGGCCTGCGCCCAGATCACCGCGACGTCCGCCACCGACCCGTTGGTGATCCACATCTTGCGGCCGTTGAGCAGCCAGTCGTCGCCGTCGCGCTCGGCGTGCGTGCGCATCGAGGCCGGGTCCGACCCGTGGTCGGGCTCGGTCAGGCCGTAGCAGCCGATCGCGTCGCCGGCGGCCATCCGGGGCAGCCAGGTCCGCCGGTGTTCCTCACTGCCGAAGCGGTGGATCGCGAACATCGCCAGCGAGCCCTGTACCGACACCAGCGAGCGTAGGCCCGAGTCGCACGCCTCCACCTCCAGGCAGGCCAGGCCGTACTGCACGGCGCTCGTACCGGCGCAGCCGTAGCCCTCCAGATGCATGCCCAGCACCCCGATCCCGCCGAGCCCGCGCGCGACCTCGCGCACCGGCAACTCGCCGCGCTCGAACCACTGCGCCACGTGCGGCGTGAGGTGGTCGGCGCAGTAGCGGCGCACGGTGTCGCGGATCGCCTTGTCCTCGGGGTCGAGCAGGTCGTCGATCCCGAGCGGATCGGCCGGGTCGAACGCGGGCGCCTTCGCCATCTGTTTCCTCCTGTACTGCTGCTGCCGGTCCGGATGTCGCGCGTCGGGGCCGTACGTTCGGCCCCGAACGCACGGCCCGACGACGCCGGTAGATTGCCCCTCGCACGAATTCGCGACACGGGGAGCACGACCATGACCCAGCCACCGTACGAGCCACACCCCATATTCGGTGCCGGCGAGCCCGGGGAGACGCCCGAGGAGCGGCAGCGACGGCTTGAGGAGGAACGCCGCCGGCAGCGCCGCGAGGACGCGGTGGAGGCGGCGGCCGAGGTCGGCGGCGAACCGCTGTTCAGTGGGGACGGCGGCGGGGGCGGCAGTGGGGACGGCGGCCACGGCGGGGGCACCGGCGGCGGGGACTCCGGGGGAAGCGGAGGGGGCGGGAGCCACGGC
>NZ_WWJX01000915.1 GCF_009865215.1 Streptomyces sp. SID3343 | reverse complement strand
GGTGAGTGGGTTCGTGTCGGTGGTGACGGTCGCGTTGGTCGGTGGCTTTGGGTGGGTTTGCGGGTGTGGGGTGGCCGGCGCCGTGTCGGGGACTTTGGTGCGGCCGAGGGTGAGGGCGAGGGTGCCGAAGAGGACAGGTACCACGGCCATGGCCCAGCGCCAGCCCGGGCCGGAGTCCAGGACGCCGATCAGCAGCGGGGCGACCATGCCGACGCCGGCGGCCAGGCCGTTCGCCTCGCTCAGCGCGCTTGGGCCGGCTGCCGAGCCGTGATGGTCGGCGAGCGCGGTGCCGGCCACGTTGACGACCAGGAAGGCGCCGAAGCCGCACAGCAGGGCCGCGGCGAGGGACACGGCGGGCGTACCGGCCAGGCAGTACGCGAGGACGCCGGCGTTGAGCAGGCCGCAGCCGGCCCACAGGGTCGGGCCTCGGCCGAAGCGGCGCATCGGGCGGTCGCCGAGCAGGGCTATCAAAATGCCGGCGCCGGCGTAGGCGGTGCTGTGCAGGCCGGCCACGGCGTTGCCGATGCGCAGGTCGTCGCCCAGGAGCGCGACGGAGGGGCCGAAGCTGTAGAGGAAATAGCCGAACGCGGCCATGTGGAGATAGAGGAACCAGGTCGAGCGGTCTCGGGTCAGCGTCGGCGGGGCGGAGTTCGTCATGCGGGGTCGGCGGCTGTGCGCCGTCCGGAGTTTTTGGTGGCGCCCATGGCGTTCCCTTCCAGGCCGTGCGGGAGCCTGGTCGGGGCCGGTCCGCCTTGTTCGTGGCCGCATGGCCCTGGTGGGTTGTCGGGGGTTGGTGTTGTGGGTTGCGGTGGGGTTTTGGGTGGGTTTTTTTGGTTCCCACCCGCACCACCCGTTGCGTTGGGGGTGTTGGCTGCGGGTTTACTTCGACGGGGGCGGCCCCGTCAGGCCCCGTGGCCCGGGGTGTGGGACAGCCGCGGGGTGTGGGGCAGCCGCGGGGCTCCCGGGGGAGGCCCGCGGCTGGGTCGGCTTCCCCTCCGCTGGGGCCGGGTGTTGCTGGGGTGTCAGGTTCTCGTCGGTTGGGTGATGCGTAGGGCTGCTCGGAGTTTTCGTTCGGCTTCTTGGGGGTCGGGGATCGTGGTGCGGCCGTCCGCGCGTAGGCGGTCCAGGCCCAGGAGGGCCGCGCCCACCACCGGGGCGTCGACCGCGATGCGGATCACGGCTCTCGGGGCAGCCTTGAGGATCCGGCGTTCGACGCCGGTGATCAGGCGTGGTTCCCGGGCGGCCAGGACTCCGCCGCCCAGAACCACGTCGGCCGCCTCGGTGAGCAGATCCAGTCGGCCCAGGGCGGTGATGGCCAGCAGGGAGACCTCCTCGGCCTGACGGCCGATCAGGTTCTCGGCCACCTCGTCGCCCGCGTCGGCGACCCGGAACAGCAGGGGGACCAGCTCGTGCAGGCGCTTCTCGTCCAAGGCACCCAGATGGACCGCCTCCGCCACCGCCGTTGCCGTCGGCCGGCCGAAGTGCGCGGCGGTGGCCCGGGCGAGGGCGGTCGCCGGGCCGCGGCCGTCCTCCGCCCGCACCGACGACCACATGACCTCCTCCAGGAGGCCGATCCCGCCGCCCCAGTCCCCGGTGATCCGGCCGAGGGCGGGGAAGCGGGCGGTTCGCCCGTCGGGCAGCAGACCCACGCAGTTGATCCCCGCACCGCACACCACCGCCACCCCGCGCGGCGCGCCCGTGCCCGAGCGCAGCACCGCGAAGGTGTCGTTGGAGACGGTGACCGTATGGCCCCACGCGCGTTCCTCGACCGCCTTGTGCAGCCGCTGCTCCTCGACCGGAAGGTCGACGTTGGCGAGATAGGCGGCCACATGCTCCACCGGCTCGCTCACCCCCGCCGACCGCAGGACGTCCTCCACCAGCGCGGCCACCACGTCGACGGCCTCGTGCTCGCCGAGCAGGTACGGCGCGAAGCCCGCGCCGCGGCCGCGCCCCAGTACCGCGCCCTCCGCCGTCACCACCGCGACGTCGGTCTTCGAGTTGCCCGCGTCGATCGCCAGCACGATGGGGGACGAGGCCGTCACCGCGCCCACGGCAGGTGCTCCTTGTTCTCCGCCAACAGCCGATCCGTCAGCGCCTCCGCGATGTCGTACTGGCCCACCAACGGGTGCGCCAGCAACGCCGCGAACACCCGGTCGCGCCCACCCCGCAGCGCCGCGTCGAGCGCGAGTTCCTCGTACGCCGCCACATGCGCGATCAGTCCCGCCTGCAACGGCCCCACCGGCCCCACCGGCAGCGGCGTCGCGCCGTTGACGTCCACCAGCGCCGGCACCTCGATCACCGCCTCGTCGGGCAGGAACGGCAGCGTGCCCCGGTTGCGCACGTCGGCGATCTGTACGCCCTCGCCCTCGTGCGTCCCGGCCAGCGCCGCGACCAGGTTCACCGCGGCCTCCGAGTAGTAGGCCCCGCCGCGCTGTTCGAGCAGCGCGGGCTTGGTGTCGAGGGTGGGATCGGCGTACAGGTCGAGCAGTTCGCGCTCGATCGCGGCCACCTCCTCGGCCCTGGACGTGGTGTGCCGCTGCTCCGCGACCACCGCGTCGTGGGCATAGAAGTAGCGCAGGTAATAGGACGGGACCATGCCCTGACGGCGCATCAGGTCGACCGGGAGCACGACCTCGGCGGCGAGTTCCGGGCCGTGCGTCGCGAGGAGCCCGGGCAACAGATCGGGACCGGGCACGCCGTCGTCGTCCATGAGGTACACGCCGCGTTCCCACGTGAGATGGTTCAGGCCCACGTGGTCGAGCCGCACCCGCTCCGGCGCGACCCCGAGCAGCGCGGCGAAGCGCCGCTGGAAGCCGATCGCGACGTTGCACAGCCCCACCGCGCGGTGACCCGCGTCCAGCAGCGCGCGCGTGACGATGCCCACCGGGTTGGTGAAGTCGACCAGCCACGCGTTCGGCGCGGCCCGGCGAACCCGCTCGGCCGCGTCCAGGACGACCGGCACCGTGCGCAGTGCCTTGGCCAACCCGCCCGCGCCGGTGGTCTCCTGGCCCACACACCCGCAGTCCAGCGGCCACGCCTCGTCACGCGCGCGGGCCTCCTGACCGCCCACCCGGAGCTGGAACAGCACCGCGCCCGCGTCCTCGACGCCCGCGTCCAGATCGCTGGTGAGGGTGACTTGGGCCGGGTGACCGTAGCGGGCCAGGATCCGGCGCACCACGGCGCCGACCGGTTCGAGCCGTTCCACCGACGGATCGACCAGGACCAGTTCGTCGATCGGCAAGGTTTCCGCCAACCGGCCGAAGCCGTCGGCCAGTTCGGGCGTATACGTGGAACCGCCGCCCACCACCGCGAGCTTCAACCCTTTACTCCCGTCAAAGTAACGCCTTCGATGAAGGCTTTCTGCGCGAAGAAGAACACGAGGATCACCGGCGCCATGACCAGCAGCGTCGCGGCCATCATCAGGTTCCAGTTGACCTGGTGCGCGCCCTTGAACGACTCCAGGCCGTAGGACAACGTCCACGCCCCCGGATTCTCCGACGCGTACACCTGTGGTCCGAAGTAGTCGTTCCAGCAATAGAAGAACTGGAACAGGGCGACCGCCGCTATCGCGGGGCGGATCATCGGCACCACGATCGAGATCAGGATGCGCAACTCGCCGCAGCCGTCCACCCGGGCGGCGTCCAGGTATTCGGACGGGATGGTGAGCAGGAACTGCCGAAGCAGGAAGATCGTGAACGCGTCGCCGAAGGCCATCGGGATGATCAGCGGCCACAGCGTCCCGCTCAGGTGCATCTGCTTGGCCCAGAAGATGTACATCGGGATGATGATCACCTGGGGCGGCAGCATCATCGACGAGATGACCAGCATCAATGCCACGCCGCGGAAGCGGAAGCGGAACTTCGCCAACGCGTAGGCCACCGGCAGGCTGGAGACCACCGTGAACAACGTGCCCAGGCCCGCGTACATCAGCGTGTTGCGCCACCACGTACCGAACCCGGGGGTGCGCATCACCTTGGTGTAGTTGCCCCACTCCCACGACGTGGGCCACAGATCGCTGGTCAGCGCCTGCTTGTTGCTCATCACCGAGGTCAGGAACAAGAACACGAACGGAAGAATGAAGAACAGCACGGCGGCAACGGCGAGCGCGTGCACACCGATCCAGGTCAACACGCGCTTGCGCCGGCCGCTCGGCGCGCTCTTGCGCGGGGCGGGTGGTGCCACGACGGTGACGGCCGCGGCCGTGACGGTCTGGGCCATGGATCCGATCCCTTTCAGTCGTCGTAGAGAGGTGCCGTCAGTCGTCGTCGAGCAGGCCGGAACGGCGCCGCAGCAGCAGGAAGGTGAAGGCCATCGCGATCGCGAACAGGATCAGCGACAGGACCGAAGCCGCTCCCGTGTTGAAGGTCGAAAAGCCTTCCTGGTACACGAGTTGCGGCAGC
Source organism: Streptomyces sp. SID3343 (assembly GCF_009865215.1). GTDB lineage: Bacteria > Actinomycetota > Actinomycetes > Streptomycetales > Streptomycetaceae > Embleya. The sequence continues at coordinate 7,075 of NZ_WWJX01000915.1, read as the reverse complement.
GTCAGGGTGGTGCCCTGCGGGTATCCCGGCTCGAACGGCTGGCCCGAGTTGCCGATGATCCCGCTGGAGACCTTCCCGGCCACCATCGCCTGCGTGTAGTACTGCATGGTCTGGATCACGCCCGTCACCACCGCGAACAGCACCACCGGCGTGATGGCCGGCCACGTCACGTAGCGAAAGCGCTGCCAGGGTCCGACGCCGTCGAGTTCGGCCGCCTCGTACTGCTCGCGCGGCACGTCGAGCAGCGCCGCGGTGAAGATCACCAACAGGTCACCGATGCCCCACACCGCGAGCATGGTCAGGGCCGGCTTGGACCAGTCCGGATTGCTGAACCAACCGGGTTGCGGCAGGCCCAGGTTGCCCAGGATGTGATTCACCGGCCCGGTGCCGGGATTGAGCAGGAACGCGAAGCCGATCGTGGCCGCCACCGGCGGCGCCAGATACGGCAGATACGACAGCGTCCGGAACAGCCCGCCCCCGCGCTTGAGTCGGATCGCCAGCATCCCCAGGCCGAGGCCGAACGTCACCCGCAGCGTCACCATCACCACGACCAGCCACAACGTGTTCCGCATCGCCTGCCACAGCGGCGGATAGTCGTTCAGGACGTAGTTCCAGTTGCGCAGGCCCACCCACTCGGGCGGATTGATCAGGTCGTAGCGGGTGAACGAGTAGTAGACGGTCGCGCACAGCGGGTACAGGAAGAAGATCGAGAACCCGATGATCCACGGCGACAGGAACGCGAGAGTGCGCAGGTTCCGCCGGCGGCGCTGCGCCCGCAGCGCCGCCGAGACCGCAACCTTCGCCACCGGGGCCTTTGCCTTCGCCTGCACCGCGGTAGGTGTGGTCGTGGCCATCACTCACACCCTCCTGGGGACCGAAAGCCGTGTGGGGTGCGTGAGTTCGAGCATCGGAATCACTTCACCTGAGCCGCGTCGGTGTCGATCTGGTGATCCAGTTCGGTGAGCCCCTTGGACGGGTCCGAGACCTGACCGGCCTCCCACTTGTACGCGAACTCCTGGAAGGTGACCTGGTACTTGCCGCCGTTGGGGCTGGCCGGCGTGGTGTTGCTGGCCGGGTGCTTGAAGGCGTCGATGAACGGCTTGAAGTGCTCGTCGTTGGCCAACGGCGACGCGGCGAGCGCGGCGTTGGTGCTGGGCACGTTGTGGATGGCCCCCGCGAACGAGTTCAACGCATCGGTGTCCGTGGTCACGAACTTGACGAACTCCCAGGCCGCGCGCTGGTGATGGCTTCCCTTACCGATCCCGATCACGGTGCCGGCGAGGTAGCTGCGGCCGTACTTGTCCACCTGGTCGTCCGGGACCGGGAAGGGGGCGGTGCCGTAGTTGAGATCGGGAGCCTGCTCCTTGAGCATCGCGGTGCGCCACTCACCGTCCATGGTCATCGCGATCTTGCCGGTCTGGAACGGGTTCTCGGCGGAGAACTCCTGCCCGAACGTGCTGCGGAACTTCTCCAGCTTGTCGAGGCCGCCCTGCGACTCGACGAACTTCTTCTGCCACTCCAGGAACTGCGGGACCATCGGGTCCTTGCCCAGGTTCGACTTGCCGTCGGGGGTCTGGTAGGTCGGACCGAACTGCGCGAGCGTGTGCCCCGGGGTGAACTCGTAGGCGTGGAAGGTCGGTACGAAGCCCGCGACCTTGAAGGAGCCGTCGCCGTTGAGCTGGTTGAGCTTCTTCGAGACCTCGGTCAACTCGGTCAGCGTCCTGGGCGGCGCGGTGATGCCCGCGGCGGCGAACATGTCCTTGTTGTAGTAGAGCCCGTAGGAGTCGGCCAGCAGCGGCAGCGAGCAGCGCTTGCCCTGGAACTGCGTGTAGTCCAGGACGGGTTTGGGGAACGTGGTGTTCACGTCGATGTTCGACTGGGTCAGCCACGGCGCGAGGTCGGTCCACGAGCCCGACGAACAGAACTGGCCCACGTTGTCGGTGGTGAACGAGGACACGACGTCGGGGCCCTTGCCGGAGCGGATGCCCTGGGTGATCTTGTCGTCGGTGACGTTCGAGACGATCTTGACCTTGATGTTGGGGTGCGTCACGTTGAACTTCGCGACGAGGTCCTTGACCGCGTTGGTCTCGCTCTCGGCGCTCCAGCCGTGCCAGAAGGTGATGGTGACCTTCTTGTCGGGCGCGTCACCGGCACCGGTACCGCCTCCGCCGTCGCCGCCGGCGCACGCCGACGCCATCAGGGCCAGGGTGGCGGCGCACGCGAGTGTCGCGGTCTTGCGGCCGAGCCGTGGGGTTCTTCTGTGCACTGGGTCCTCCTCCGGAGACGGCGTCGCGGACGATCCGCGCGACGCCGGGGGGCCGTGCCGCACGGGGTGTGTGCGGTCTCGGGGACGTACCGTTCCTTGCCGGGGTGCTGTACCGGGGTGCCGTACCGGGTCGCGCTGTGCCGGGTGGCGTTGTGCTCCGCCGCGTGATGCGGTGTCGATCCGTGCGTGAACTGCCCTGTCCGTACCGGGTGTTGACGTAAAAGAGGGCTCAGGCCGTGGTGAACACGACGTCGCGGGCGACGTCCAGGGCCGCGTGTACGGCGCCGGCCAGGACGGGGTCGTCGGGCACGTTGCCGAGCAGGACGCGTGGGCGGGCGATCGCGAGTCGATGGAGGTCCTCGACCACGCGCGTGCGCAGGGCCTCCCCGCCGGCCAGGGGGATCGCCCCGGACAGTACGACGAGCCCGGGATCCAGGACGGAGACGATCACCGCGAGGCCGACCGCGAGTCGGTGTGCCAACTCGTCCAGGAAGGCGCCGCCGCGGGTGTCGGTCGAACGCACCGCGCGCGCGACCGCCTGCGCCGCGCTGCGACTGCCCACGCCGTACGCGCGGGCCAGGGACAGTACGGCGGGCGCGCCCGCGAGTTGCTGGAATCCGCCGGTGTTGCGCCGGCCGACGTCGTGCGGCAACGGCGCGCCGGGCAGCGGCATGTAGCCGACCTCGCCGGCCCCGCCGGTGGAGCCGCGATGCAGTCGGGCACCGAGCACGATCGCGCAGCCGATGCCCTCGTCGACCCACAGCAGCACGAAGTCGCCGCCGTCACGCGCGGTTCCGTCGCGCTGCTCGGCGATCGCCGCGAGGTTGACGTCGTTCTCGACGTCGACCGTGACGCCCACCTCGGCGCGGATCTTGTCCAGCACGCCGGGGGAGTGCCACCCGGCGAGGTGCCGGCCGTAGCGGAACTGCTCGTTGGTGGGGTCGAACGCGCCGGGGATGCCGATCACGATGTGCGCGAGATCGGCGATGTCCAGTCCCGCGGGGGCCGCCGCGGCGCGCACGGCCTCGCTGATCCGGCTCGGAGTGTCCGCCGCTTCCTTGCGAGACGTGGGCAGTTCGTACTCGCCGACCACGTGCCCGGTCAGGTCGGCGATGGCCACCTTGATCCGGGCGGGCGTGACGTCCAGGCCCGCGACGTGACCCGCCGCCGGGTTGAGTTCGTACAGCTGGGCGCCGGGACCTCGGCCGCCCTCGGTGGTGCCGACCCCCAAGACCAGGCCGGCCGCCTCCAGGCGGGAGAGCAACTGCGAGGCGGTCGGCTTGGACAAGCCCGTCATCGAGCCGATCTGACCCCGGGACAGCCGCCCGTGCCGCAACAGGAGTTCGAGCGCGGCCCGGTCGTTGATGGCGCGCAAAAGGCTCGGCCGTCCGGCCTGCTCCCGCCCCGACGCTCCCGCGCCGCGATCGGTGCTTCCGGCCATGGACGACCATCCTTTCCCCCACTGTTAGGAAACCTTCCTAAGAGTTGTAGAGGAAAGTAGGCCCGCTCTCTCGGCACTGTCAAGAGTTCTCGCGGAGCCGGTCCGGCCGGGCTGGGCAAGGGAGTTGCCAGGCCGTCGGGCCGGGCCGGAACGGCGTGGGACGCGGTCAGCCCATTTCGCGAGCCGGCCGTCCCGGTCCCGCCTGCCCGGGAGCCGGCGCGGCGTGGCGGCCGATCCATCGACGCGGCGAGATCGCCGCCGCGACGACGGCGCCGGCCGTGTTCAGCAGGACGTCGTCGACCGACGAAACCCGGCCGATCGCCAGTACCCACTGCGCCGCTTCGAGGGTCGTGGAGGCCACCGCCGCCACGGCGGCCACCCGGCACAGCCCCGCGTGACCGGCGAACGAGGCCGAGCGCACCGGAAGCAGGAAGCCCAGCGCGGCGAACATCAGCAGGTTGGCGCCCACCTGAACGACCACCGTGGTGGGATCCGCCCCGAGCACCGTGATCAGGTCACGCAGCGGCACAGCGCTCACCGCGCGCCCGTGGCCCTTGGGGGTGAGCACCATCCACACCCACGGAGCCGTCCCGGCGAAGATGCCGACCGCGACCGCGGTCCGGGGCCGAAACACCGCGAGCGCCACGCCCACCGGGAGCGCGAGCGCGCACGTCAGCAACACCGCGCCCCACTCGTGCCACACCCCGCCCACGCAGGGACTGTACCGACACTTGCGCGAGTCGCACGCGGGAAGCGCCATCCGGGCGCATCCGAATGGTTAGTCCGGGGAAGTCGGGCAACAGTAAAAGCCCAGACACCACGGCACCCCGTGGATCGGCGCGACGGCGGCGCCGATGGGACGAGCACAGGAGGCGGCGATGGCCGGCAGCACAGCGGAGGTCGGGCATTCGGGCGGGGCGCCCTACACGGACCATCTCGGTCACGTCGTCTTCATCACCGCCGCCGCGGCGATGGGCGGCTTCCTGTTCGGCTACGACAGTTCGGTGATCAACGGCGCCGTCGAGGGCATCCGCGGCAAATTCGACGTGGGCTCCGGGCTGCTCGCGCAGGTGGTCGCCGCGGCGCTGATCGGCTGTGCGGTGGGCGCCGCTATCGCGGGCCGGATCGCCGACCGGATCGGCCGGATCCGATGCATGCAGATCTCGGCCGTGCTGTTCGCGATCAGCGCGGTGGGCTCGGCGCTGCCGTTCGCCCTGTGGGACCTGGCGGCGTGGCGGGTACTGGGCGGCATCGCGATCGGCATGGCCTCGGTGATCGGCCCGGCCTACATCGCGGAGGTGGCGCCGCCGGCCTATCGAGGGCGCCTGGGCTCGTTCCAGCAGGCGGCGATCGTCACCGGCATCGCGGTCTCGCAACTCGTCAACTGGGGCATCCTCAACCTCGCCGACGACGACCAGCGCGGGAAGCTGATCTTCGGCCTGGAGGCGTGGCAGGTGATGCTCGGCGTGATGGTGCTGCCGGCGGTGCTGTACGGCCTGTTCTCGTTCGCCATCCCGGAGTCGCCGCGGTTCCTGATCTCGGTGGGGCGCGTGGAACAGGCCAAGAAGGTGCTTGCGGAGGTGGAGAGTTCCGACGTGGACCTGGACGCGCGAGTGCACGAGATCGAGGACGCGATGCGCCGCGAGCACAAGTCCACGTTCAAGGATCTGCTCGGCGGTCGGTTCGGCTTCCTGCCGATCGTGTGGATCGGCATCGGGCTTTCGGTCTTCCAGCAACTCGTCGGCATCAACGTGATCTTCTACTACTCGGCGTCGCTGTGGCAGTCGGTGGGCATCGACCCGAACAGCTCGTTCCTGTACTCGTTCACGACGTCGATCATCAACATCATCGGCACCGTGATCGCGATCGCCCTCGTGGACCGGGTGGGTCGGCGACCGCTCGCCCTGATCGGCTCGGCGGGCATGGCGGTCTCGCTCGGCCTCGTCGCGTGGGCGTTCTCGGCGCGAACCGGCCAGGGCAAGAGCATCAAGCTCCCGGACACCGAGGGCACGGTCGCGCTGATCGCGGCCCACTCGTTCGTGTTGTTCTTCGCGCTCTCGTGGGGCGTGGTGGTGTGGGTCTTCCTGGGTGAGATGTTCCCCAACAAGATCCGCGCCGCCGCGCTCGGCGTGGCCGCCGCGGCCCAGTGGATCGCCAACTGGGCGATCACGGTGTCGTTTCCGACCCTGTCCGACTGGAACCTTTCGGCCACTTACGTGATCTACGCGTGCTTCGCGGTCCTGTCGATCCCGTTCGTGCTCAGGTTCGTGAAGGAGACCAAGGGCAAGACGCTGGAGGAGATGGGCTGACCGCGGGGGCGGCGGCGGCGAGCGGACGCGGGAGGCGGGACTCGGGACGTGGGGCGTGGGGCGTGGGGTTGCCGTCGCAGGTCGGGGTGTGGGGTGAGGGCGGGCCGACCCGGGCCGGTGGGATCCGGGCCGGCCCGGGTCGGTGGGAAGGGGGCCGACCCGGGTCGGTGGGTTCCGAGTCGGCCCGGGCCGGTGGGATCCGGGTTCGGCGCTTGGCCGGAAGTCACCCTTTCGGTGGCCTACTTGCCCATGTCCCGGCGGCGCAGGGCGGTGAGTCCGGCCACCGGGAGGAGGACGGACAGGGCCAGGAGCCAGATGTACGGGGCGGCGACGAAGTCCGTACCCGGCAGCTTGGGCAGGTGGCCGAACGGCGAGACGTCGAGCACCCCTTGGGGCAGGTCCAGGGCCGGACCCACCCAGCCGATGCCGATGACGATCGCGACCAGACCCCACACCGCGGCGGTCAGGCGGGGGAAGGCGCCGAAGACCAGCACCGCGAGGCCGGTCAGGATCCATACGGCGGGGGCCTGGGCCAGGGCCGCGGCCAGCACCCGCGGGACCTGGCCGCCGACGTCGTCGGCCGCGATACCGTACGCGATGCCCATCGTCAGCCCGCCGGCGCCGAGTACGAGCAGCGTCCCGACGTAGGCGACGACCACGTGGCCGCCCGCCCAGCGCAGCCGGCCGACCGCGTTGGCGAGCACGGGCTCGGCGCGTTCCTCGGTCTCCTCGGTGCGCAGCCGCAGGACGGCCGCCGTCGTGAAGACGACGCAGATCAGGCCCAACAGGCCCACCAGCGTGGCCATGAAGGAATCGGTGAGCGACTGGTGGCCGCCCATGCGTTCGATGATCTTGCGGGTCTGGTCGTTCTTGCCGACCAGGTCGTCCGCGCCGTCGACGATGCTGCCGAACAGTGCGCCGGTGAAGGCGAAGCTCGCGATCCAGGCCACGAGCGTGCCGCGCTGGAGGCGCCAGGCCAGGCCGTAGGCACCGGTCAGCGAGGCGGGCGCGTTCGGGGGCCCGGGGCGCGGCGCGACGAACCCCGCGCCGATGTCACGC
>NZ_WWJX01000914.1 GCF_009865215.1 Streptomyces sp. SID3343 | reverse complement strand
GGAGCCCGAGGCCGGCTCGGGGGCGGCGGCCTCGACGGGGTCGTCGGTCGGCGCGCCGAACTCGGCGGTGTGGCCGGCGCGGGCCGCGTCCCGGTCGGGGTCGTACGCGCTCGCGCCGTAGGCGGCCGCCTCGTAGGAATCCGCCTCGTAGGGGTGCTGCGCCTCGTAGGTCCCGGAGTCGTACTGCGCCGGGTCGTAGGTGCCCGCGTCGTAGGCGCCGGGGTCGTAGGGCTGTGGTTCGTAGGGCTGCGGGTCGTAAGGCTGCGGGTCGTACGGCTGCGCGTCCGGGGCCGGCGGTTCGTACCCGCTCGGCTCGTAGGCGGTCGGTTCGTGCCCACCCGGCTCGTAGCCGCTCGGCTCGTAGCCGCCCGGCTCATAAGGCTCGGATCCGTGCGCCGTGTGCTCGCCGCTCGCGCCGGAGCCCGAGTCGTCCGGATCCGGCGAGCTGCGCCGTCGTTTCCCGCTCCCGTGCCTGCTCACGTCGGCAAGGCTACTTGCCGGCCCCCGTCGGGGCGGAGTGCGCCCCGACGCGCATGCGGCGGGACCGGTTCCCGTTTCGGCTGTGGTGTCTGGCACCCTTTCAGGGTCTCCCGGTGCATGTGTCCCATGTGTGCCGTGCGCGTGTCTCGACTCCCCGTTCCCACGCTCCGAGGATCCGCATGTCCCCCCAGGCCGACGCCACCACCGAGCCGACCCCGCCGAAGATCGACGGCGGCGCGAAGAGCGGCCTCGACCGCTTCTTCAAGATCACCGAGCGAGGCTCGACGCCGGTACGCGAGATACGCGGCGGCCTCGCCACGTTCTTCGCGATGGCCTACATCATCGTCTTGAATCCCGTCATCCTCGGGTCGGCCGAGGACAAGTACCACCAGCACCTGTCCCAGCCGCAGTTGGTCACCGCGACCGTGCTGGTCGCCGCGGTCATGACGATCCTGATGGGCGTCGTCGGCAACATCCCGCTCGCGCTCGCCGCGGGGCTGGGCATCAACGCCATGGTCGCGTTCCAGGTCGCGCCGCAGATGAGCTGGGACGAGGCGATGGGCCTGGTGGTCCTGGAAGGCGTCGGGCTGCTCGTGCTCGCCGCGACCGGCCTGCGCGAGGCGATCATGAACGCGATCCCGCTCGCGCTCAAGCAGGCCATCGGGGTCGGCATCGGGATGTTCGTGACCCTGGTCGGTCTGGTCAGTGCCGGCATCGTCACGCGGGTCCCGGACGCCGCGGACTCCACCGTGCCGGTCACCCTCGGCGCGGGCGGTGACCTCAAGGGCTGGCCGGCGCTCGTCTTTTGCTTCGGGCTCCTGCTGACGTTCGTGCTGCTCGTGCGCAAGGTCTCCGGCGCGATCCTGATCGGGATGATCGCCTCGACCGTCCTCGCGGTGATCATCCACAACGCGGCCGGCCTCGACCAGGCCGACTGGGGCCTGACCGCGCCCGAGGCGTCCGGCGTGATCGACACCCCCGACTTCGGACTGATCGGCGACGTCGACCTGTTCGGCGCGTTCGGTCAGGTCGGCTTCATCACCGCGTCGCTGCTGATCTTCACGCTGCTGCTGTCGAACTTCTTCGACGGCATGGGCACCATCATCGGCGTGAGTCGCGAGGCGGGGCTGCTCGACGAGCAGGGCAAGGTGCCCGGCCTGGGCCGCATCCTCACCGTCGAGTCGGTGGGCGCGATCGCGGGCGGCGGCGCGTCGGCGTCCTCCACCACGGTCTTCGTCGAGTCCACCGCCGGCGTGGGCGAGGGCGCCCGTACCGGCCTGGCCAACCTCGTCACCGGTGGCCTGTTCGCCCTCGCCCTGTTGTTCACGCCGCTCGCCAAGCTCGTCCCGGCGCAGGCCGCGACACCCGCGCTCGTCGTGGTCGGCGCGCTGATGATGGCGCAGATCAAGCACATCGACTGGGACGACATGACGGTGGCCGTGCCGTCCTTCGCGACGATCGCGCTGATGCCGTTCACGTACAGCATCACCACCGGAATCGGCGCGGGCTTCATCCTGTACGTCGTGCTCAAGGCCGCCACCGGCAAGGTCCGCGAGATCCCGCTGCTGCTGTGGATCGTCTCCGCGCTGTTCGTCGTGCACTTCGCCATCGACCCGATCGAGCAGGTCCTCGGCGTGAAGTAGCGCGCGCGGCCGGCCGGTGGCGCAAAGGCCGGCGGCGCGAGCACGGAGCGCTGCCGCGGGCCGCGGACCGGGAGAGCGGTCCCATCGGCGGTGCCATGTCCACGAGCCCGGGACCCGGAAGATCACCGGGCCGATTGTGGCGCACGCGACAGCCGAGGGAATATCCCGGCGAGGCAATCCATTGGAAGTTAGCGAGAGTAAAGAGTTAAGCTAAAAAACGTGTCCCCGTCCGAACCCGACCGCGCCACGGTGTCAGCACTCCGTGCCTCGGTTTTGAAGCTCTCTCGCCGCCTGCGCAACCAGCGGGCCGACGAGACGCTCAGTCCCACCCAGCTCTCGGTGTTGACCGTGCTGGTCGCGCGCGGCGCCATGACTCCGGGTGAACTCGCCCGGCAGGAAAAGGTGCAACCGCCGTCCATGACACGGGTGATCGCCGGCCTGGAGGAGCGCGGCCTGGTCCGGCGCGAACCGCACGCCGACGACCGCAGGCAGGTCGTGGTCTCCGCGACCGAGCCCGCCGCCGCCGTCGTCGAGGAGAACCGCAGGCTGGGCAACGCCTGGCTCGCGGAGCACCTCGCGCAGCTTTCCCCCGAGGAGAACGAGGCGTTGCGCGCGGCCTTGCCCGTGCTGGAGAAGCTGGCACAGGCGTAGCGCGGGCGCGCTCGCGTCGCGGTTCGGTGGTACGGCCCCGGTCGTCGGACTTCGGTCCACGGCCCCGGTCGTCGAGGGACGGGATGTGTGTTCATCCGGCCCAGGCCGATCCGTACGACGAAAGGGGAGCCCGTGGCGGCGACAGCCGGCACCTTCTCATCACTACGCAACCGCAACTTCCGGCTTTTCGCCGCAGGCCAGACGGTGTCCAACACCGGCACCTGGATGCAGCGCATCGCGCAGGACTGGCTCGTGCTCAAGCTCACCGGCAGCACGACCGCGCTCGGCATCACCACCGGGCTCCAGTTTCTCCCCATGTTGTTGTTCGGTTTGTGGGGCGGCGTGCTCGCCGACCGCTACCGCAAGCGTCTTTTGCTGATCGGCACGCAGACCGCGATGGGCCTGCTCGCCGCCGTCATGGCGGTACTGGTCCTGAGCGGCTCGGTCCAGGTGTGGCATGTGTGGTTGCTCGCCTTCGGGCTGGGCCTGGCCACCGTCGTGGACAATCCGGCCCGCCAGGCGTTCGTGATCGAGATGGTCGGACGCAAGGACCTGGCCAACGCGGTCAGCCTGAACTCGGCCAACTTCCAGCTCGCACGGATCGTCGGCCCGGCCGTCGGTGGCCTGCTGATCACCGCGATCGGCACCGGCTGGGTGTTCGTGGTCAACGCGGTGTCCTACGTCGCGGTGCTGATCGGCCTGTTCGCGATGCGCGAGTCCGAACTGCTGACCATGCCGGTCGTGGCGCGCGAGAAGGGACAACTGCGCGAGGGGCTGCGGTATGTGCGGGCCCGGCCCGACCTGCTCGTGGCGATCGCGCTGGTCGGCTTCATCGGCACCTTCGGCTTCAACTTCGCGGTCACCCTGGCGGCCTTCTCCAATCAGGTCTTCCACGCCGGACCCGGCTCGTTCGGCCTGTTGAACACCGTGTTCGCGGTCGGTTCGCTGGCCGGAGCACTGCTGGCGGCCCGACGCGGACGCACCCGGCTGCGGGTCCTGGTCGGCGCCGCGATCGCGTTCGGCGTGCTGGAGACGACCGCCGCGCTGATGCCCGGCTACTGGAGCTTCGCGCTCATGCTGGTGCCGATCGGCATCGCCGGCCTGACCTTCAACACCGCCGCGAACTCGACCGTGCAACTGGGCAGCGACCCCGCGATGCGCGGCCGGGTGATGGGCATCTACATGCTCGTGTTCATGGGCGGCACCCCCCTGGGCGGCCCGCTCACGGGCTGGCTCGCGGAGCGGTTCGGCCCGCGCGCCGGGCTGCTCGCGGGCGGCCTGATCTCGTTGGCCGCGGCGATCGTGGTCGGTGTGCTGCTCGCGCGACACGCGGGGATCAGGTTGCGGCCGAGCACGGTGGTGCGCGCGATGCGACCCGCTGCGGCGGTGCCGGCGACCACGTCGGCGACCGAGACGACCAAGACGACCAAGCCCGACGCGGACTCGCGCGCGGTCGCCGTGACGATTCCCACACCCCGTGTCTCGTCGACACGGTCGGTGTCCGGTAATCCCGTGGTCAAGATCTGACACAGCGTCAGTACGGGTGTACGACAGGCGAAATCTTGTCGTGGGATTCACGCGCACGGGTGACGTAGGCCATCGACACTTCACCCGGAACGCTGGAATCCTTGACGACATGGACTACGTGCGGTTCCAGCACCTGTTCCAGGCGGAAGGTCTTCGCTTGGGCCAGGCGGCCGTCACGGACATGGACGCGCCGGTACCGTCCTGTCCCGGTTGGACGGTCGCCGACGTCGTACGACATTCCGTGCTCATGTACACCAGCGCCACCGGGCAGCTTCGCCCGGCGCGCCGCCCCGACCCGGGCGACGCGAGCAAGGGGGATCTGCTCGACACGTACACCCGCGCACACGCGGAGCTCGCGGACGAGATGGCCGGGCGTGACCCGCTCGACCCGATCGAGGGAGAGGATTTCGACCCCACACCGGCCGAGCCGGGGGAGGGCGAGGGGCCCGAACCGGGAACCGCCGGCTTCCTGTTCCGGCGGATGGCCCGCGAGGCCGCCGTGCACCGCGCCGACATCGAGATGGCGGTCGGCACGCCCGGACCGCTCGACCAGCAGTTGGCCCTGGACGGCATCGACGAGGTGCTGACCGTGCTGCTGCCCGCCCACTACGACCGCGACGCGCGCGACGGAGTCACCGGCCGCACGGTCGGCGTGCACAGCAACCGACACCACTGGCGGCTGACGATGCACCGCTCCGGCATCACGATGTCGCGCGATCCGGGCTTCGCCGACGCCGCGGTGGCCGGCGAGCCCGACGAACTGCTGCTCTACCTGTGGGGCCGCCGGCCCGGCACGATCGTGTCGCGCACCGGTGACCGCACCGTCCTGGCCGCTTTCCGTCGCAGGCTCGCGGCCTCGATGGTGTGACCCACGCGACGCTTGACCCGTGACCCGCCGCGGCAGGTGGGTGCGGCCGGAATTCGGCCGCACCCACGTGCCGCGTAGGCTGCGGGGCGTGAATCCCCGCACCAGAACCCGTGTCGTCACCGCCACCCTGGCACTTTTGCTGATCGCCGTGATCATCGGCGCGTTGATGCGCTGACCCTCCGGACCCCGGCCCCGGTCCCCGCCGGCCGTACCGAGACCACCACGCCACCGTTTCGTCCCGATCCGGTGCCTGGCCGACCGCGACCGCGGATCGGCCGGCACGCTGGAGACATGACACGGCGATACGCATGAACGGAGCAAGCGGGTGGCTGCGCAGGAGCGGTGCGCTCACGGTGGCGGCGGCCCTGGCGGTGGCCGTCCCGGCGTCGGCGGCGGCCGACGGTGACGTCCTGTTCACGATCAAGGACGAGCGGATCACCGAGTCCAGCGGCCTGGTCGCCAGCGAACAACATCCGGACGTGTACTGGACGCACAACGACAGCTCCGACGCGCCGCGGGTGTACGCGATAGCCAAGGACGGCAGCACGAAGGCGACGATCACCCTGTCGGGCGTGGACGCGCGCGACTGGGAAGCGATCACGATCGGCAAGGACGACGCGGGCAAGCCGGCGATCTTCGTCGGCGACATCGGCGACAACCTGCACGGCAAGTGGCCCGAGGTGTGGATCTACCGCTTCGAGGAGCCCAGGACACTGGCCGACGCGACGGTCAAGGCCACCAAATTCCGGGTCAAGTACGACGACGGCCCGCGCGACGCCGAGGCACTGTTGACGGATCCGCGGACGAACAAGCTGTACATCGCGAGCAAGGAACTCGACGGCGGCCTGTACGAACAGCCCGAAAGGCTCACGCCCGGCGGGATCAACACGTTCAAGCGGATCGCGCCGGTCGGATCCACCGTCACCGACGGCGCGTTCTCGCCCGACGGCTCACGCTTCGTGCTGCGCGCGTACTTCTCGGCGACCGTGTACTCCGCGCCGGGCAAGGAGGTCGGCGGCGTCGCCGTACCGATCCAGCGCCAGGGCGAGTCGGTCGCGTGGGCCCGTGACGGCAAGGCGCTGCTGTTCGGCAGCGAGGGCAAGAACAGTCAGGTCCGCCGCGTGGACCTCAAGGACGACACGCGTCCGGACTCGATCCGCCCCGCGACGGGCGGCTCGGGCTCGACCGGGACCGACCGATCGACCGACCCTTCCGCCGCCCGGGGCGAGAAGTCCGGGTCGGACTCGGATTCCGCCGCCCACAAGACCAAGACCTACGGCCCCGGCCTGCTGGCCGTGGCCGGCCTGGTCCTGCTCTTCGTCGCCTACCGAAAACTCCGGACGAGGAAGAGCTGACCGAAACGATCCCGGAGTCGAGGGCCGAAGGCGCCGCCCTCGGCTTCGTCGACTCCGGGATCGTCGGGGTGGACAGCGGTCAGAGCTGCTCGATGACGTAGTCGATGCACGTCGTCAGGGCCTCGACGTCGTCCGGGGAGATCGCCGGGAACATCGCGACGCGCAACTGGTTGCGGCCGAGCTTGCGGTAGGGCTCGGTGTCCACGATGCCGTTGGCGCGCAGGGCCTTGGCGATCGCGGCCGCGTCGATCGAGTCGGCGAAGTCGATCGTGCCGATGACCTGCGAGCGCGACGCCGGGTCGGTCACGAACGGGCTCGCGTGCGGGGACTTCTCGGCCCAGCCGTACAACCGGCTCGACGAGTCGGCGGTGCGCGCGACGGACCAGTCCAGGCCGCCTTGGCCGTTGATCCAGTCGAGCTGGTCGGCGAGCAGGAAGAGCGTGCTCAGCGCGGGCGTGTTGTAGGTCTGGTTCTTGACCGAGTTGTCGATCGCCGTGTGCAGGTCGAAGAACGGCGGGATGTAGCGGTCGGACGCGGCGATCCGCTCCGCGCGCTCCAGCGCCGCCGGCGAGAACGCGGCGAGCCACAGGCCACCGTCGGCGGCGAAGTTCTTCTGCGGCGCGAAGTAGTAGACGTCGCTCTCGGTGATGTCCACGGGCAGGCCGCCCGCGCCCGAGGTCGCGTCGACGAGCACGAGCGAGCCCGCGTCGGCGCCGGCCGGGCGCGCGATGGGCATCGCGACGCCGGTCGAGGTCTCGTTGTGGGTCAGCGCGTACACGTCGGTGCCGGCCTCGGCCCGCGCCGTGGGGTGCGTGCCGGGCTCGGACTTGATCACCGTCGGCTCGTCCAGCCACGGCGCGGCCTTGACCGACGTCGCGAACTTGGACGAGAACTCGCCGAAGGACAGGTGCTGCGACTTGCGCTCGACCAGGCCGAACGCGGCGATGTCCCAGAAGGCGGTCGCGCCGCCGTTGCCGAGGATCACCTCGTAGCCGTCGGGCAGGGAGAACAGGCTCCCGACGCCCTCGCGAACCCGGCGGACCAGGTTCTTCACCGGCGCCTGCCGGTGGGAGGTGCCCAGGAGGGAGGTACCGGTCGCCGCGAGGGCGTCGAGCGCCTCGGGACGTACCTTGGACGGGCCCGAACCGAACCGGCCGTCGGCGGGCATGAGCGCTGCGGGAATCTGGATCTCGGCCACGTGGAGAGCGTAGTCGTGCCCGATTCGCGGGTGATGTGTATTCCGAACAATGAGACGGCCCCGACCAGGGTGTGGACGTCGAGTCCACGGTGTGGTCGGGGCCGCTCCTCGCGGGTCGGGCCGATCGAGTCGGGGTCGATCGGGTCGTCAAGGGGAGACGTCTCAGCTGATGTCGGACCAGCGACCCCAGGCGTTGGCGATCACGACGGGTGCGAGCGGCTGCCCGCCCGCCCGGCCGGCGTGCAACCAGATCCGACCGGTCGCGTCGCGCCCGATGATGTCCGCGATGCCGTCACCGTTGATGTCGCCGGTGACCGCGATCTTGTCGTAGCCGTCCCAGCCGGCGCCGATCTTCACCCGCGGGCTCAGCCCCGAACCGTTGCCTTGGTACAGGTAGAGGTCGCCGTTGTGCTCGCGCGCGACGAGGTCGGCGAGGCCGTCGCCGGTCAGATCACCACCGCCCACGATCTGGTTGTAGACGTTCCAGCCGCTGCCCGCGTCGACGGCCGGGCCGACCAGGTTGTCGTAAGGAAAATCTGCCGGGACCGGCTGCGGCGGGTACTCGTCGGGGCCCTTGTGGAAGTACAACGAGCCGTTCCGGCGGGCCAGGAGGTCGCCGCGACCGTCGCCGTCGAGGTCACCGGGGAGCACGGTGGTGTCGGTGCCGCCCCACGAGTAGGAGAAACTGATCTGGAGATCGTGGCTGCTCCCCTTGGAGTGCAGCAGACCGCTGCTGCTCTGCACGACGTACCGGGAGGGGGCGAACGGCCCGTACGTGATCTTCTCGATGGCGGACCCCCGCCAATCCGCGCCACCCTCGGGGAGCACCAGGCCACCCTTGCCGTCGCCGAGTGCGATACCGCCGCGGGGCGACGTGGCGGCCGTCACCGCGACGCCGTTCTTGCCCGGGACGAACCCGCCTCCCAGGCCCGCCGCCGTCTGGACGACCTCCCAGCCGGATCCCTGGACGAATCCCGGCGAGAGCTGCCCGCCCGGCATACCCGAGTAGAGGACCAGGTCGCCGGAAGGCATGCGGCCGTACAGGTCCGCGAGACCGTCGCCGTTGTAGTCGCCGCCCGCGATGAACTGGTTGTACCCCTGCCAGCCCCAGCCGATGAAGACCCGAGCGCCGCCGGCGTAGAGATAGAGATCGCCGTTCGGTTGGCGGGCGAGGATGTCGGCCTTGCCGTCGCCCGAGAGGTCGCCCGCGGCGACGAGTTGGTCGTAGATCTCGAAGCCCCACCCGAGATCGACTCGCGGGCCGATCGTGGTGCCGTCGAGGGTGAACATGTACAGCCGGCCCTGCGTGTCCCGGGCGAGGATGTCGGGCTTGCCGTCACCGCTGAGGTCGCCCGCGAGCGAGACGCGGTTGTATCCGGCCCAGCCGGTGGCGAGCCTTTGAAGCGCCGGAAAGTTCGTATCCGTCGGATCGACGAGCAGTTCCACCGCGCCGGTCGCGGTGACGCCCATCAGGTCCTGCTTGCCGTCGCCGTTCACGTCGCCGGGGGTCAGGATCTTGGTCCACTGCGCGATCCGCGTGGCGAGCGGGACCTGCGCTCCGCCGGCACTCGGTGCGTAGCGCGGGCCGCCGGGGTCGGCGGACGACCGGTAGGCCCGGTTGAAGACGATGTCCGCCTTGCCGTCCCCGTCGAAGTCGCCCACCACCGTACTGGTGGTGGTCTTGGCGGTGGCAGCGGTCGCAAGCGTGGGCGCGCTCGTCGGCCGGGACGTGCTCGGTGCGGCCTGGGCGCCGCCGGCCGCCACACCGAGGCCGAGCGTCGCCGCGAGGCAGACCGCGGCTATTCGGGTAAACGTTTTGTCGCCGGCGGGATCGGGGCCTCGCTCGTTGTGCGAGTCGGGCCCTACTGCGTGGATCATGAATGTCCTCGGGGTCGATTCCGTGCCTGGAACCGGCCTCCGGGATGGTCGGTTCCGTCCAGGCTGATCCAGACGACAGTATCGACCGGGGCGGTCTGATGAACCGGTTGTTTGTCACGATCCGATTTCGGGATCGAGTGCGAGGGCGAACTGATTCCCTTTGTCCATAAGGCCGTTGCCCCATCGACCGAAAGAACTCGTGGGCCACCGAAGGGAATACGACGTGAGCTTCGACCACACCGCACTGGCGAGGGCGTTGCGCGCGCGGGTGCGCGGGGAGGTGCGCTTCGACCGGCAGGCCAGGGCGACCCACTCGATGGACGCCTCGAACCACCGTCGGGTGCCGCCCGGCGTGGTCGCGCCGCTGGACGCGCAGGACGTGCTCGCGGCGCTCGCGGTGTGCCGCGAACACGGCGCGCCGGTCACCGTGCGCGGCGGCGGTACCAGCATCGCGGGGCAGGCCACCGGCAACGGCGTCGTGTTCGATCTCGCCCGGCACCTGACCCGGGTGCACGACGTGGACCCGCTCACTCGGATCGCGCACGTCGAGCCCGGTGTCGTGCTCGACGACCTGCGCCGCGCGGCAGGCCGACACGGACTCACCTTCGGCCCGGACCCCTCCACCCACAGCCGGTGCACCATCGGCGGCATGATCGGCAACGACGCGTGCGGTTCGCATTCGGTCGCGTGGGGGCGTACGAGCGCCAACATCGAGTGGCTCGACATCGCGACCGCGGACGGCACCCGGATGCGGGTCGGTCGCGGGCAGCCCGTGCCGACCACCGGACGGGCGGGCGAGATCCACGCGGCGCTGGCCGAACTCGCCGACGACAACCTCGCGTTGCTGCGGCAACGCTTCCCGGCCCTGCCCCGGCGGGTATCGGGCTACGCGCTCGATCGGCTGCTGCCCGAGCACGGTCGCGACGTGGCTCGCGCGCTCGTGGGCACGGAGGGCACGTGCGTCGTGGTGCTGGGGGCGGGCGTGCGTCTGGTCGAGGTGCCCAAGGCGCGGGCGCTCGCGGTACTCGGCTTCGCCGACGACTTCGCCGCCGCGGACGCCGCGCCGCGGCTGCTCCCGTACGCCCCGCTGACCGTGGAGAGTCTCAGTGCCGGACTCGTCGCGCTCGCCGGCTCCGCCCGCGACGTCGAACTCCCCGCCGGACAGGCGTGGTTGTTCGTCGAGGTCGGTGGCGACACGGTCGAGCGGGCCCGAGCGGCGGCCGTCGCCCTGGCCGGCGACGGCCCCGCGCTCGTGGTGACCGACCCGGCCGAGCAACGCGCCCTGTGGCGCATCCGGGAGGAGGCGTCCGGCACCGCGACCCGACTGGCGGACGGCTCCGAGGCATGGCCCGGCTGGGAGGACACTGCCGTGCCGCCGGCGCAACTAGGGTCCTATCTGCGGGAGTTGGCCGAGTTGATGACGCGTCACGGCCTGCGCGGTCTGCCTTATGGGCACTTCGGCGAGGGCTGCGTGCACATCAGGATCGACTTCGACCTGCTCACCCGAAGCGGTGTCGCGGCCTATCGCGCGTTCGCGTCCGACCTCGCCGATCTGGTGATCGCGCACGACGGTTCGCTGTCCGGCGAACACGGCGACGGCCAGGCCAGAGCCGAGTTCCTGCCCCGCATGTACGGCGCGGAGGTGGTCGAACTGTTCGGCCGCTTCAAGGCGATCTGGGATCCCCAGGACCTGCTGAACCCGGGCATCCTGGTTCGTCCACACCCGGTGGACGGCAATCTGCGGTTCACCGGCATGCGCGCCCCCGTGTCGGTCGCGTTCGGATACCCCGCCGACGGCGGCGACTTCGCGGCCGCGGTGCGCCGCTGCGTGGGCGTGGGCAAGTGCCGCGAGTCGGCCGACACCACGTCCGGCGGCGTGATGTGCCCGTCGTTTCGGGTGACCGGCGCGGAGGAGCACTCCACTCGCGGCCGCGCGCGCCTGCTGCACGAGATGCTGATCGGCGACGTGATCACCGACGGCTGGCGATCGAGCGAGGTGCGCGACGCGCTCGACCTGTGCCTGTCCTGCAAGGGCTGCCGCAGCGACTGCCCGGTGGACGTGGACATGGCCACCTACAAGGCCGAGTTCCTGCACCACCACTACCGGGGCCGACTGCGACCGGCCGCGCACTACGCGCTCGGCAACCTGCCGCTGTGGGCGCGCGCCGTGGCCGCGGTGCCGGGTCTCGCGGGCGCGGTGAACGCGGCCGCCGGCGT
>NZ_WWJX01000913.1 GCF_009865215.1 Streptomyces sp. SID3343 | reverse complement strand
CAAGTCCAAGCCCGGGCCCGCCCCCGACGACCGGGCCCGGGCCCGCCCCCGACAACCAAGCCCAAGCCCGGCACACGACCAAGCCCGCCCTCAGCCGGCAGCCCCGAAGGCAGCCCCGAAACCCGAATACCACCCACTTCGAGCCGAGGAAAGATCCGGAGCCCAGCCCCCTCCACCGCGGACCCGCCGCCCACGCAAGGCCACACCCCCGCCCCCGCACTCCATCGGCTCGTCGATCCTTGGCCCGGTAATCCACGGCTCGGGCGGCTCCGGCGTTCGGTCCCCGCCCGCGTCGCCGAACGCGATATCCCCGAACCGGGATCGACTCGGGACCGACGCAGCCCGAAAGCGCCGGCCCTTCACCTACGGCCGAGTTACGCAGCCATCCGAAGATCGACCCGAGCGACGCCGACGCGGGGTCCCTCTCCAGCCGCCTGCGGCCGAGACCCAAGCCCGGTTGGGACCTGGGTTCGCGTGTGCCCGGAGCAAGGCGGCCGACGACGATTCCTCCACTGGTTGCCACCGGCTGTGAAGGAGCCGATGGCAACCGGAGCCCCCTCACCATCGCGACCCACAGGGCAGGGCCCGCGCAACGGCCACGCGGCGGCGAGCGGTTCGCCGCACCGACGCGGAGGCCACGCGACCAAGGCGCCGGTGCGTGAACCGAGCGCGCGACTTGGCTAGAGTCCGGTCGTGATCGCCGATCTGCAGTGTGTGGTGTTGGACTGTGACGACCCGGCGCGACTGTCCGAGTTCTACCGGTCGTTGCTCGGCGGCGTCGTCGATCAGCCCGATGGGCGATGGTCGCTCGACGACGACTGGGCAACGCTCCACGTGCCGTCCGGTCTGGTGCTCGCCTTTCAGCGCGTGACGAACCACCAGCGGCCACAGTGGCCGGACCCCGCCCGACCCCAGCAATTCCACCTGGACTTGGGCGTCGCGGACCTGGACCAAGCTCAGCAAGAAGTACTGGCCGCAGGCGCGACGGCACTGGACATCGGCCCCCACGATCGCAGCTGGCGCGTCTACGCGGACCCGGCCGGGCACCCCTTCTGCCTGGTCCGCCACCCGCAAGACCGGCTACCGAACGACGCAGCCGCCGGCTGGACCGCCCGACCCCCGGCACGAGAGTGATCCAGAGGACGGACATCGCCCACCAGCGGCCCGAATCCCACAGCGAACACCCCGAACACCCCGAACGCCACGGGTGGTTCGGGTGGGAATGGACTCCCGACCCAACCCAACCCAACCCCAACCCCACCGCAGCCACCGCCCAAGGCCCCCGCCCTCAGGGATGCATATGCGTGCCCTTGAAGACCTTGTCCACCGCATTGCGCGGCCCGTAGACGGCGATTCCCACCAGGTCCAGACCGTCCCCGCCCACGGCCGATACCGCCGCGCGGTTGTCCCGGTCGTTGCCCGTGCCGAAGAGATCCGAGGTGAACACAGCCTCCCGCAACCCGCGGGACACCGCGCGACCGTGCGCGGCGGTCAGCCTCTCCTTCGAGCCCTCGAAGATCAGCACGGGCTGGCGAAACATCGGCAGATACTCGGTGCCGTCGGCATCCGCGTACGGCTCGCCGACCACCTCGGGCGACGCCGTACCGAGCCCGCCGACCAGGAACGCGCACACGTTCAACCGTTGCCACTGCTCAAGGTCGTCCCGCAGCAGGACGGCGATCTTGGTGTCGAATCGAACCGGCGCGTTCTCACCCGTCGTCTCGGCCGCCGCCCCCACTCCCGCGCCGACACCTGCCCCGTCGCCGCTGCCACCGGCCCCGTCATCGATGCCGACCCCTACTGCACTCTCGGTCTCATCCTTGGTTCCCATGCGTCGAGACTCCCCGACGCACGTCTTTTCCGTCTTGTACGTTGTTTGCGTGATGCCCCGCCAGGAGATCCGTGCTTGGCGCCCTCCGGTCGCGGGGGTCGTAGAGGTTTTTCACGCCCGCTTCACCACGCACGCGTACCCCATGCACGTCCACGACGCGTGGACCTTGCTGATCGTCGACGACGGCGCGGTCCGCTACGACCTGGACCGTCACGAGCGCGGCACCCCGAGCGACACCGTGAGCCTGCTCCCGCCCCAAGTCCCACACAACGGCTCACCCGCCACGTCCCACGGCTTTCGCAAGCGCGTGGTCTACCTCGACATGACGCAGCTGGACGCGAGCTACATCGGTCCCGCGGTGGACGGCCCGGACCTCACCGAGCCCCTCCTGCGCACTCGCGTCGCGCAACTGCACACTGCGCTCGCGCACCGGGGCGACGAATTCGAAGCCGAAAGCCGCCTGGCTCTCATCGGCGATCACCTGCGTGACCACCTGCGCCATCCGCACCCCCGGCCGGCCCTCGGCGACACCCGGCCCGGCCGCGGTATCGCCCAGCACCTGCGCGACCTTCTCGACGAGCGACTCCTCGAAGGCATCGCCCTGGACGAGGCCGCGCGCCTCGTCCACGCCCACCCCAGCCATCTCGTCCGGGCCTTCAGCGGTGCCTTCGGCATCGCCCCGCACCAGTACGTGATGTCCCGCCGCGTCGACCTGGCCCGACGGCTGCTGCTCGACGGGCAGCCGGCAAGCCACGTGGCGACCGCCGCAGGCTTTTACGACCAGTCCCACCTGACCCGGCATTTCAAGCGATTCGTGGGCATCACCCCGGGCCGGTACGCCCGCACCGGGACCCTCGGACGAACGAGAACGAGAATCACGCGACCAGGCGCGCCGACCACTGCCGCCGACATACGCAGCGACTGACCCCACATGTCGAGACCGAGTGCCGGCCGTGACGCAAGGCACTCCCCGGGCGGCCCGCGAAGCGGCGAACGTTCGAGGTGTCGGCCCCGCATGGGATGCTTGGCGTGATGGCCAGAAAATCGCAGGACGACCCGCTAGCCCCGGTAACGCTCGCCGTCGGCCCCGAAGAACTCCTCGTCGACCGCGCGGTGGCGGAGGTGGTCGGTGCCGTTCGCGGCCAAGATCCCGACGCCGACATTCGCGACCTGGCTCCGGGGGCGCTCCAGCCAGGGATGCTGTCCGAACTCGCGAGCCCGTCGTTGTTCGGTGAGCGCAAGGTGATCGTCATCCGCGCCGCCCAAGATCTCGGCACGGACCTGGCCAGCGAGATCAAGAAGCTGATCGCCGACCCTCCCGAAGAGATCGTGCTCGTCCTGGCGCATCTCGGCGGCCCCAAGGGCAAGAACCTCCTCGACGCCGTCCGCAAGGCCGGCGTGCGCGAGGTCTCGTGTGCCAAGGTCACCAAGCCCGGTGACCGGATCGCGTTCGTGCGGTCCGAGTTCCGGATCGCGGGCCGCTCGCTCACCGAGGACGCCTCCCGCACGCTGGTCGAGGCGATCGGCAACGACTTGCGCGAACTCGCCTCCGCGTGCAGCCAGTTGATCGCGGACACCGACGGCGTGATCGACGAGGAGACGGTCGCCCGCTACTACAGCGGCGTCGCCGAGGCGACCAGTTTCACCGTCGCGGACAAGGCGGTCGAGGGCCGCACCGCCGACGCGCTGGAGCAACTGCGCTGGGCCCTGTCGGTGGGCGTGGCCCCGGTCCTGGTCACCAGCGCGCTCGCCCAGAGCGTCCGCCAGATCGCCCGCGTCGGCGCGGCTCCCCGCGGCGCGCGCCCGGCCGACTTGGCCCGCGACCTCGGCATGCCCCCCTGGAAGGTGGACCGCGTCCGCCAACAGCTCCGCGGCTGGACCCCCGACAGCATCGCCCGGGCCCTGTGCGCGGTCGCCGACGCCGACGCCGCCGTCAAAGGCGGCGGTACGGACCCCGCCTACGCCCTCGAAAAGGCCGTGGTGACCGTAGCCGCAGCCCGCAACCTCTGAACACAGGCAGCGCGCGGCGGCGCTCCGCGAGCCCCCCAGGTGAGCACGCGGCTCGAATGGACGCCCGCAGGTCGGACGGGTCAAAGCCGGCCGAGGCCGTCGCAGCACGTGGCGAGTTGCTGCATACCGTTGCCGTCGTGGACGAGGCGAACGGCACGATCGTCGGGTTCAGCGAACCGGTCGTGCCGGGAGACGGCAAAGGTGACGCGCAGCACTACGGCACCGGCGTGCTGCCCGAGCACCGCGGCCACGACCTGGCCAGGCGGATGAAGGCCGAGTCGATCCGGTGGGCCGTCACCCGACACCCCGACCTGGCGGGCCTGCTGACCGACACCGCCGACGCCAACGGGCCGATGCGGGCCGTCAACGACGAGTTCGGCTGTCCGCCGACCCACGCGTCGATCGTGTACCGACTCGACCTCGACTCCGACTCCGGCCCGATCCCCACCGGTGGACAAGTCCGGTGACATCGAGACCACCACTCGCAGACTCGGCATCACCGCCCGGCTGCAACCCGCCCCGTAGTCCCGATGGCCGGGGCCCGTAAGCCTCGAAGCCGAGCGTCATGCGCGAAGCCCAGCCTCCAGCCGACCCGCTCGCCGGCCGGCGCAACGGCGGCGGCGAGCGGTTCGCGGCGGCGTCGGAGACCGGCGAAGACGGCCCGAGGCCGAAGAACGCCTACGGCTTGCGCAGCCGAACCCAAAGCGCGCCGACGAAACCCGAAAACGCCGCCCCCGGCAGTCCGGGAACGGCGTTTTCGAAGTCGCTACGAGCGCGAGCGCAAGCGCTCAGGCGTCACGAAGCAGGTGTCGCGGCTCAGACCTTCGCCGTCGCGACGCGCTTCGCCAGGGCCGACTTCTTGTTGGCGGCCTGGTTCTTGTGGATGACACCCTTGCTGACGGCCTTGTCGAGCTTGCGGGCCGCGAGGCGGGTGAGCGCCTCGGCCTGCTCGACGTTGCCGGCCTCGGCCGCTTCGCGCGCCTTGCGCACGAAGGTCTTGAGCTCCGACTTGACGGCCTTGTTGCGCTGACGAGCGATCTCGTTCGTCTTGTTGCGCTTGATCTGGGACTTGATGTTCGCCACGAAAGAGCCTTCTGAGTTCTAGGTCGGGATCCGATCCAGGGAGAGGGCCCGTCCGGACGTTGACTTGCGTGGCAGAGACACGTACGCCACACGCGATCCATCAGATTACCAGCCATCCGGGGGCGGACAAGACACGGCTGTCCTTCCGACCCCCCGAGTGCCCCTCGAAACCCGTCGAGCGCCGCTCCGAGCCCCCCACCCGGCACCCACCCGGCGCCCGCCCAGCACCCGCCTGGCACCCCCGTCACCCCCCGGGCCGCGCCGCGAAACCGACCGGACGCCCAACCCACCCCACACCCGCGAAGGCCCCGCCGAGGAACCCGTCGCCTCCGCCAACACGGTCCACCCGCGTCGCATGGGACGATATGGAGAACACCGGTGATCTCACATCGATCCCACGTGCCACTCACAGCTCCACCGCAAGCCCAGTGCAACCCCAGTGCAACCCCGGCGTCACCCCACCGCAAGCCCCTCGCCCCGTCCACCCCGATCGAGAATCTGGAAGCCCGCGTGCCCGCGACCCCGCCAGTGAACGTGCCGGAGCCCAGCCGTACCGACCCGGCGCTGATCCGGAACTTCTGCATCATCGCCCACATCGACCACGGCAAGTCGACCCTTGCCGACCGGATGCTCCAGCTCACCGGTGTGGTCGACCAGCGGCAGATGCGCGCCCAGTACCTCGACCGCATGGACATCGAGCGTGAGCGCGGCATCACCATCAAGTCGCAGGCGGTGCGGCTCCCGTGGACGGCCCCCGACGGCCGCACCCACATCCTCAACATGATCGACACCCCCGGCCACGTGGACTTCACGTACGAGGTGTCCCGTTCGCTCGCGGCGTGCGAAGGCACCGTGCTGCTGGTCGACGCGGCGCAGGGCATCGAGGCGCAGACGCTGGCCAACCTGTACCTGGCGCTGGAGAACGACCTCCAGATCATCCCGGTGTTGAACAAGATCGACCTGCCCGCCGCGCAGCCCGAGAAGTACGCCGCCGAGCTCGCGCACATCATCGGGTGCGAGCCCGAGGACGTGCTCAAGGTCTCCGGCAAGACCGGCGAGGGCGTCGCCGAACTGCTCGACGAGTGCGTACGGCTCGTCCCGCCGCCCGTCGGCGACGCGGACGCGCCCGCCCGCGCGATGATCTTCGACTCGGTCTACGACTCGTATCGCGGCGTGGTCACCTACGTCCGCGTGATCGACGGCGACCTGAAGAAGCGCGAGCGGATCCAGATGATGTCGACGGGGGTGACCCACGAGCTCCTGGAGATCGGCGTCATCTCGCCCGAGGCCAAGCCCTCCGACGGGCTGGGCGT
Source organism: Streptomyces sp. SID3343 (assembly GCF_009865215.1). Lineage (GTDB taxonomy): Bacteria > Actinomycetota > Actinomycetes > Streptomycetales > Streptomycetaceae > Embleya. Next base: position 8,303 of record NZ_WWJX01000913.1, on the reverse strand, counting down.
CGGCGAGGTCGGTTACATCATCACGGGCGTCAAGGACGTTCGGCAGTCCCGCGTCGGTGACACGATCACCTCGTTGCACCACGGCGCGACCGAGGCCCTCGGTGGCTACAAGGACCCGAAGCCGATGGTGTTCTCGGGTCTGTATCCGCTCGACGGCTCGGACTACCCCGAGCTGCGCGACGCGCTCGACAAGCTCCAGCTCAACGACGCCGCGCTCGTGTACGAGCCGGAGACGTCGGTCGCGCTGGGCTTCGGCTTCCGCTGCGGCTTCCTGGGTCTGTTGCACCTGGAGATCGTCCGCGAGCGCCTGGAGCGCGAGTTCAACCTCGAACTGATCTCGACCGCGCCGAGCGTGGTGTACCGCGTCGTCATGGAAGACGGCAGCGAGCACATCGTGACCAACCCGAGCGAGTTCCCCGGCGGCAAGATCGCCGAGGTGCACGAGCCGGTCGTGCGGGCCACCATCCTGGCCCCGAGCGACTACATCGGCACGATCATGGAGCTGTGCCAGACGCGGCGCGGTGTTCAGCTCGGCATGGACTACCTCTCCGAGGACCGGGTCGAACTGCGCTACACGCTCCCGCTCGCGGAGATCGTGTTCGACTTCTTCGACGCGCTCAAGTCCAAGACGCGCGGCTACGCGTCGCTCGACTACGAGACCACGGGCGAGCAGGAATCGGCGCTGGTCAAGGTCGACATCCTGCTCCAGGGCGAGGCCGTCGACGCGTTCAGCGCGATCGTGCACAAGGACAAGGCGTACAACTACGGCGTCGAGATGACCAAGAAACTGCGCGAGCTGATTCCGCGTCAGCAGTTCGAGGTGCCGATCCAGGCAGCCGTGGGCGCGCGCGTGATCGCCCGCGAGAACATCCGCGCGATCCGCAAGGACGTGCTTGCCAAGTGCTACGGCGGCGACATCAGCCGCAAGCGCAAGCTGCTCGAAAAGCAGAAGGAAGGCAAGAAGCGGATGAAGATGGTCGGCCGTGTGGAGGTGCCGCAGGAGGCGTTCATCGCCGCGCTCTCCACCGACGACAGCGGCGGCAAGAAGTGAGCCACGGCAGGTGACGAGGGCCGAAACAGCGGTTTCGGTGGGACATTCGGCCGAAGCTACTACCACGTAGCCCTCCGGCGGCGTACGTTGCGGGTGCATCGGGCAGAAACGATGCACCCGCAACGTTTTTTTGTGCTCGCGAACGCGATTCGCACTCTCGCCGCCCGCCGATACCGGTATCCGGAGGTCGCAGTGAGTTCAGAAACCGCTGCCGTCGACAATCGTCCGCCGTCCATCGCGGTGGACTTCCTGGAGCGAGTGCGCGCGACCCCCGACCGGGAGGCGTATCGCCACCCGGTCGCGGTGGGCGACGGCGACCGGGAGGAGTGGCACTCGCTCACGTGGGGGCAGACCGGTGACCGGGCCAAGGCGGTGGCCGCCGGCCTCGTGGCCCTGGGCGTCGAGCCCGAGGACCGGGTCGCCATCGCGTCCGAGACCCGGATCGAATGGCTGCTCGCCGATTTGGGCATCATGTGCGCCGGCGCCGCCACGACCACCGTGTATCCGACCACCAACGCCGACGAGGCCGCCTACATCCTGGCCGACTCCGGCAGCGTCGTGGTCTTCGCCGCCGACGACGAGCAGATCGCCAAGCTGCGCGACGAGCGGGCCCGGCTCGGCGACGTCCGCACGGTGGTCACGTTCGACGGCACCGCGGACGGCGACTGGGTGATCGGCCTCGCCGACCTGGAAAAGCTCGGCCGGGCCCGGCTCGCCGACGAGCCCGACCTGATCGAGACCAGGGTCGCCGCGATCCGCCGCGACCAGCTCGCGACGCTGATCTACACGTCGGGAACGACCGGCCGGCCCAAGGGTGTTCGGCTCGCGCACGACACGTGGGCGTATCAGGCCGCCGCGCAGGCCGCGATGGACCTGACGCACGAGGAAGAGCTTCAGTATCTGTGGCTGCCGCTCGCGCACTGCTACGGCAAGGTGATGGTGTCCGGCCAGATCCGGATCGGTTACCCGACGGCCGTGGACGGTCGGATTCCCAAGCTGATCACCAACCTGCCGATCGTCCGGCCGACCTTCATGGCCGCCGCGCCGCGAGTGTTCGAGAAGGTCTACAACTCGGTCCACGTGCGGATGCGGGCCGAGGGCGGCCTGAAGTACCGGATCTTCGAGTGGGCGATCACCGTCGGCCGCGACGTCTCCCGGACCCGGCAGGCCGGGCGTACCCCCTCCGCGCTGCAGAGCGCGAAGTACAAGGTCGCCGACCGGCTCGTCTTCGCCAAGCTGCGCGACCTGTTCGGCGGCCGGCTCAGGGGATGTATCTCCGGGAGCGCCGCGCTGTCGCCCGACGTCGCCGAGTTCTTCGACGCGATCGGCATTCCGATCCTGGAGGGGTACGGCCTGACCGAGGCGAGCGCGGGCAGCTCGGTCAACCGCTACGACCATCACCGGATCGGCTCGGTGGGCCTGGCGCTGCCCGGCTCGCAGCTGCGGATCGCCGACGACGGCGAGCTGCTGCTGCGCGGCCCGGGGGTCATGCAGGGCTATCACAACGATCCCGCCGCGACCGCCGAGGTGTTCACCGAGGACGGTTGGTTGCGCACCGGCGACATCGCCGAGATCCGGGACGGATTCCTGCGGATCACCGACCGCAAGAAGGACCTGATCAAGACCTCGGGCGGCAAGTACGTCGCACCGAGCGAGATCGAGGGCCGCTTCAAGGGCCTGTGTCCCTACGTCGCCAACATCCTGGTGCACGGCGAGAGCCGCAACTTCTGCTCGGCGCTGATCACGGTGGACGCCGACGCCCTCGCCGGGTGGGCCGCCGACAAGCCGGCACTCAAGGACAAGTCCTACGAGGAACTGGTGGCGAGCGACGCGGTCCACGCCCTCGTCGGAGAGTACGTCGACCGGCTCAACGAGGGCCTGCAACGCTGGCAGACGGTGAAGAAGTTCGCCGTCCTGCCGCGCGACCTCACCGTCGAGCACGGCGAACTGACCCCCAGCCTCAAGGTCAAGCGGCGCGTGGTCGAGCGGGAGTACGCGACGGTCCTGGACGACATGTACAAGGGGACGCTGGTGACCTGAGCGAAGCCGGGCCGGCCTGCGAACCGAGCGGAAACCGGCGAAGCCGGCCCTCGTGGACAATAGGAGGATGCCCTCCGCACCCCCCGACGGTCTCCCCGTGCCCGAAGACGGTTCGCTGCCCGCGTCCGCGCTGGACGAGTTCACCGGCGCGAACCGCCCCTTCGGCTTCTACGTGCACGTGCCCTACTGCGCGTCGCGCTGTGGCTACTGCGACTTCAACACGTACACCGCGACCGAGTTGGGGGGCTCGGCCTCGCAGGGTTCGTATGCCGACGACGCGATCGCCGAGATCCGCCTGGCCCGCCGGGTGCTGGGCGAGGTGGACCGGCCGGTCGAGACCGTGTTCTTCGGCGGCGGTACGCCCACCCTGCTGCCCGCGGCCGACCTGGCCCGGATCCTGGGCGCGATCCGGGACGAATTCGGCCTCGCGGCCGGCGCGGAGGTCACCACCGAGGCGAACCCCGAATCGGTCGACCCGGCCTACCTCCGAACCCTCCTCGCGGGCGGCTTCAACCGGCTGTCCTTCGGCATGCAAAGCGCCCGGCAACACGTCCTGCGGGTCCTCGACCGCAGGCACACGCCCGGTCGGCCCGAACAGTGCGTCGCCGACGCGCGCGCGGCCGGGTTCGAGCACGTCAACCTCGACCTGATCTACGGCACCCCGGGCGAGTCCGACGACGACTGGCGGGCCTCGCTCGACGCGGTGCTGTCCGCGCGGCCCGACCACGTCTCCGCATACGCGCTGATCGTCGAGGACGGTACGCGCCTGGCCGGCCGCGTCCGTCGCGGCGAACTGCCGATGCCGGACGACGACGTGCTCGCGGACCGCTACCTGATGGCCGACGAGGCGTTCACGGCCGCCGGGCTCGGCTGGTACGAGGTCTCCAACTGGGCCGCGGACGGGCCCGCCCGCTGCCGGCACAACGAGCTGTACTGGACCGGCGCCGACTGGTGGGGCGCGGGACCCGGCGCGCACAGCCACGTCGGCGGCGTCCGCTGGTGGAACGTGCGCCACCCGGCGGCCTTCGCGCAGCGCCTCGCGGCGGGCGCCTCCCCGGCCCAGGCCCGCGAGATCCTCACGTCGGAGGACCGCCGCGTCGAGCGCATCCTGCTCGAACTGCGGCTTCGCGACGGGGTCCCGCTCGACATCCTGACGGAGCAGGGCCGAAAGGCAGCGCGGGAGGCCGTGGCCGACGGCCTGCTCGAACCGCCGACCGCCGACCGCGCGATCCTGACCCTGCGGGGTCGGCTGCTCGCCGACGCGGTCGTCCGTGACCTGGTCGACTGAGTGCGGCCGGTCCGGCGTTCGAAACCGGCCCCGGCCGCCGGACACACGCCGCTACAGCGCTACCGCGCCGGTCCGCTACATCGCCACGTCCATGATCAGGTCGGCCAAGGACTCGTCGACCCGGTTGAGTTCCTGGGCGTAGCGCCGCATCTCCGCGCCCTCGCGCTTCGCGTCGGACTCGCCCTGTTCCTTGGTGCGCAGGGCCGCGCCCACCTCGTCGCGGATGGACTTGATCTCCGAGTCCAGGCCCTGGGCGATCGCGTCGCGCATCTTGCGCAGTTGCTTGACGACCTCTTCGCCCAGGTTGGTCACATCGGTGTCGGTCTGCTTGCGCAACTCCGACTGGACCTGTTCGGCGACCTGTTCCTTGAGCCGTCGATTGGCCTTGTTCAGTTGCAGGGCGCCCTTGAACACGGTCGAGCCCAACACCGCGCCCAAAATCACGAACGGGCCCAGGCCGACCAGGAACGCGGCGGTGCCGATCGCGATCTGCGGGAGCAGCGCGGTGAGCATCGAGCGCAGGTTGAACCGGCCGCCGGAGACCGCCGTCGCCGGATCGAGCACGAAGCTCACCGCGTCGGCGAGCAGCCGCTCGATCGGCGTGGACGGCTTGCCGTCGTCGTCCTTGAGCGGCGGGCCCGACGTGAGCGACGCGCGGATCTCGTCGATGCGCGTGACGAACTGCTTCACGTCGTCGTCGATCATCCGCTCCATGTCCTCCACGCGCCGCGCGACGAGGGGCTTGAGCTCGTTCTCCTGCCATTGCGCGAACGCGATCTGGACCCGCCCGGACAGGTGGTCGGTGATCTCCTTGACCGCCGCCTCCATCTTCTCGCGCGCGTTGAACGGGTTGGCGCCGATCGTGTTGCCGGGGTCGTACTCCTGCGCCCAGCCGGGGATGTTCGCCGCGACCTTGTCCATGAAGCGCCGGGTCGCGCTCTCCACCTCGCCCCGGGTCTCGCGCAGATGTTCCTCCATCTGCGCGACGATCACCCGGCGGTTCTGCTCCAGGCGGGTCAGCGGACCCTGGACCCGCTCGTAGGTGGAGCGCAGTTCCTCGACGTCCTGGGTGAGCAGGGCCTCCTTGCGGTCGATCTGCTCGCGGGCCTCGATCAGCAGGTACTTCAACTCCCGCGCGGGGGACAGGATCTTCGCCCGGCCGCGCTCGCGGGTGAGGAAGTCCTCCAAACCGCGCTCCAGTTCGGGCATCCCGGAACCGGCGAGCAGTTCCCGGTCGCCCTTTTGTCGGCCGTTCAGGGCCGCCCTGGCGTTGACGAAGAAGACCCGGTCGGGCCGGGAGAGGTAGGGCGTCAGGCGCTTGCGGATCTCCCGCTGGACGTCCTCGCGTTCCTCCTCCTCGACCAGGTTGATCTTGTTGCCGACGTAGAACACGTCCTCGTGCCCGCGGGCCTTGACGTGCACGTCGAGGAACAGCTGTTCGCTGCGCGACATCGCGGCCTGGCAGTCCACCACGAACACGAGCACGTCGGCCTGTTCGAGGTAGTTCAAGGTGACCTTCTCGCGCTCCGGGGCCTCGTTGAGCCCGGGCGAGTCGACCACCACCACGCCGTTGCGGCACAGCTCCAACGGCCAGCGCACGACTGCCCGTTCGTACGGGTTCGGGGTGTTGTCGTCGTCGGCGCCGATCGTGACGTAGTCGGCGATCTCCTCGACGCCCACCTCGATCGGATCGCCCGGCGTACCGTCCGGTTCCAACGGATAGATGAGCGCGGAGCGGGTGTCGCCCCACGTCACCTCGTTGATGATCGCCGTACACGGACGCGCGAACGAGGGCAGCACCTTCTCGCCGAGCATCGAGTTGATCACCGTGCTCTTGCCGCGCTTGAACTCGCCGACGATCATCACCTTGAACGACTCGGACGCCGCGCGGTGTTTCAGGGAGTCCAGCTTCTTGACGCCCGCACCGATGCGCAGGCCGGCCACGATCGGGGTGAGCCGGTCGATCAGGCCGACCAGAGTCTCCTGCCGTGCCCGCCACGCGCCGTATCCCGCGTAGGCCCCATCGGCTGCCCCGTGACCCTTGTCCACCCTGGACGCTCCCCTTCTCGACGGCCGATCAGGCCCCGGACCCCAGCATGCTGTTCACCTGGACCCCGAGCTGCTCGCTGCGCGTGAGCAGATCCTGCCATGCGGGCCCATCGGTGCCGACCTTGGCCAGCGCGGTGCGTCGATCGTCGCGCCACGCCTTCTGGCCGCGCACGGCCTCGTCCATCACCCCGCCGTACAGCGTGTGCAGCCGCGCCGACACCTCCTCGGCGAAGCCGCCGAGGACCTCCTCGACGGTCGGTTCCAACGCCTTGGACGCCTGCGCGCGCTGTTGGTCGGTGAGCGAGCCCGACTTGACCTCGCCCAGCACCATGCCACCGGCCGAGGCCGCCATCCCGGCGCCCATCGGCAGCGCGGACGCGCCGCCGGTGAGCGGGATCAGCAGCATGCCGAGCACGGCCACGCCGGTCGGGCCGATCCGCCACGCGAGCTTGCGGCTCTTGAGGTCCTTGAGGCCGAGCGATTCCGCCTCGCCCAGTTCGAAGTCGGTCGACAGCTGCTCGACCTTCTCCATCCGGTAGCGCGTGCCGCGGCCGAAGTGCGCCTTCATCTTGGCGTCGAGCCATGCCACGTCGCTCTGCACACTGGAATGCAGCTGGGACTCGAACTTCTTGGCCAGGGCGGTGAGTTCGCGGCGCAGTCGATACGGCAGGTCGCGTTCCCACCAGGTCCGGGAATCGGGGGAGCGCTCCAGTTCGTAGCGCAGCGTCTCCAACAGGTCGCCGCGCGACGAGTGCAGGTGTTCGCGGAACTTCTCCGCGGTTCCGGTGCGGCGCTGCTGGAGTTCGACCCTGACCTTGCCCCACTCGGCGGCCATCCGGTCGATCTCCACCTCCGACTCCTCTGCGGTGCGCAGCCGTTCGACCCGGTCGAGCGACGCGGCGGCGAGCCCGTCCTTGCCGACCTGGGCCATCTCGTCCAGCAGCGACAGGAGTTGGCCCGCCGTCTGGCGCGAGCGCATGCTGCGCCGGCCGCCCGAGGCGGTGTACCGGCGCAACTGCTCGTACACGCCCGCCACCGGTGCGGCGTCCTCGCGGTGCGGACCGGCGAGTACTTCGAGGGTGGGCGAGATGCGGCGCACCCGGCCACCCAGGTAGTCGACGATGTCCTCGCGCTCGTCCTCGTCCACCGTGTCCAGCTTGGACACCACGACGGTGATCCGCGGGACGTGCCGGGCGATCACTTCCTCTTCCAGGAACGCGGTCTCGGACAGCCCCAGCGGCGCGCTCGCCGACACGACCATCAGCACCGCGTCGCTCGCCGCGACCGTCCGGCGGACCAGGTCCTCGGTCCGGCGGTCGCTCTCCTCGGCCGCACTGCCCTTGCCACGCCCGGCGTTGATTCCGGGGGTGTCCACGATCTCCAGGTCCAGGCCCGCGAACTCGGGCTCGGCGACCGACACCCGCACCCCCACCAGGCTTGCCGCGTCCGGATCCTGACGCTCGCTCAGTTCCTTGACCTCGTCCCACGTGGCGGACACCGCCGGACGCGGTTCGGCCCGGCCGTCGGAGAACTGGAGCTCCAGCCGGGCCTCGGGCCCCGACGCGATCACGAGCGGGACCGGGGTGTGCCGGCCCTCGGGAACCACGGGGGAGCGCAGGATGCGGTTGATCAACGACGACTTCCCGCGCCCGAACTCGCCGACCACCGCGACCCGAAAGCCCGGTCGCCGCATCCGCGTGCGCAGGCGGTCCAGTTCGCCGGCGATCGCGTCGAGGCCGAACTCGGCGGCGATCGTGTGCGCGTCGGTGATCCGCCGACCGAGCGCGGTCGCCGAGGGCGCCTGCTTGATCAGGCTGGTGACCGAGCCGGCCGCGCGCTGCGGCGGCTCGGGGCGCGCCGCCGCGACGGGCGGCC
>NZ_WWJX01000912.1 GCF_009865215.1 Streptomyces sp. SID3343 | reverse complement strand
CGGCGCCGCCACCGCGGCCCCGACCGGCCGACGGACGGCCGCGACGCGCACGCCCAAGCGGGCGACCACCACGCACCGGCCACGCCGTGACGCGTGAGGCGTACGAAACACGTGCGTAGCACGCGACACCCCCGGGAAACGATCACCCAAAGGGCCTCCCACACGCAGTTTCGGTGGCGGGATGGTCGGGAATGAGCCACCCGATACGCGACGGCTACCGACGCGGCGCAGCGGTCGGAAGCTCGGCCGATGCGGGGCGATGTCCACATGATGAGACCGGGTTGTCCCGGGTTCCGGATGCCGTACTGATCGTGTAACCTGCACGAAATCGCAGAGGGCCAACGTCGTCCCTGTTGCGCACCACACGCCACGACGACGACGGGAGCGCCCATGCCTCCTGCCATGCCCGCAACTCCGGGCCCCCTCTTCTCCGCGATTCCCGCGGCCCAGGGGCTTTACGACCCCCGCAACGAGCACGACGCCTGCGGTGTCGGATTCGTGGCCACGCTCACCGGCGAGCCCAGCCACGACATCGTCGACCAGGCCCTCAACGTCCTGCGCAACATGGAACACCGCGGCGCCACCGGCGCCGAACCCGACACCGGCGACGGCGCGGGCATCCTGATCCAGGTACCGGACACCTTCCTGCGCGAAACCGCGGGCTTCGACCTGCCCGCCCCCGGCGCCTACGCCGTGGGCATCGCCTTCCTGCCCGACGACGACGTCCACGCCGGACGCGCCAAGTCCTCCATCGAGCGCATCGCCGCCGAAGAGAACCTGCGCGTCCTGGGCTGGCGCGAAGTACCCACCACCCCGGGCCTCGTCGGCTCCATGGCCCGCGCCACCATGCCGCGCTTCGCGCAACTGTTCGTCGCCGGCGTCGACGAAAGCGTCACCGGCATCACCCTCGACCGCCTCGCGTTCGCGCTGCGCAAGCGCGCCGAACGCGAAGTCGAGGTCTACTTCGCGTCGCTGTCCGCACGCACCCTCGTGTACAAGGGCATGCTGACCACCGGCCAGCTGGAGCCGTTCTTCCCCGACCTGTCCGACCGGCGCCTCGCGTCGGCCATCGGACTCGTCCACTCGCGGTTCTCCACCAACACGTTCCCGGCCTGGCCGCTCGCCCACCCGTACCGCTTCATCGCGCACAACGGCGAGATCAACACGGTCAAGGGCAACCGCAACTGGATGGCCGCCCGCGAGTCCATGCTCGGCACCGACCTCATCCCCGGCGACCTCAGCCGGCTGTACCCGATCTGCACGCCCGAATCCTCCGACTCGGCGTCCTTCGACGAGGTCCTCGAACTACTCCACCTCGGCGGCCGCGCACTCCCGCACGCCGTGCTCATGATGATCCCCGAGGCGTGGGAAAACCACGCCACGATGGACGCCGCCCGCCGCGCCTTCTACAAGTTCCACGCCACCGTCATGGAACCCTGGGACGGCCCCGCCTGCGTCACCTTCACCGACGGCACCCTCATCGGCGCCGTCCTGGACCGCAACGGTCTGCGGCCCTCGCGCTACTGGGTCACCGACGACGGCCTCGTCGTGCTGTCCTCCGAAGTCGGCGTCCTCGACATCGACCCCGCCAAGATCGTCCGCAAGGGCCGACTCCAGCCCGGCCGGATGTTCCTCGTCGACACCGACGCCCACCGCATCGTCGAAGACGACGAGATCAAGACCGCGCTCGCCGCCGAACACCCCTACCAGGAATGGCTGCACGCCGGACTGATCAACCTCGAAGACCTGCCCGAGCGCGAACACGTCGTGCACACGCACGCCTCCGTCTCCCGCCGCCAGCAGACCTTCGGCTACACCGAGGAAGAACTCCGCGTCATCCTCGCGCCGATGGCCCGCGCCGGCGGCGAACCGCTCGGCTCGATGGGCACCGACAGCCCCATCGCCGCGCTGTCCGCCAAGCCGCGCCTGCTCTTCGACTACTTCGTCCAGCTCTTCGCGCAGGTCACCAACCCGCCGCTCGACGCCATCCGCGAAGAACTCGTCACCTCGCTCGGCAGCTTCGTCGGCCCCGAGGGCAACCTCCTCGACGCCCAACCCGCCGACTGCCGCAACGTCGTACTGCCCTTCCCGGTCCTCGACAACGACGAGCTCGCCAAGCTCATCCACATCAACCTCGACGGAGACCAGCCCGGCCTCAAGGCCGTCACCATCTCCGGCCTGTACCCCGTCGACGGCGGCGGCGCCGCCCTCGCCAAGCGCCTCGAGGAAATCCGCGCCGAAACCACCGGCGCCATCGCCGACGGCGCCCGCATCGTCGTCCTGTCCGACCGGCACTCCGACGCCGAGCACGCACCGATCCCCTCGCTGCTGCTCACCTCCGCCGTACACCACCACCTGATCCGCACCAAGACCCGGACCCAGGTCGGCCTCATCGTCGAAGCCGGCGACGTGCGCGAGGTACACCACATCGCGCTGCTCATCGGCTACGGCGCCGCCGCGGTCAACCCCTACCTGGCCATGGAATCGGTCGAAGACCTCGTCCGCGAAGGCGTCTTCCTCAGCGACATCGAATCCGAAACGGCCATTCGCAACCTGATCAAGGCACTCGGCAAGGGCGTCCTCAAGGTCATGTCCAAGATGGGCATCTCCACCGTCGCCTCCTACCGCGGCGCCCAGGTCTTCGAAGCCATCGGCCTCGCCCAGGACTTCGTCACCGAATACTTCACCGGCACCACCAGCAAGCTCGGCGGCATCGGCATCGACATCGTCGCCGAGGAAGTCGCCCGCCGGCACGCCAAGGCATACCCCCCCACCGGCATCGCGCCCTCCCACCGCCGCCTCGAAATCGGCGGCGAATACCAGTGGCGCCGCGAAGGCGAACCGCACCTGTTCGACCCCGAAACGGTCTTCCGGCTGCAACACTCCACCCGCACCCGCCGCTACGACATCTTCAAGAAGTACACCGAACGCGTCGACGAACAATCCAAGCGACTGATGACCCTGCGCGGCCTGTTCGCCCTCAAGAACGGCGCCCGCACACCCATCACCATCGACGAGGTCGAACCCGTCTCGGAGATCGTCAAGCGGTTCTCCACCGGCGCCATGTCCTACGGCTCCATCTCCATGGAAGCCCACCAGACCCTCGCCATCGCGATGAACCGCCTCGGCGGCAAGTCCAACACCGGCGAAGGCGGCGAAGACCCCGAGCGCCTGTACGACCCCGAACGCCGCTCCGCGATCAAGCAGGTCGCATCCGGCCGCTTCGGCGTCACCAGCGAATACCTCGTCAACGCCGACGACATCCAGATCAAGATGGCCCAAGGCGCCAAGCCCGGCGAAGGCGGCCAACTCCCCGGCCACAAGGTCTACCCGTGGGTCGCCCGCACCCGGCACTCCACCCCCGGCGTCGGCCTCATCTCGCCCCCGCCCCACCACGACATCTACTCCATCGAAGACCTCGCACAGCTCATCCACGACCTCAAGAACGCCAACCCGGCCGCCCGAGTGCACGTCAAGCTGGTCGCCGAGGTCGGAGTGGGCACCGTCGCCGCAGGCGTCTCCAAGGCACACGCCGACGTCGTCCTCATCTCCGGACACGACGGCGGCACCGGCGCCTCACCGCTCACCTCGCTCAAGCACGCCGGCGGCCCCTGGGAACTCGGCCTCGCCGAAACCCAGCAAACCCTGCTGCTCAACGGCCTGCGCGACCGCATCGTCGTGCAGACCGACGGCCAACTCAAGACCGGTCGCGACGTGATCGTCGCCGCCCTCCTGGGCGCCGAGGAATACGGCTTCGCCACCGCGCCGCTCGTCGTCTCCGGCTGCGTCATGATGCGCGTCTGTCACCTCGACACCTGCCCCGTCGGCGTCGCCACGCAAAACCCCGTCCTGCGCGAGCGCTACAACGGCCAAGCCGACCACGTCGTCAACTTCTTCGAATTCATCGCCGAGGAAGTGCGCGAACTGCTCGCCGAACTCGGCTTCCGCACCCTCGAAGAAGCCGTCGGCCACGCCGAACTCCTCGACACCGGCGCAGCCGTCGAACACTGGAAGGCAGCCGGCCTCGACCTCGCGCCGCTCTTCCACGTGCCCACCCTGCCCGACGGCGCGGCCCTGCACCGCACCAGCCCGCAGGACCACGGCCTCGCCAAGGCACTCGACAACCAGCTCATCCAACTGGCCGCCGACGCCCTGCAAAACCGGGACAAGGTCGTCATCAACCTCCCGGTACAAAACACCAACCGCACCGTCGGCACCATGCTCGGCAACGAAGTCACCAAGCGCTTCCGCGGCGAAGGCCTCCCCGACGACACCATCGACATCACCCTGACCGGCTCCGCCGGCCAATCCTTCGGCGCCTTCCTCCCGCGCGGCATCACCCTGCGCCTCGAAGGCGACGGCAACGACTACGTCGGCAAGGGCCTGTCCGGCGGCCGGATCACCGTCCGGCCCAACCGCGCCGCGACCTTCCCGGCCGAGGACAACATCATCGCCGGCAACGTCATCGGCTACGGCGCCACCGGCGGCGAAATCTACCTCCGCGGTGTCGTCGGCGAACGCTTCTGCGTCCGCAACTCCGGCGCCACCGCCGTCGTCGAAGGCGTCGGCGACCACGGCTGCGAATACATGACCGGCGGCCGCGCCGTCGTACTCGGCGCCACCGGACGCAACTTCGCCGCCGGCATGTCCGGCGGAGTCGCGTACCTCCTCGACGCCGACCACGACAACATCAACACCGAACTCGTCGGCGTCGAGGAACTCGACACCGCCGACCGCGCCGAACTGCACGACGTCGTGCGCAGGCACCACGAGGAGACCGGCTCGGCCGTCGCCGAAAAGCTGCTCTCCGACTGGGACGCCGCCTCCCGGCGCTTCACCAAGATCCTGCCCAGGGACTACAAGGCAGTGCTCGCCGCCAAGGACGCCGCCGAGCGAGCCGGTCTCACCGAGACCGAGATCGTCCAGAAGATGATGGAGGCGGTACATGGCTGACCCGAAGGGCTTCTTGACCACGCCCCAAGAGCTCGGCAAGCGTCGCCCCGTCGACGTACGCATCCGCGACTGGAAGGAGGTGTACGAGGAGCGCACCCTGCTCCCGATCATCACCGCCCAGGCCGGCCGCTGCATGGACTGCGGCATCCCGTTCTGCCACAACGGCTGCCCGCTCGGAAACATCATCCCCGAGTGGAACGACCTCGTCTGGCGCGACGACTGGGCCGCCGCGAGCGAACGCCTGCACGCGACCAACAACTTCCCCGAATTCACCGGCCGGCTGTGCCCCGCCCCGTGCGAGACCGCCTGCGTGCTCGGCATCAACCAGGCACCGGTCACCATCAAGAACGTCGAAGTCTCGATCATCGACCGGGCCTGGGACGACAACAACGTCGCCCCGCAGCCCCCCGAGCGACTGTCCGGCAAGACCGTCGCCGTGATCGGCTCCGGACCGGCCGGACTCGCCGTCGCACAGCAACTCACCCGCGCCGGCCACACCGTCGCCGTGTACGAGCGCGCCGACCGCATCGGCGGCCTGCTGCGCTACGGCATCCCCGAGTTCAAGATGGAAAAGCGACACATCAACCGCCGCATCGAACAGATGCGCGCGGAAGGCACCAAGTTCTACACCGGCATGCAGATCGGCACCGACCTCGACGCGGCCAAGCTCCGCCGGCGCTACGACTCCGTCGTGATCGCCGCCGGCGCCACCGCGGCGCGCGACCTGCCCATCCCCGGACGCGAGTTCGGCGGCGTGCACCAGGCGATGGAATACCTCCCCTTCGCCAACAAGGTGCAGGAAGGCGACCTCGTCGCCTCACCGATCGACGTCGCCGGCAAGCACGTCGTGATCATTGGCGGCGGCGACACCGGCGCCGACTGCCTGGGCACCGCACACCGCCAAGGCGCGGCCTCGGTCACCCAGCTGGAGATCATGCCGCGGCCCTCCGAGGAGCGGATCGCCGCCCAGCCGTGGCCGACCTACCCGATGACGTACCGCGTCGCCAGCGCCCACGAAGAGGGCGGCGAACGGGTCTACGCCGTCAACACCCAGGAATTCGTCGGCGGCGACGACGGGCGGGTCAAGGCGCTCAAGCTCGTCGAGGTCGAGTTCAAGGACGGGCGCTTCGTACCGGTGCCCGGCAGCGAGCGGGAGATCCCGGCCGACTTCGTCTTCCTGGCGATGGGCTTCACCGGGACCGACCGCGCCAACGGGCTCGTAGAGCAGCTCGGGCTCACCCTGGACGAGCGCGGCAACGTCGCCCGCGACGAAACCTTCGCGACCAACGTCGACGGCGTCTTCGTGGCCGGCGACGCGGGCCGCGGGCAATCGCTCATCGTATGGGCCATCGCCGAAGGCCGAGCGTGCGCGGCCGCGGTGGACTCGTGGCTCACCGGTGGCACCAACCTGCCGTCGCCGATCCGCCCCACGGACCGGCCGCTCACCGTATGAGATCGAGCCCTCACCCGAGCGTGAGCCCGAGTGGGGCCGAGTAAGGCTGAATGTGTGACGAAAGTCGCGTGAACGGATCATGAAACGGAAAGGGCGTCGCCGTGGCGGCGCCCTTTCCGCATGCCGGAAAAGCGCCACATTCCGGACGCGGGTACGGCTTACCCAACGGTAGGAACTAGGCTCTATGACCATGCGTCGAGCCAAAATTGTCTGCACACTGGGCCCTGCCACCAACTCGTACGAACAGATCCGCACGCTGGTCGACGCAGGCATGGATGTAGCCCGCTTCAACCTCAGCCACGGCGCGTACGCCGAGCACGAGGAGCGTTACCACCGCGTTCGCCGGGCATCCGACGAAACCGGTCGCGCCGTCGGCATCCTCGTCGACCTCCAAGGCCCCAAGATCCGCCTGGAGACCTTCGCCGAAGGCCCCGTGCTCCTGGAGCGCGGCGACGAGTTCACGATCACGACCGAAGACGTCCCCGGCGACAAGCACGAGGTCGGCACCACCTACAAGGGCCTCACCGCCGACGTCACCAAGGGTGAGCGCATCCTGATCGACGACGGTCGGGTCACCCTGGAGGTCGTCGACGTCGAAGGACCGCGCGTCCACACGATGGTCATCGAAGGCGGCATGGTCTCCGACCACAAGGGGCTCAACCTCCCCGGCGTGGCCGTGAGCGTCCCGGCGCTGTCCGAGAAGGACATCGACGACCTCAAGTGGGGCCTGCGGCTCGGCGCGGACATGATCGCGCTGTCGTTCGTGCGCGCCGCGAAGGACATCGAGGACGTCCACAAGATCATGGACGAGGTCGGCATCCGGCTTCCCGTGATCGCCAAGATCGAGAAGCCGCAGGCGGTGGACAACCTCGAGGAGATCGTCCACGCCTTCGACGCGATCATGGTCGCGCGTGGTGACCTTGGCGTCGAGATGCCGCTGGAGGCCGTCCCGATCGTGCAAAAGCGCGCGGTCACGCTCGCCCGGGCCAACGCCAAGCCCGTCATCGTCGCCACCCAGATGCTCGACTCGATGATCAGCGCCTCGCGCCCCACGCGCGCCGAGGCGTCGGACGTCGCCAACGCCGTCCTGGACGGCGCGGACGCGGTCATGCTGTCGGGGGAGACCTCGGTCGGCAAGTATCCGATCGAGACCGTCAAGACCATGGCCCGGATCGTCGTCGCGGCGGAGGACTCCTCCGCGATGAAGGAAGAGATCCGCGGCCTCGCCGGCCCGCGCACCCAGGGCGGCGTGATCGCGAAGGCCGCGATCGAGATCGCCGAGCGGCTGGACGCCAAGTACCTGGTGGCGTTCACCCAGAGCGGCGACACGGGCCGCAGGTTGTCCCGCTACCGCTCGATGATCCCGATGCTGGCCTTCACCCCGGAACCGGCCGTACGCAGCCGCCTGTCCCTCACCTGGGGCCTGGAGACGTTCCTGGGCCCGCTGTGCGACCACACCGACGAGATGGTTCGTCAGGTCGACGCCGCACTGCTGGCCATCGGCCGCTGCAAGAAGGGCGACCTGGTCGTGATCACGGCCGGCTCCCCGCCCGGCGTCCCCGGATCCACCAACCTGATCCGCCTGCACCACATAGGAGATCTCCCCACCTCGTAACCCCACCCGGCCCCACCCCTGAACGGCCCGTCACCCCCGCGGTGACGGGCCGTCAGTACTTGGGCCCGACGTGCTGATCCATGAGCGCAACGGACGCCCGGCGGGCGACGGAGAGCAGATTGGGGCGGGCGAACTTCCACTCGACGCCGAGTTGATCGAGTGTGGTGGTGAGGATGCGCATGATGTCGGCGGACTCGTTGGCGAAGAGGTAGCGCGGATACTCGTAGCGCTTGCGTTCGCCGGCGACCATGCGAGTCGTCCAGTTGACGTTCCGGCAGCCGTCCGAGTGGATCAGGCCGCGGACGAGGGCCCAGGGTTCGGCGCGGACGATTTCGTTCTGCCAGGGCGCAAGGACGATCGAGCGCTCGTGCTTGCGGCCAGGGCCGTGTTGGGGAAACAGGCACGGCCAGTGTTGCGAGTAACGCTTCACGTCGGTGCAGCCCTGGCGAGGGACGAAGTTCGAGTCGGAGCCGGGGAGTACGCGAGTGATCGTGTCCGCGCAAGCTCGCATCAGGCCCGGCCAAGCATTGGCGCACGAGATGGTGAGGCTGTAGGCCCGGGGATGGGCGACGATATGTCCGTCGCCCAGATACAGACCCAGCAGGTACGAGTATGCCTGGCGATCGCATGCGAGGTCACGGCAGCGAAAGCACGGCGTGGGAGGTCGGCCCGGGAGGGCGCCTCGACGTGAGCGGTCGACATGGCGCCAGTAGCCGACTGTTCCTGGTGGAACGCGTAGGGCGCGAGCGACATCCGCGTTGGAGAGGCCGGCTTGAAGGAGATTGATCGCTTGGCGGCGAAGATCGGGGTCGTGCATGTACCCACGATGCGCTGCAGGCGCGCACTACTTCATGTGTTCGAATGAGAGTCACTCGAACGGGCTATTTGGTGCCCCGGGTCGGACTCGAACCGACACTGGATGGGTTTTGAATCCATTGCCTGCTACCAATTGGGCTACCGGGGCAGTGACCTGGGAACTCCCCGTTTTCCAACGGGCGCGGACCCCTGCACGAGGAACACCATACCGCCTCTCGGTACCCTCGTGTCCGCACCATTTCTCTGATCGAGGAGCGACGTGACCGCCGCCACGCAGCCGCCCGCCGCATCGCAGGAGAGCCCGCGCGCCCGTGTTGTCATTGCCGAGGACGAGGCGCTGATCCGGCTGGATCTGAAAGAGATGCTGGAGGAAGAGGGTTACCACGTCGTCGGCGAGGCCGGGGATGGGCAGCGGGCTGTCGAGTTGGTGCAGGAGCAGCGGCCCGATCTGGTCATCCTGGACGTGAAGATGCCGATCCTGGACGGGATCTCGGCCGCCGAGCAGATCGCGCAGGCGCGGCTCGCGCCGGTGTTGATGTTGACCGCGTTCTCGCAGCGGGAGTTGGTCGAGCGGGCGCGGGACGCGGGGGCGATGGCCTATCTGGTCAAGCCGTTCACCAAGGGTGACCTCGTCCCGGCGATCGAGATGGCCGTCTCGCGGTATACCGAGTTGGCGGCTCTGGAGCGTGAGGTCGGCGACCTGACCCAGCGGTTGGAGACGCGCAAGTTGGTCGATCGGGCCAAGAGTGTGTTGCAGGAGAAGTACGGGATGACCGAACCCGAGGCTTTCCGGTGGATTCAGAAGGCGTCGATGGATCGTCGGATGTCGATGCGCACGGTGGCCGAGGTTGTCGTGTCCGGGGGCGACGTCGCCGACTGACGCAGCTATGTCGATTTAACAACGAACCCGCCCGGGTGTTGATCAACCGGGCGGGTTCGTTGTTTTCCGGGCAGGTGATGATCATATTTGATCACTTTCGACTAAAGACTTTCGACGCCTGTTTCTTTTGGATTACATGTGGTTACGGGCGCATCACATCTCGGTCGGTGGTCTGCCGCAGCCCTCCTGCTCCGACTACATTCCGGGCACCGCATGTTCAACGCGGTTTGTGGAGGCGCTCCTAGCGAGCTCCCTGGGCTTTTTTCTACAAGGGTTGGGGTTTGCTGTGCTCAAGCGACGCGTGATCAATTTCGCGCTGCCCGTCGCGGCAGCGGCGCTCGTGCTTTCCGCATGCAGCAAGGACGACGACAAGGATGACAAGGGCTCCAACGGGAAGCCCTCCTACACCATCGGTTTCCAAGCCGGTCTCTCAGGTGAGAGCGCGCAGCTTGGAATCAACGAGGAGAACGGCGCCAAGCTCGCAGTCGAGCAGGCGAACGCGAAGGGCAATCTTCCCTTCACCGTCAAGTTCAAGTCCTCGGACGACGAGGCTTCGGAGACGAAGGCTGTCTCCGCGGCGCAGAAGTTGATCGACGACAAGAATGTCGTCGCCGTCATCGGTCCCGCCTTCTCCGGCCCGACCAAGGCCGCGTCGCCGAACTACGCGAAGGCCAAGCTCGCCACGGTCAGCGCGTCGGCGACGAGCCCGGGTCTCACCAAGCCGGAGAACGGTTTCACTTCGTTCCTGCGTGGTGTGCCGGCCGACACGGCCCAGGGCACCGGCATGGCGAAGTGGATATCCCAAAAGCTCAAGGCCAAGAAGGTCTTCGTCGTCGACGACAAGACCGAGTACGGCGTCGGCTTGTCCAAGGTCGCCAAGGACGAGCTGAAGAAGGCGGGGGTCGAGGTCGTGGAGGAGAGCGTGCCCAAGGCCACGCCCGACTACGGCCCGGTTTCGACCAAGATCAAGAACTCCGGCGCCGACGCGATGATCTACGCGGGCTACTACCAGGACGGCGCGCCGTTCGCGAAGAAGCTCAAGGAAGCCGGCTTCACCGGTGCGAAGTTCTCCGGCGACGGTACGAACGACGCCCAGTTCGTTCAGCTCGCGGGTGACGCGTCCGACGGCTGGTTCCTGACCTGCCCGTGCGCCGACGCCAACGTCGAGGCGGCGACCAAGCAGTTCGCCGACGACTACAAGAAGCGGTTCAGCGCGGCGTCGAGCACGTACTCGGCCGAGGCCTTCGACATCACCAACATGGTGATCGAGCAGCTCGGGACGTTCGGTTCCGAGAAGCCGACCCGCGAGGGAATGCTGGCGAAGCTCAAGGGCGCGTCCTACAAGGGCCTGACCAAGACCTTCAAGTTCCTGCCGAGCGGTGAGTTCGACGGCGCGACGACCTTCATCTACCAGGTCAAGGGCGGCAAGATCGACTACATGGGTGACATCGACAAGCTTGTCGCCGCGGGCGGCTGACCCTTTCGGGGGCGGCACGCAAACCTGACGATCGGGCCCGGGTCTGCCCGGAACATTCCGGCAGACCCGGGCCCGTCCGGTTTTCTTGAGGAAGCTTTCCTTATGCAACCTGATGAAATCCTGGACTATCTTATTCCAGGGATCATGCTCGGTGCGTTGTACGCGGTGATCGCCATCGGCTATACCCTCGTCTACGGCGTTCTCCAGCTCATCAACTTCGCGCACAGCGAAGTTTTCATGGTAGGCGCCTACGCGTCTCTCATGGTTCTGACGGCGATCGACCCCAGTAACCCGACGGTGCTCGTTTCGGTCGGTCTGGTATTCGTCGGTTTTGCCGTTTCCGGTACGGCCGGGGCGGCTACGGCTTATACGCTCGAAAAGGTTGCGTATAGACCACTGAGACGCAGGAATGCGCCGAGACTGGCCTTCCTGATCAGCGCGATCGGGGCCTCGTACTTCCTGCAGAACCTGGCCGGGAAGTTGTTCGGCCGTGACGCGCGTGCGCTGCCGGAGCCGTTTCACAACAAGAAGGTCTTCTCGGTCTTCGGTACCCAGGTGACCGTTCTTCAGTTGCTGATCGTGGGCACGGCTCTGGTCATGATGGTCGGCCTGGATCACCTGGTGAACCGCACGAAGCTCGGTTCCGGCATCCGGGCGGTCGCCCAGGACGCCGAGACGGCGGGCCTGATGGGTGTGGACATCGACAAGGTGATCTCGCGGACCTTCATCGTCGGTGGGTTCATGGGCGGCATCGCCGGGTTCCTGTTCGGCCTGCATTTGCAGTTGTCGTTCACGATGGGCTTCCTGCCGGGTATCACCGCGTTCGCGGCGGCGGTGGTCGGCGGGATCGGCAACATTCGCGGCGCGATGATGGGCGGCATGCTGCTCGGCATCGTCGAGAGTTTCTCGTCGCCGATCTTCGGTGAGGAGTGGCGCTACGTCAGTGCCTTCGCGGTGTTGGTCCTGGTTTTGATGTTCCGGCCGACCGGCATCTTGGGCGAGCGTCTGGGGAGGTCGGCGTGAGCACGACGACGGACAGGGAGTCGGTGACCACCGGCTCCGCGCTGGCGAAGCTGCGTACCAAGCGCTGGTATCAGCAGCCGATGTTCACTCGGTGGGTCGCGCTCGCGAGCGGGGCGGTGCTGCTGAACGTGATGAGCGGGCCGCAGGGCAGCCGGGACGACGTCTTCTTCTCGGTGGACAAGACGCTGGGTTCGATGCGTCTGGTCTGGTGGCTTGTCGGTGGCACGCTGCTGTGGGGGATCCTGGAGTTGGTTCGTCCGTATTTCGGGCGGATCAACACCGCGTTCGCTCCGGTCCGGGCGGTCTCGGCGCAGGTCAAGCAGGGTTCGGCGGTCGTTCGGCGGAATGTGGCCTTCAAGTACGGCGCGCCGGTGATCGGGATCGCTCTGCTGGTCTTGCTGCCGCAGGTGTTGTCCACGTTCTGGAACCAGGTGTTGGTCAACGAGGTGGCGATCTACGTTCTCCTCGCGATCGGGTTGAACGTGGTGATCGGCTGGGCGGGTCTGCTCGACCTCGGGTTCATCGCGTTCTTCGCGATCGGCGCGTACAGCACGGCGTATTGGACCGGTGCGATGCCGGTGGAGCCGCCGATCGTGTTGAACGCGTTCCTGGTGATCCCGGTGGCGGTGGCGACGTGTCTGCTGGCGGGGCTGTTGCTCGGCGCGCCGACGTTGCGGCTGCGCGGTGACTATCTCGCGATCGTGACGCTGGGCTTCCACGAGATCATCTACTTGATCGCGAAGAACGCCGACGGTTTCACCAACGGTCCGCGTGGTGTGCAGGGCATCTCGAACTTCAAGATCGAGTTGGGGCCGATCGACTACGCGTGGGACCTGGACCCGATTCCGTACTGGTATCTACTGATCGCGATCGCGACGATCCTGATCATCGCGTTCCTGCGGTTGGAGCATTCGCGGGTGGGTCGGGCCTGGACGGCGATCCGGGAGGACGAGGTCGCGGCGTCGGCGACCGGTGTGCCGACGGTGAAGTTCAAGTTGATGGCTTTCGCGATCGGCGCGTCGACGTCGGGTATCGCGGGTGTGGCGTATGCGAGCAAGGCTCGGTTCATCAGCCCGGAGAGCTTCCTGTTGTTGTTCTCGGTGCTCGTGGTGGCCTACGTGATCTTCGGTGGTATGGGTTCGCTGTGGGGGGTCGTTCTCGGGACGGCGTTCCTGGCGTGGCTTCCGCAGTACATGAAGGACTGGGTCAATCCCAACGACCGTTTCATGTATCTGGGCGCGCTGTTGATCGTGATGATGATCTATCGCCCACAGGGCCTGATTCCGTCGGTTCGGCGCAAGCGTGAGCTGACCTTGGCCAAGGAAGGCCTCGGTGACGCGGATGCGATGACCGAACCGGCCGGCGGGAGGATGTCGTGAGCGATCTGCTGACGAAGACGGACAAGCCCAGGGTCGATCCCGACGATCGGGTGTTGTCGGTGCGTGGGGTCACGCTGCGCTTCGGGGGCCTGGTGGGGCTGTCGAACGTGGATCTGGAGCTGTGTCGGGGTGAGATCCTCGCGGTGATCGGTCCCAACGGCGCGGGCAAGACTTCGCTGTTCAACTCGCTCACGGGCGTCTACGTCCCGCAGGAGGGGACGGTGACGCTGCGGGACGTGTCGGGTGCGGAGCATGCCCTCAAGGGGCGTAAGCCGCATCTGGTGAATCGGCTCGGCGTGGCGCGTACGTTTCAAAACATTCGCCTGTTCGGCGCGTTGACGGCGTTGGAGAACGTCAAGATCGCGGCGGAGACGCGCCAGAAGGCGGGCCCGCTGTCGATCATGTTGGGGTTGCCGAACGCGCGTCGTGAGGACCGTGCGAGCGACCGGCGGGCGCACGAGTTGCTCGACTTCGTGGGGATTCCCGACCTGTTGAACGAGCTCGCGTCGTCGCTGTCGTACGGGCAGCAGCGTTCGTTGGAGATCGCTCGGGCGTTGGCGACCGATCCGCAGGTGTTGTTGCTCGACGAGCCGGCGGCGGGTACGAACCCGACGGAGAAGCTCGAACTCGAGGTGTTGATCCGGCGGATCAATCGTGAGTTGGGCGTGAGTGTGTTGCTGATCGAGCACGACATGCGGTTGGTGATGTCGGTGGCCGACCGGGTGACGGTGCTCAACTTCGGCAAGGTGATCGCGTCCGGGTCGCCGACCGAGGTGCAGCGGCATCCTGCGGTGGTCGAGGCGTATCTGGGTGCCGAGATGGCTGCGGAGATGGTTGCCGCGGACGCGGCGGCGCCGGTGGCCGAAGACGGTACGGTCCCCGCGCAGCGGGACGGGGAGGAGACGTCGTGAGCGGCACCGAGTCGACGGGTACCGAAGCGGTGGGGTTGACCAAGTCGGCGGGTGTCACCGACGTGAAGCCTCGTCGCACGATGCTGGAGCTGGAGAACCTGCACGTGTTCTACGGCGCCATCCAGGCGCTCAAGGGCGTGAGCATCGAGGTGAACGAGGGCGAGATCGTGGCCTTGCTCGGTGCCAACGGCGCGGGCAAGACGACGACGCTGCGGACGATCTCCGGTCTTTTGACGCCCCGTGAGGGCGAGGTCAGGTGGCGTGGCGAGCGGATCGACGGGGTGCCCGCGCACCATGTGGTGGGTTTGGGGATCGGTCATTCTCCCGAGGGGCGTCGCGTGTTCGCGGCGATGACGGTGACCGAGAACCTGAACATGGGCGCGTATCGGTTCAAGCATGTGCCCAAGGCCGAGTTGGACCGGGTGTTCGAGTTGTTTCCGCGCCTGGCGGAGCGGCGTACGCAGCTCGCGGGCACGTTGTCGGGTGGCGAGCAGCAGATGCTGGCGATCGGTCGGGCGTTGATGGGGCAGCCGAAGTTGTTGCTGCTCGACGAGCCGTCGATGGGTCTGGCGCCGCTGATCGTGGCGCAGATCTTCGACATCATCCGGGAGATCAACGAGCAGGGTACGACGGTGCTTTTGGTGGAGCAGAACGCGGCGCAGGCGTTGCGGTTGGCGCATCGCGGTTATGCGTTGGAGACCGGTTCGGTGGTCTTGTCGGGGCCGTCGGAGCGGTTGTTGTCGGATCCGAAGGTGCGCGAGGCGTATCTGGGCGAGGGCGCGTAGGCGCTGGTCGGCCCGGTGGGGCAGCCGCGCGGCGGAGGGGGTCGGCCCTTTCGCCGCGCGGTTTTTTCGCCGTTTCGCTTTCCGGTTTCGCCGGGGGTGTCAGGGTTGTTTGATCATGCAGGTGAGGCGCGCGGTGCATACGCGTTTGTCGTTCTCGTCGGTGATGACGATGTCCCAGCTGGCGAGGGTGCGGCCGAGGTGGACGGGGGTGGCGACGCCGGTGACGAGGCCGCTTTTGGCGGAGCGGTGGTGGGTGGCGTTGATCTCGATGCCCAGGGCGATGCCGTCGGGGCCGGCGTGCAGTGCGGAGCCGACGGAGCCGATGGTTTCGGCGAGGACGCACGAGGCGCCGCCGTGCAGGAGTCCGTACGGCTGGCAGTTGCCTTTGACGGGCATGGTGGCGACGACGCGCCGGGTGCTTGCCTCGACGATTTCGATGCCCATGCGTGCGGCGAGTGAGTCGGGATCGTCGAGCTTCATGAAAGCCGTGACGTCGGCCAACCGCGGTTGTGTGGTCTCGTCGCTCATGGTGGCGCTCCTCGGGTACATGGGTGTGTCGGCCTGACAGCCTAGGATCGCGGTCGTGGCAGCGACTCAGACCCCCCAGACCTCTGTTCCCGCCGATTCCCGGCCGCGACTTCTGCTGCTCGACGGGCACTCCCTGGCCTATCGGGCGTTCTATGCGCTCAAGGAAGCGTCGATGAGTACCGCGACGGGCCAGCCGACCCAGGCGGTCTACGGGTTCACGTCGATGCTGGTGAACGTGTTGCGTGACGAGCGGCCCACCCATCTCGGGGTGGCGTTCGATGTGTCGCGGCACTCGTTTCGCACCGACGAGTTTCCCGAGTACAAGGCGAACCGGTCGGAGACTCCGGAGGAGTTCAAGGGCCAGGTCGAGTTGATCGTCGAGGCGTTGGACGCGATGGGCGTGCCGACGATGCGGGTGGCCGGTTTCGAGGCCGACGACGTGATCGCGACGATTGCCACGCGGGCGGCGGGCGAGGGTTTCGAGGTGTTGATCCTCACGGGCGACCGCGACGCGTTGCAGTTGGTGACGGACGACGTCACGGTGCTGTATCCGATGATGGGTGTGAGCAAGCTGCACCGGTTCACGCCGGCGGCGGTGGAGGAGAAGTACGGGCTGACGCCGGCCCAGTATCCGGATTTCGCGGCGTTGCGCGGCGACCCGAGCGACAATCTGCCGGGTATCCCGGGGGTGGGCGAGAAGACCGCCGCGAAGTGGATTCGCGAGTTCGGCTCGTTCGCGGATCTGGTGGAGCGGGCGGACGAGGTCAAGGGCAAGGCGGGGCAGAATCTGCGCGACCACTTGGACAACGTCAGGCTCAACCGGCGGTTGACCGAGTTGGTGCGGGACGTCGAGCTTGAGGTGTCGCCGACGGGGTTGGAGCGCAAGCCCTTCGATCGGGAGAAGATCGAGCTGGTTTTGGACGCGTTGGAGTTTCGCAACGCGAGTTTTCGGGATCGGCTGTGGGCGGTGGATCCGGGGTTGGTGATCGCGGCGGCGCAGGCCAAGGCGGAGCCGGGTTTCGCGATGGACACCACGGTGGTGGAGCCGGGTGGGTTGACGGCGTGGCTGGAGGAGCACGCGTCGGGCGCGGAGCGTACCGGTCTCGCGGTGGACGGCACGTGGGGTCGCGGGACGGGCTCGGTGAAGGGGTTGGCGTTCGCGGGTGCCGACGGCACGGCGGCGTTCGTGGATCCGTTGACGATGGACGAGGGTGACGACGCGGCGCTGGGCGCGTGGCTGGCGGATCCGCAGCGGCCGAAGGCGGTGCACGACGCGAAGGGTCCGATCCTGGCGTTGGCGGCGCACGGGTGGGCGTTGTGGGGGGTGACCAGTGACACCGCGCTGGGTGCGTATCTGGTGTTGCCGGGTCAGCGTTCGTTCGCGTTGGACTCGCTCGTGGAGCGGTTCCTGGGTCGCGAGTTGAAGGCGGATCAGTCGAACGCGGCCGATGGGCAGTTGTCGTTGGACATGTCGGGTGAGGACGACGCCGGGCAGGGCGAGGTGCTCATGTTGGCGGCTCGCGCGGTGGTGGATCTGGCCGCCGCGCTGGATGTGGAGTTGGCCGCGAAGGGCGGCCTGGAGTTGCTCCAGGACATGGAGTTGCCGTTGCTTCCGGTGCTGGCGCACATGGAGCAGTTGGGCATCGCGGCGGATCTGTCGTATCTGGAGGAGTTGCAGGGGCAGTTCGCGGCGGCGGTCAAGCACGCGACGGAGGAGGCGCACGCGGCCGTCGGGCACGAGTTCAACCTGGGCTCGCCCAAGCAGTTGCAGGAGATTTTGTTCAACGAGTTGAACCTGCCGAAGACGAAGAAGATCAAGACGGGTTTCACCACCGACGCCGACGCGTTGACGTGGTTGGCGACGCAGACCGCGAACGAGTTGCCGGTGATCCTGTTGCGTCACCGCGACCAGACTCGGCTGCGTACCACGGTCGAGGGTTTGATCAAGACGGTCGCCGACGACGGGCGCATCCACACCACGTTCAACCAGACGGTGGCGGCCACGGGCCGGTTGTCGTCGCAGGACCCGAATCTGCAGAACATTCCGATCCGCACCGAGGAGGGGCGTCTGATCCGGCGTTCGTTCGTGGTGGGTGCGGGTTTCGAGGGGTTGTTGACGGCGGACTACAGCCAGATCGAGTTGCGCATCATGGCGCACTTGTCGGAGGACGCCGCGCTGATCGAGGCGTTCACGACGGGGGAGGACCTGCACACGACGATGGCCGCGCGGGTCTTCGGGGTGGCTCCCGAGGCGGTGGACCACCAGTTGCGCAGCAAGATCAAGGCGATGTCGTACGGGTTGGCCTACGGGCTTTCGGCGTTCGGTTTGTCGCAGCAGTTGGACATCGAGCCGGGTGAGGCGCGCGGTTTGATGGAGAACTACTTCGAGCGGTTCGGCGGGGTGCGCGACTACCTGCACAAGGTGGTCGAGGAGGCGCGGCAAACGGGCTACACGGAGACGGTGTTCGGGCGTCGGCGCTATCTCCCGGATCTGACGAGCGACAATCGCCAGCGCCGCGAGATGGCCGAGCGGATGGCGCTCAACGCGCCGATCCAGGGGTCGGCGGCCGACATCGTCAAGGTCGCGATGTTGGGTGTGGATCGCGCGATGCGTGAGGAGAAGCTGGCCTCGCGGATACTGCTCCAGGTTCACGACGAACTCGTCCTGGAGGTCTCGCCGGGCGAGCGCGAGCGGCTGGAGACGCTCGTGCGTCGGGAGATGGCCGACGCGTATCCGCTGCGGGCTCCGCTGGACGTCTCGGTCGGTTTCGGGCCGAACTGGGAGGACGCGGGGCACTGATCGTGATTGAAGGTGCTCAGGGGGTGGAGACCCGAGGGAAGCCGGCATAGGTTCGCACGGGTTACCGCCGAGCGGTGCTCGACGGTGGCCGACCATGCGGGCGTACAGAGGGGGGAGCTTCGTGGAAGAGGCCGAGTCGAGGCCCGATCCGCAGAAGCCGGGCAAGCCGGACGTGGACGCGAGCGCGGCGGCGGAGCGATCCGCCGCCCCCGCCGCGGGGGCGAAGTCGGAGCCGAAGCCGGCGCCGCGGCCGCTGCCCGAGGCGGAGTCCATATTCGGCGCGGACGACGAGCCGCGTACCCGTAGACGGATCCTGAATCCGTGGATCGGCAGCGCTGCGGCGATCCTGGTCGTGTTGGCGTGCGGCGCGGCGGTGCAGTCCCCGTTTTCGATGGTCTCCGCGCATCGGGTGCCGACCTCGGATCTGCCGCGCCTGTCGGATCCGGCGCCGCCTGCGGGCAGTTCGGTCGACGGCGGTGGTCCGGGGCACTTCGAGTTGCCGCCGCCGGTGGTCCCGGCCGCGGGGGCGGGGGTGCCGACGACGGCGCCGGCGACGGGTGCGCCGACCACGCCGGGGGCGCCGGCGGGTCCGCGCGGCACGAACGCGACCGGCACGGGCGGCATTCCGCAGACGGTGTTGACGGCGTACGAGACGGCCGCGTCGAACCTGGCCCGGATGAATCCGGGCTGCAAGCTGCCGTGGTCGCTGCTCGCGGGCATCGGCCGGGTCGAGTCGGAGCACGCGTACGGCGGCAATGTGACGGCGGACGGCACGGCGGTGACGCCGATCCTGGGGCCGCGCCTGGACGGTGCGGGGTTCGCCCGGATCACCGATACCGACGGTGGCCGCTACGACTTCGACACCGAGTTCGATCGCGCGGTGGGTCCGATGCAGTTCATCCCGTCCACGTGGAAGAGCTGGGGGATGGACGGCAACCGTGACGGGCAGGTCAATCCGCAGAACGTCTTCGACGCGACGCTCGCGGCCGGGCGCTATCTGTGCGCGGGCAATCGGGATCTGTCGACCGACGCGGGACTGACCAAGGCGATCCTCAGCTACAACCATTCCGACGAGTACGTGCGCACCGTCAAGTCGTGGATGACGTACTACGCGACGGGCGCCCGGGCGATCCCGGACGCGCCGAAGCCGCCGAAGAAGACGGCCACGCCGACTCCGAAGGCGACCACGCCCAAGACGCCCGCGAGCACGCCGGTCGTTCCGCCCGTCAGTCCGCCCGCGAGCCCGCCGGTCGTTCCGCCCGTCACTTCGCCGGCGTCGAGCCCGTCGGCTTCGGCCTCCGCCTCGACGTCCGCGTCGACGTCCGCCTCGACATCGGCTTCGACCTCCGCGTCGCAGCAGGCAGGGGCGTCCACGTCCGCGTCGGCCGACGGTACGGCGAACGCCGGGTAGCGGTTCGGAAACAGCCCCCGGAAAAAGGGGAACCTGTTCTCGTTTCTTGCTACGGTGCCCCATCGCCACAGTCGGACGGCCCGGCAGAAAGGAGGCCGCCGCATGCGTGCTTTCGCAGCGGTCGTACTGGGGATCGCGCTGGCCGTGGGCGCGGCGTTCGCGGTGGCCGCGTTCGCCGTCGCCGACCCCGGCACGGTGCACAAGCCACTCCAGGTGACGAGCCCGCCCGCTCGCCCCTGACCGATGCCGGCCGTCAGTGCCGGCGGCCGCGAATATCCGTAGCGGTTCCATCGTCAAGGGGTCCACCTCGATGCGTCGCAAGTCCGCTTTGATCCTGCTGGTCGCGGCAGTGTTCTGCGTGGCACTCGCGCCCCTGCTGCGCGAGTTCGTCTTCCCCCGCCTGGTCGCCAAGTCCCTGGCGGGCGAGGACGCGTACCAGGTCGTGGTCCTGGAGGCGAACAACGCCACGCTCCTGGGCGCGCCGGAGGAGCCGGGCAAGGCCAGGGTCACGGCCGTCCAGACGATTCGACCGAACGCCGACGACAGCAAGGACGGCACGGTCGTGTGGGACCTGAACCTCGTCGTCCTCGACGGCGCCGGCAAGGTCGTCACGCAACTCCCCGAGCGTTACGCGTTCGACGCCGCGACGCAGGTCCCCAAGAACTGCTGCGGCGAACAGATCGACGGCGCCCCCGCCGCGCACACCGGACTGGCGTACAAGTTCCCGTTCTTCGTCGGCAAGCGCGACTACAACTACTACGACTCGCGCGCGCACGCCGCGAACGTGATCTCGTACCGGGGCACCGACGAGCGGGACGGTCTCCGGACGTACCGGTTCGAGCAGCAGGTGCCGTGGACGAAGATCCCGATGCCCAAGAAGCTCCCGGGCGACCTGGACCCGGTCGTGCTGGAGAAGGAGGGCAAGCAGCTCTGGTACACGGTGACCCGCAAGATGTGGGTCGAGCCGGTGACCGGCACGCCCGTCTACGTCGAGGAGACCCACAAGGAGGAACTGCGCGACTCGCCGCCGGCCGGCCAGGCCGACGCGCAGCCGGCGGTGTATCCGGTGTTCGAGGGCACCTTCACGCTCAAGCCGGCGTGGTCGTCGGCGTTGATCGCCGACGCCAAGGACCAGAGCGCGAAGCTGCGGCTGCTGCACGACACGGCGCCGTTGGGTCTCCTCGTGCTCGGCGCGGTGCTGTTCGTGGCGGCGCTGGTGCTCCAGTTCATGCAGAACCACGGTCTGCGGCTCAAGCGCGAAGCGCGCGGGAAGGGGGCGGCCGCGAGTGCCGAACAGACCGCTCCCCGATCGCCCGAGGCCGTCGCGCCGGCGGCCGTCGCGCCCGAGGTGACGCCGAAGCCCGTCCCCGGGGCAGGCGATGTCACCGAGGTGCTGCCTTCGGTGCCGGACCGGCCCGAAGCCGAACCCGACGCCGACACCGAACCCGAAGTCGCGCCCGAGATCGGACCCGAGCCCGAACCCGAACCCGAGCCCGCCGCCGAGATCGGGTCCCAGCCCGAAGGCGAGCCTGCGGCGGAAGTCGTGCCCGAATCCGGGTCGAACGTCGCATCCGAGCCGGTACCCGAGCCCGAGCCCGACGCCGAGATCGGGTCCCAGTCCGAAGGCGAGCCTGCGGCGGAAGTCGTGCCCGAATCCGGGTCGAACGTCGCATCCGAGCCGGTACCCGAGCCCGAGCCCGACGCCGAGATCGGGTCCCAGTCCGAAGGCGAGCCTGCGGCGGAAGTCGTGCCCGAATCCGGGTCGAACGTCGCATCCGAGCCGGTACCCGAGCCCGAGC
>NZ_WWJX01000911.1 GCF_009865215.1 Streptomyces sp. SID3343 | reverse complement strand
CACCCCCGCACCACCGGCGACCACGCCCCCGAGCGAGGCCCCCGGCACCGACGCCGCCACCCCACCCGGCGCTCCGCCGGCCCAACTCCCCCCGGCACCACCGGAATCGTCCAGCCCGATCGACCCGCTCGCCGGCCCGCTGTTCATGCGCCAGGAGCACGCGGGAGTCACCATGCCGCAGTTCCAGCCCGCGGCCGACCCGCAACGCCTGAACGGCAGACTCAACCCGATCACCATCCAGGACCACCGCGGCAGCACGCTGGGCTGGACCCTCACCGGTCAGCTCAGCGACTTCGTGGGCGACGGCGGGGAGATCGTGCCGGCTCGCCGACTGAGCTGGACACCGACCTGCGCCACCCTCGAAGGTCCGCAGGGGACGGTCGGCAGCGGTCTGCCCGGACCGGTGGGCGGCGGCGCCGAGTTGCTGTGCCGGCAGAACCCGAGCGCGGGCGGCGGCACGACCGGTTCGTTCGAGGCCGGCGCCGGTCTGAGCCTGGACCTCCCCGGCGGAAGCCGCTCGGACGGCTATACCGGGAATCTGACGCTCAGTCTGAGCTGAGTCACCGTCAGCATCCGGGACGCCCTTCCGCCTTCACATGGGGAGGGCGTCCTTCCGGTTTTCGGGCCGGATCCCTTGACTTTGTGATCTTGCCGGCGCGCAATGAGTAAGCACAATTTCTGTAACACGTTCCACCGACCCTGCGGGACCGTACGCGACGACGGCGGCACCCGCACGGCCGCGCAAGAGGCATCGGGGCCCCGCACGGCGTGGGCGTGATCGGTCCTTCCGCGCACGGTCCCTCGATGTGGTGTCCCTCCTGCCCCGCCCTCCCCGGCGACGGCAGTGCAGTATCCGAGAAAGGGAACAGCACCGCATGTTCAAGGTAAACAAGCAGCTCGCCGCGTCGCTCGGTGTCGTGACGCTCGCCGGTACGGTCGGCATGGTCGCGCTCGCGCCGACCGCCAACGCGGCCGAGGTGGACTACACGTCGCATTGCGTGAACCAGATCGTCAAGGATCTGGTCATCCCGGACGGCAACCTGAAGATCGACGTCTCGGTGACGCCGGTCAAGGCGCGCTACGACGTCGGCGAGGAGGTCTCGGTCACCTGGGCGTGGAAGGCCTACCCCAAGGCTCCGCCGGAGATCCCCGTCGTCGGCAAGGTCGACAAGGACTCGACGCTGCCCAAGGGCGTACTCACCCTGGGTGGCGCGGCCACCGGTGACGTTCCGGTCGAGGGTCAGCGGATCAACCCCGAGACCGGTCCGGGTCAGGAGCTCAAGCTCACCGACATGACCGGCAAGGTCAAGCTGACCCAGGCCGGCGACGTCACGCTCACGCCCGGTCTGTACTCGACCTTCACCAAGGCGTTCGGCTTCGACGCCGAGACCAAGTGCAACCCGGTCACCGCGGTCGCCCCCGCGCTCACCCTCAAGGTCGGCGCCGCCGACAAGCCGGTCCTGAACGGGCCCACGGCCGCGGTCGAGCCGGGCGCCGAAGTCGCGCTGACCGGTTCGAAGTTCGCGCCCGGTGACGTCACCGCCACGCTCGACGGCGACGCGGCCGGCATCGCCGCCTCGACCCTCACCGTGAACGCCTCCGGCAACCTGACCGGCAACGTCAAGCTCGCCGACAACGTCGCCAACGGCGCGCACACCCTCGCCGTCTCGGACAGCGCGGGCGGCTCGGGCCAGGCGCAGATCACCGTCCGCAAGAAGGACGTGCCGACGCAGCCCGGCGACCTGACCCAAAAGGTCGACGGCACGATCACCGCGGGCTCGCTGAGCATCTCCCAGGCGGCAAGCGGCATTCAGCTCTCCGAGGTCGGCGTGAGCGCCGACGACCAGACCATGACGGGCAAGCTCAACACCGTCACCGTCAAGGACCTGCGCGGCGGCAGCGCCGGCTGGACGCTGACCGGCTCGGTCACCGACTTCACCTCCGACGCCGGCGGCACCATCCCCGCCGACAACTTCACCTGGAAGCCGAAGGCCGCCAAGGCCGACGAGAAGTCCAAGGGCGCGCCCGTCGCGGGCAGCGAGGGCACCATCGGTTCCGGCGCGACGCTCGCCTCGGTGCCGCAGACCGCCACGGGCACCGGTGGTTCGTTCGCCGCGGATGCCGACATCGACCTGAAGGTCCCGGCCTACCAGAGCGCCGGTGACTACAGCGCGACGCTGACCTTGTCGATTTCCTGACGGGTAGGCGAACAAGGTTCCAGGCACGGGGCGTCCTCCGCATTCCCTCACTCTGCGGTCGGCGCCCCGTCGCCGTTTTTTCGACCTGCCCGGGTCGCACCCACCCAACGCCGCGCCGCCTACGAATCGTTGCCGCCGAATCGCGTTCCGCTGTTGACTTCGCAAACGCCCCCGGGCTCAATGGGAGGCGCTGTTTTCTGGAACAGGTTTCACCATCAGGGATTCGACAGGCGGCACCGGCGGGGTCGGGCGTCATCCGCCGATGTCGGATCGGCGCGCGGCACCGCATCGACCGCCGCACGTCGCGCGGGTCGTTCGGCCGGCGGCGGACCGGTCCCGGTGTGGTGTTCGACTGCCCGCTCCCCCGGCGGGCCAGGCAGGCATCCCGAGGAGGGACAGCACCACATGCTCAGACCGAGAACCAGGGAAAGTACTGGGCCTAATCTCCGCAACAAGCGGATCGCCGCCGCACTCGGTACGGCCCTCGTGGCCGGCGTCGCGAGTGTGGGCGCGGGGGCACAGAGCGCCAACGCGGCTCCTGTGACATACAACGTGCACTGTGTACCGCCGAGCATCGGTGGCGGCCCGTTCGACTTCGACGCCCAGGTCGACCTCACGGTCGATCCGGTCAAGCCGAAGTACAACGTGGGCGACGAGGTCACCGTGACCTGGACCTGGAAGGACGCGGCGAAGAATCCGTCGTCCGTCACGGTCGACGCGGACGCCGTGCAGCCGCACGGCAAGGTCACCGTGTCCGGCGCCCAGGGCGGCGAGATCGCCATGGAGGGCCCCAAGAAGAACGCCCGGACTCCCGGCGGCGAGAAGCTTTGGCTGTCGGCGATGACCGGCAAGCTGAAGATCACCAAACCGGGCGACATCAGCCTCGCGCCCGGGGGTTACACCAGCACCGCGTCCATGTTCGGTTCGTGGGACACCCCGTGCGCGCCCAACGGCACACCGGGTGTGTCCACGACGCTCAAGGTCGACGGCGCGGTCGCGCCGCCGTCCGCGGTGTTCTCGCGGGTCACCGTCCGCCCGGGCGCGAGCATCGACGTGACCGGCGCGAACTGGCCCGCCTCGGCGACCGCACCCTCGGTCGCCCTGTGCGACCAGGACGGCAACGCGTGCGATCCCGGGAAGGCGTCGGGCTCCACCCTCACCGTCGACGCCGACGGGAAGCTCAAGGGCGCGGTGAAGGTCGCGGCGGGCACTCCGGACGCGCTGTACCGGGTCGAGATCACCTCGGGGGGCGCGACCGCGACCGAGACCGTCTCGGTGCGACACGACGCGCCGCAGGTCTCCGAACCGGTCAAGTACCAGGTGCGCTACACCCCGAAGCCGCTCAACGGTGGCGCCTTCCTGTGGGAACCCGAAGTGGCGTTGTCCGTGACGCCGCAGAAGGACTACTACGCGATCGGCGACGAGGTCACCGTCGAGTGGAAGTGGCTCCAGTACCCGCGCACCCCGTCCGACTGGGTGCTCGTGCCCAAGGACGAGGTGGTCCCCAACGGCACGGTCAAGGTCACCGGCGCCCAGACGGGCGAGGTCAAGGTCACCGGCCCCAAGAAGAACCCGTATACCGGGCCCAACAAGCCGCTCCAGGTCAGCGACATGCGGGGGACCTTCAAGATCTCGAAGGCGGGTCGGATCGAGTTCGCGCCCGCCGGCTACGGCATGAAGATCCTCGCCGAGACCACCAGCGGTGTTCCCACCGGCAATCCGGCGGTCTCGCACGCGATCAACGTCGGTGAGCCCGTGCCCGCCGACGTGATCGCCCTGCAAAGCCTGGTCGAGCCGGGCGACCCGGTGCAGTTGACCGGGAACAACTGGCCCACCGGTCAGGGCTCGCCGAAGCTGCAACTGTGCCAGGCGGACGGATCGGCCTGCTCCGGCACGGCGTTCACCGGCGTCGGCGGTTCGGTGGCCGAAGGCGGCACACTCACCGCTCAGGCCACGCTCGGCCGGGACGTCCCGGCCGGGAACTACCTGGTGAAGGTCACCGTCGGCGTCACATCGGCGAAGACCCCGCTCCAGGTGACCAAGGCGGTCGTCCTACCGCGCGAGATCGCGGTGACCCCGGATCACGGTCCCTCGGGAACCGTGGCGAAGGTGTCGGGCAAGAACTTCACCCCTGGTGCGATCGTCGTGGTGGAATCCCTGGACGCCAACCTGGCCGCGACCGGTGACAAGGTCGAGGTCACCGCCGGGCCGGATGGTGCGATCGCCGCCGACCTGACGGTGGTCAAGCCCGGTACGACCCAGATCCGGGCGGCCGAGAAGAACGACCCGACCAAGCAGGCGCTCGCGGCGTTCGTCCTGGAAGGTGGCGGCGGTCCCGGCGGAGAGCCGGGCACCCTGTCCATCACCCAGGCGGCCGGCGGGGTCGTCCTGTCCGACGTGCCGTTCTCGGACCAGGACCAGGCGATGGCCGGATCGCTCGCCCCGGTCACCGTCACCGACGCCCGCAAGGGCACCCTCGGCTGGGAACTCACCGGTTCGGTCTCCGAGTTCAAGTCGGCGGAGGGCGGGACGCTGCCGGCGTCCGCGCTGTCCTGGACGCCCAAGTGCACCGTGACCGATCCGAACTCGTCGAGCGCGGTCGTGACCGGCTCCGCGGGTACGGTCAACGGCGGACTGCTGTGCAGCGCGGCGGGTTCCACCGACCCGGCGCACAAGACCGGTGGCGTGTTCACCGCGGACGCGGGCCTGTCGCTCGCGATCCCGGCGTACCAGGCCGCCGGAACGTACACGGGAACCCTGACGCTCACCGTCTCCTGACGGCGCATCAGCCCTGCGCGGGGCGTTCCCGCCACCTTTCGAGGTGGCGGGGGCGCCCCGTTCGTCGTATGCCCCCGAATCCGCCGGGCCCCCGAGCGGACACGTCATGATCACAACTGGAACGTGTTCTCGCTTTGTCCGGCGACACGTGTCAATGCAGGTCAGCGCCCTGCGGCCGACCTACCCGCCGGTCACTTGGGCAGTTCACGCCTCTTGACTTCACAGGACGAAGGCGCATCAATGTGACCCGCCCCACTTCTGTAACACGTTCCACATATGCCATGCGTATCCGCCCCCATGTCGCGGGCGAGGTGTGTCCTGTACCGACCTCCCGCCCCGGCAAGGAACGCAGGAAAGGGAGCAACACCCTCATGAACAAGCACACCATGCGCCTGGTCGCCGGCGTCGGCGCGGGCACCCTCGCGATCACCGGCCTCCTCGCCGCCGCCGCACCCGCCGCGCTCGCCGGGACCGTGACGCCGAACGTCACGTGTTCGCTGCCGTTGGGCCAGGGTGACAAGTCCGGACCGATGTCGGTGACCGTCGACGGCCCCACGACGGCCAAGCCGGGCGAGACGGTCGATCTCAAGATCACCCTCGGCGCGAGCCCGGCCACCAGCCCGGCCCCGCTGAGCGGCATCAAGATGACGCCGTCGATCGACTTCGACCTGTCGGGCGGCGCCACCGGCAAGGTCACCCTCGCCGGGCCGCAGACCACGATCGACATCCCCGCCAACGTCCCGATCCAAAGCCCGCCGTTCTCGGTGAGGTTCCAGGTCCCGGCGACGGCCGACGGGACCGTGGAGCTGACGCCCACCAAGACCACGACCGCGACGGTCACGCCGTACGGCAACTTCGAGACCCCGTGCACGGTCACCTCGGGCTCCGGCGTCGCCGCGGGCATCGCGGTGGAGAACTCGCCCGAGACCGCGACCCTGAGCGCGTCGCCGGGTTCGGTCGAGGCCGGCAAGGAGACCACCCTCGCCGGCACCAACTGGACGCCGGGCGCCACCGCGACCCCGTCCCTGTGCGCCGTCGACGGCACCGCGTGCAACCCGGCGGGCCTGTCCGCGAACACGCTGAGCATCGCCGCGGGCGGCGCCCTCTCCGGTACCGTCACGGTGGCCGCGGGCACCGCGGACGGCTCGTACAGCGTCCAGGTCACCGACGGCACCCGGACCGCGTCCACGCCGCTGACCGTCAAGAAGGTCGACGTCCCGGTCGCCCAGCGCAAGGTCACCCTCAGCAAGAGCACGGTCCGCCCGTGGACGTTCGTGAAGGTCTCGGGTGAGAACTTCACCCCGAACACCCTGATCGCCCTCGCCGGCGTCCAGGGCGCGAACCCGACCTTCAACTTCGGCGTCGCGTGGACCGACAAGCACGGCAAGTTCTCGTCGTGGATCCTCGTCACGAGCAAGAAGACCACCGGCATCACCGCGGTCGAGATCGACACGAGCTTCAAGTTCGACAAGCTCGGCATGGCCGGCATCACGGTCAAGTAGCCCACCCGCAGGTTTCTTCGAGCCCGCTTCGGCCCCGCGCCGGAGCGGGCTCGCTGCTTCCTTTCGGCATCCCGATTCGGTATCCCGATTCCCGGCTCGCGAAAATCCGTGTCGCCGGATTCCCGGTACCGTGCACCGATTCCCGCGACCGAGGTGAGCGACGTCCTTTCGGAGCCGGATCCGGGGAGCACGTCACGCGCTGCTTCATACGGTGCACCGAAAGAAGCGAGCCGGAATCCGATCGACCGAGGCCCATCGGCATTCGTGGAAAGAAATCCCGCTCACGGCGAATCGGGCAGGCCACCGGGGAATCGGAATTCGACCGCACCGACGGCCGACACGTGTCGATATCCTCGGGCTGCATTCCGCGCCGGGCAGCACGCTCGGCAATCGAGGTCGACACCCCGATCGAAAAGGGGTACCCCGACCCGCAGAGGAAGGTGATACCCACCTGGCGGGCACTTTTACCGCCGCACGATATCGCTCGAATGAAGAGGCGAGACGACCGAGTTTCGCTCCGGCTCGGCGGCACTCGGATCGGCGACCCGGCGGGCGTCCAGGAGGCCGATCGGACACGTCGAGGACCGATTTCGTCCGGTGCGGGAAGGAAACCGAAAACCCCGGCGGCCGGCCGGGGCGATTCCCCGTCGACCGGCCGCGATTCACCCGCCGCACAGCCGAAATCCCCGCCGCCCCCAACGAGTCGAGAGTGGCGAGGATCGTCGTGCCTGCACTGTTGTCCGGTACGAGTCGCCGACCGGGGTCGTCAAGCCCCCGGTCGGCGACCTGCCCCCGCCGGTGGACGACCTCGGTTCGTGTCGTCACCGCGGAAGCGCGGGCCTTACGGCCAGGTGATCGTGCCGCTGGGGCTGGAGCCGGCGCAGGTGACGGTCACGTTCGGACCGGCGATGAAGATCGTCAGCTTCGCGCTTCCGGTACTCAGGGTGGCAGAGGAGACCGAGGTCCCGGAGAACGAGAGCGCACCCAGGATGATCGGGTCGCCCGCGTACATCTCCGGGTTCTTGGTACCGGTGAAGGTGCCCGCGGACGTCGTGACCGTGGTGGTCAAGGTGTCCTGGGCGATGTCGATCGGCGCGGCGAGCCCGGTGGAGAGGGTGAGCTTGGCGGCGGTGGGGGTGCCACTGGGCGTGGCGACCGCGACCGACGCGGGGTAGGACACCGGCGGGACCTGGTTGGTGCTGCAGGTGTAGGTGGCAGACCCGTTGGTACCGGCGGATGCCGGCCCACTGAACGCGATCGCGCCGACGAGGCCGGCGGCCGCGACGGCCGCGGCCGACGCGGCGAGCTTGGTACGAGACATGACGGTGATTACCTCTCTCGTTGGTCGGTTGTGCATGAGTCGGGACCTCCGGCGCTGGTTCGCGTCGACGGGTCCGACAACCGGGTGCGAGGAGCTGCCGTACATGGTGCGTTCGTTGCCGGTGGCAGGCGTTCCTCGGTGCGTGCAACGCGGCCGGCTCGAAGCGGGATCCGCTCCGAGCCGTACCGCTCACGATCTGTGCCTCGTCCGTCGAGGCCGCCTTGATGTCGGCGGTGGGCTAGGGCCAGCCCCACAGAGCGTCGTACACCGGAGTTCGCGTGAAATCGCTAGCGATGACCGTGCCGATGCGCATGGCGGAAGTGCCCCTTTCGCGGTGCGGATACGGTGCGGGTGCGCGGTTGGGTCGCCTACGGGGACCGAGGCCGCGATGGCCTCGGTCCCCGACCTACCCGGTGGTCGGCCGACAAGGGACCGTCACCGGCGGGGCGTACGACTACATGGTGCCGATCCGGGTGGCCGAGTTGCCGACGCAGTACACGTTGGTGCCGGCGATGTTGATCTGCAGGTCCCAGTTCGTCGCGCTGGGCGTGCCACCCGAGCCGGTGAGCGTGGTCGCGGCCGACGGACCGGCCAGCGGGCCCAGGATGATCGTCGTGTCGTCCTGGTACATCTCCGGGTTCCTGGTACCGGAGAAGTTGCCCGCGTTGGTCTTGACCGTCGTGGTGATGGTGTCGGCCGCCACATCGACAGGCAAGGTGATGCCGTTGGTGGTCATGGTGAGGGTGCCGGCGGTCTTGGTGGCGGAACCCGTGGCGGGACCATAGCCGCCACTACACGTGTAGGTCATGGTCTGGGCCGCCGAGGCAGGACCCGCGAGGGCGATACCGCCGATGACGAGCGCGGCGGAGGCGAGGGCGGCGGACGCGGTGATCTTGGTACGGGACATGATGGTGTTACCTCTCTCGGCGAGTGACTGTGCATGGCTGGTGCATGAAGTCCACGCGGCACGGATCACCGCGTGACGTGAGATCGAGGAGCTGCCAAACATGGTGCCGAGGGGCCGCGAAGAGCCCCACGTTCGGTGCGTATGCGCAATGACCGGTTTCAAAGCGGCGTTCCCGCTCATTTATGCCGACCTCGGTGCGAACCTCAGTGAAGCCGGGGTTCCGCTATTAGTCAACGTGAATTTTCAAGATCTTTTAGCCCCCTTTAAACGACACGTGAAGACTTGTGATCATGCATTCCGAGTGGCAAATGAAGGTGACACGTGTCGTGTTACGAAGCCCTCATATCGGTATTGACTTCGGTGAGTCTCGCTGACAGGGTCCGCGGTGAAGTATTGGATCTCCGCCCACGCCCCGCCCCGGTGCACCAGGCCGGAGGTCGCTCCACGAAGTCGTGGTCCCGCGGGCGGAGTCGATGCATCCGGTCCCGTATGGCTCGTATGGGACGCGCTCGACTGAAGGAGCACAGTCCTGGTGTTGCAACGAATGATTCCCCGGCGCGCCTCAGCGGCGTTGGCCGGAGCCGCCATTGCGGTGGGGGCGGGCATCGTGCTGGCCCCCGCGGCGCAGGCAGGCACCGTAACCGTGACAGTGAAGTGCACCCTGCCCGCCGGTCAGGGGGAGTTCGAGGGCCCGCAGGACATCACCGTCGACCTTTCGCCCGCCCAGGTCGAGGCCGGCGGCAAGGTCAAGGCCAAGGTCACCCTGGGTCCCAGCCCCGCGAACAGCACGCAGGACCTGGACGACATCAACATCACCCCGATGATCGACCTGGTGATGCACGGTGGGGCCACCGGCGCGGTGACGGTGACCGGCCCGTCCCGCCAGGTCGACATCAGGAACGGTCAGCCCGTTCCGATCGACCCGTACGAGGGCGAGTTCTTCGTGCCGGCGAACGCCGACGGGAAGATCGAGTTCACGATCGCCCGGACCCGAACGCTCACCGAGATCCTCGGTGGCCTGGAAACTCCGTGCGAAGTGACGGCCGGTGCCGACAAGGTGGTCGCCGACGTGACCGCAGGAGCCTCGACCGGAGGCCCGGCCACCGTCGTCGGACCCACCGGGTCGGTCTACCCGGGTTCGACGTTCGCGCTGACCGGAGCCAACTGGACGCCGAGCGCAACGCCGTCGATCTCGCTGTGCGACGCGCAGGGCGGTGCCTGTTCGGGCGCCAAGCTCACCGCCCCCGGCCTGGCCATCGACGCCGGTGGCAAGCTCTCCGGTGATGCCGCGCTCGCGGCCAGTGGTGTGGCCGACGGTAGCTACCAGATCAAGGTCACCGACGGCGCCAAGGAGGCCTCGACCCCGCTGACGGTCAAGGCGTTCGTGCCCACCGGTCCGCGCGAGTTGACCGCCACCCCCAACAAGGGTCCGGTCGGCACCACGGTCACGCTCACCGGCAAGAACTACAAGGCCAACCGCGTCATCACCCTCCAGGCGCTGGACGCGACCGGCACCAACGTCGGCAACTACGTCACCGGCCCGCGTTCGTCGCTGGGCGGCGAGTGGACCGGGACCTTCACGGTCACCGATCCGAGAACCGCGAGCATCCTCGCGATGGAGGGTTCGAACGCCACCAACGGGACCACCGTCCCGTTCACCGTGAACGACGACCTCGTCCAGACCGTCTCGGGATCGGTTCTCCCGGGTTCGCTGGCGATGTCGCAGGCCGGCGCGGGCATCGACCTGGGTTCGGTGACGCTGAACGGCACCGAGCAGACCATGTCCGGTGCGCTGAACCAGGTCACGGTCGTGGACGCCCGTAGCGGCAACCTCGGTTGGTCGTTGACCGGCGCGGTCACCGACCTGAAGCTGGCCGACGCGTCGGCCTCGATTCCGGCCGGGAACGTGTCCTGGACGCCCGCGTGCGCGGCGGCCGAGGGCAGCCCGTCCGCAGTGGTGTCCGGCTCGGCGGGTTCGCTCGCCTCGGCGGCGCAGCTGTGCTCGCAGAACTCGGCCGCGTCGGGCGTGACCGGTGGCAAGTTCACCGCGGACGCGGCGATCGCGGTCAGGGTTCCCGCCTATGCCAAGCCCGGCACGTACACCGGATCGCTCACGCTCTCCCTGAGCTGACGGCGAATCGGCAACACCGACAATTGCAACGCATTGTTTCCGGTTCGACGGGAAAGGACCCCGATCGCACCGCGTGCATTTCCGCCATGGAGGTGCAGTGGTGCGACGGGGGCCTTTCTCTTTTTCTATCCGACGAAGATCACCCGGCATACCGAGCAAACAGTCGTTCATGTTTTCTCTTGACTTCCGAAGGTATTCCCGGGTGAATGTTGCGCGCTATCAATGGAACACGTTTTTCCGTCGTCAGGACTCGCGCGCCGGGATTCTCCTCGTGAGGATCGTGGCGCGGGGTCACCCGTACCGTCCGGCTCCGCTCCACGGCCTGCGGTCCCTGCCGACGGTTCTCCCCCCGGTGCCGGGCCGCGCGAGCGGC
Source organism: Streptomyces sp. SID3343 (assembly GCF_009865215.1). Taxonomy (GTDB): domain Bacteria; phylum Actinomycetota; class Actinomycetes; order Streptomycetales; family Streptomycetaceae; genus Embleya. The sequence continues at coordinate 22,332 of NZ_WWJX01000911.1, read as the reverse complement.
AGAGCGCCCAGACCCCGAAGGAGTCCGGTGACCTCCACCCGAAGACTGCTTACCAGGCGCGTATCCGCCACGATGGCCGGTTCGGTGATCATGCTGGCCGGAGTCGGCCTCACCGCCCTGGCACCGTCCGCCTACGCCGGCACCGTCACGCCGACCGTGCACTGCGTGCTGCCGGCCGGCCAGGGCGAGGCGACCGGTCCGATGGACATGACCGTCACCCTCACGCCCGCCAACGCCGCCCCGGGCACCCCGGTGCACGCGGTCGTCAAGACCGGCGCCGGCCCGGCCAACAGCACGATCGGCGCGTCCAACGTGTCGGTCACGCCGAGCCTGCAGCTCACCATGAGCGGCGCCGCGACCGGTGTCGTCACCGTTCAGGGCCCGACGTTCAAGGTCAACCTGACCAGCGGGCAGCCCGTGCCGATCCCGCAGTACGAGGGTGACTTCTTCCTCCCGGCCACCGGACAGGGCGCCATCAACTTCACGCCGCTGCGTACGTCGACCGTGACGGACTACTTCGGCAGCCACACCACCAACTGCGACGTGACCGCCGGCGGCGGCGTCGTCTCCTCGGTCAACGTGCAGGGTCCGGGCAGCGGGCAGCCGACGCTGACCGCCCCCACCGGCACCCTCCGCCCGGGCACGACGGTCGCGTTCTCGGGTCTGGGCTTCGCCGCGAACGCCACCGCGACGCCGTCCCTGTGCGACGCCAACGGCGGCAACTGCCTCACCACGCGCTTCACCGCGAGCACGCTCGCCGTGTCTGCGCAGGGTGTGCTGACCGGCACCGCGACCCTGGCCGCCTCGGGCATCCCGAACGGCAGCTACGTCGCGAAGGTGTCCACGGCGACCGCCGAGGCCACCTCTCCTGTCACCGTTCAGGCGTACGTCCCGGCCGGTCCGCGAGAGCTCACCGCCGGCCCGAACCGCGGCCCGGTCGGCACGACGGTGAACCTCTCCGGCAAGAACTACAACGCCAACCGGTCCATCACCCTTCAGGCGCTGGACGCGTCCGGTGCCAACGTCGGTAACTACGTCACCGGCCCGCGTTCGTCGCCGGAAGGCGTGTGGACCGGATCGTTCACCATCACCGAACCGCTGACGGCGTCCATCCGTGCGATGGAAGGCAGCAACGCCAACAACGGCACCACGGTGGCCTTCACCATCGCCAACGACCCGCCGACCCTGGCCGCCGCGGCGTCCACCACCCACGCGGGCGGCACCGTCGCCCTCACCGGCGCGAACTGGGCCCCGGGCAGCACGCTGACCGCGTCGCTGTGCGCCGCCGACGGCACGGGCTGCGCCACGAACAAGATCTCGGCCTCGACCCTCGCCGTCTCGCCGACCGGTGCGCTCACCGGTGGCGTCACCATCGCGGGCAACGTCGGAGAGGGCTCCTACAAGGTCTCGGTGACCGACGGGTCGAACACCGCCGCCGCCGCCGTCACGGTCCAGAAGCGCTGGATCGAACTCAACAAGTCGTCCGGCCCGACCGGCACGTGGGTGACCGTCAGCGGCCACAACTACGGCATCCTCGCGTGGATCAAGCTCGTCGGTGTCGACGCTCAGGGCAAGGCCACGAACGACATCAGCTACGCCGCCGCCGACTGGCCCGGCAACTGGTGCACCGTGATGCAGATCAACGACTCGCGCACCGTCGCGGTCGTGGCGTCGGAGACGTTCTCGCCGAGCAAGCTCGCCTCCGCGCCGTTCACGGTGACCCCGTAGCGGTAGGCACTTCGCGGCGGGACACGCACTAGGCGAGACCCGCCGAGAAGATCGAAATTCGGGACCCATCGGCCTGTTCGGGCCGATGGGTCCCGCTTTCCGTTTCTGCGGCACCACCGAGCGGACCCCGACCGGACCGGACCACGTCGACGGCACCGACGGCACCGACGACCCATGACACGTTCACTCGGAGCTCCCACAAATCCCCACCGCGCAAGGAGAATTGTGTCCCGAGCACGAAGAAGCCCGCGCAAAGTCCTCGCCGCGGCCGGCGTCCTCGCGATGGTCGGTACAACCGGCCTCGCCGCGTTCGCGCCGTCCGCGCAGGCCGACCCCGTCGACTACTCGTCGAAGTGCTACCTGGAGCTCCTCGACCAGTGGCTCGACCCCGCCGACGTACAAATGGACATCCAGGTCAGTCCCGAGAAGCCCACCTACTCGGTCGGCGACAAGGTCTCGGTGACCTGGCACTGGGTCAAGCGGAGCAAGGTTCCCGCCGACGCCATCCAGGGAGTCGGCGAGGACAAGGCGCTGCCGAGAGGCGAAGTCCTGCTGTCCGGCGCACAGACCGGCAGTGTCCCGATCGAGGGCGAGCGAAAGAACCCTGCCGCCGCCCAGGGCGAAGAACTCAAGCTCACCGACATGAAGGGAGAGATCACGCTGACCCAGCCGGGCAGCCTGGATCTGACTCCCGGCAAGTACACCACCTACGTGGACGCCGGCGTCGGCAGCGACGTCACGACGGCCTGTGCGCCCGTCAACCCCCCGGCGGTCTCCCGCACACTCAAGGTCGAAGGCCAGGGCACCCAGGCTCCGACCCTGACCGCGACCCCCGGCGAGGTCAGCGCCGGCGGGACCATCGCCCTCACCGGCGACAACTGGTCCACCGCCTCTCTCCAGCCGGAGCTGTGTGCCGCCGACGGCACCGCGTGTGATCCCGCCGAGATCTCGGCGAACACCCTTGCCGTCGCCGACGGCAAGCTCTCGGGCAACGTCACCGTCGCGCTCACCGTCCCCACCGGCGACTACAAGGTGAAGGTCAGGAACGGCGGCAGCGAAGCCCTCAGCGGTGTGGTCAAGGTCGACGCGTCAGTGCGCACGGCTTCGCTCAGCCCCGACCACGGCCCGGTCGGTACCACCGTCACCGTCACGGGTACGGGTTGGGCTCCGGGCGCCTGGGTGTCGGCGTACGGCATGGCCGGTGACTTCCAGGACGACGAGGTCTCCGCCTACGGCCAGGCCGGGGCCGACGGCTCCCTCACCATCCCCGACCTCGTCGTGAGCAAGGACTCCGTCACCGCGATCAAGGTGATCGCGGGCACGGACGAATCCACCGCCGTACAGAAGCCCTTCCGCGTGACCATCCCCGGCCGCGACCTGGAGCAGACCGTCACCGGCGGCGTCCTGCCCGGCACGCTGACCATCGCCCAGGAAGCCGCGGGCATCAAGCTGACCGACATCACCGTCAACGGTCAGGCGCAGAACATGACCGGCGCGCTGAACCCCGTCACCGTCAAGGACTACCGCGGCGGCGCCACCGGCTGGACCCTGACCGGCTCGGTCTCGGACTTCACCAACGGCAACGGCGGCAAGATCACCGGCGACAAGTTCACCTGGACCCCGAGGATCACCAACGGCGAAGGCTCCCCGAGCACCGCCGTCGCCGGCTCCACCGGCCCGATCGGCACGGGCGCCACGCTGGCCTCCGCACCGCCCGCGGCCACCGGCACCGGCGGCACCTTCACCGCCGACGCCGACCTGTCCCTCGCCGTCCCGGCGTACCAGCAGATCGGCACCTACAGCGCCACGCTGACGCTCTCCATCAGTTGACGCTCTCCATCAGCCGACGCCCGGCAACGCATCGACACTGTGGCCTCGCGACGACCGCCGACGGGCCACAGAGCGTTGTCCGGCACGCAGACCGCCGGTACCTCTCCACCACGCAAGGAGAACTGTGTTCCGAGTACGAAGAAGCCCAAGCAAACTCGTCGCCGCGGCCGGCGTCGCCGCGATGGTCGGTACAACCGGCCTCGTCGCGTTCGCACCAGCCGCTCGGGCTGCCCCGGTCGACTACTCCTCGAAGTGCTACCTGGCGGTCCTTCAGCAGTGGCTCGACCCCGCCGACGTGCAGATGGACATCCAGGTCACTCCCGAGAAGCCGACCTACGCAGTCGGCGACAAGGTCTCGGTGACGTGGCACTGGGTCAAGCGCAGCAAGATCCCCGCCGACGCCATCCAGGGAGTCGGTGAGGACAAGGCGCTGCCCAGGGGCGAAGTCCTCCTGTCCGGTGCCCAAACGGGCAGCGTCCCGGTCGAGGGCGAACGCAAGAATCCCGCCGCCGCCCAGGGCGAAGAGCTCCAACTCACCGACATGAAGGGCGAAGTCACCCTGACCCGGCCCGGCAGCGTGGACCTCACCCCCGGCAAGTACACGACCTACGTCGACGCCGGCCTCGGCGACGACATCACCACCGCCTGCCAACCCGTCGGCCTCCCGGCCGTTTCTCGCACCCTCGAGGTCGAAGGCCAAGGCACCGAAGCCCCGACCCTGACCGCGAGCCCGAGCGAGGTCGACGCCGGCGGCCTGGTCACCCTGGCCGGCGACAACTGGTCCACCGGCGGCCTCCAGCCGGAGTTGTGCGCCGCCGACGGCACCGCCTGCGACCCCGCGAAGATCTCGGCGAACACCCTCACCGTCGCCGACGGCAAGCTCGCGGGCAACGTCACCGTCTCACCGATCGTCACCGACGGTGACTATACGATCAGGGTCAAGGCGAGCGGCGTCGAGGCCCTCAGCGGTGTGGTCAGGGTGAGTGCCGTCGGCATGCGGGTCCACATCACCCCGGACCACGGTCCGGCCGGCACCGTCGTCACCGTCACCGGCTCGGGCTACGCCCCCTTGGGCTATGCCTTCGTCACGGGATACGACGCGGCCGGCGCGTCACTGGACACGGACTACGCGGAGACGGCGGCCGACGGCACCTTCACCAAGGACCTGACGATCCAGGACCCGAACACGGTGTCCGTCGGGGCCTACGTGACCGACATGACCATCAATGCGAAGTCTCCGTTCCGGTTCACCGTCCCCGGGAGGGAACTGACCCAGACGGTCACCGGCAAGATCACCGAAGGCGGCCTGACCATCGGTCAGCAACAGTCCGGCGTGCACCTGTCCGGCGTTACCGTCGACGGCAAGGCGCAGGCGGCGACCGGCGACATCAACACGGTCACCGTCAAGGACTCCCGCATCGCGGGCGAGGGTTGGAGCCTGACCGGCTCGGTCGGCGACTTCACCTCGGCCGAGGGCGGCCGGATCCCCGCCGACCGGCTGACCTGGACCCCGGCGGTCAAGAAGGCCGACGAAGCCTCGGTCGGCGTGCCCACTCCCGGCAGCCCCGGCCCGATCGGCACCGGCGCGACCCTGGCCACCATGGCCAACGCCCCGGCCGGCGGCACCACCGCGGGCACCTTCGCGGCCGACGCGGGTGTATCGCTGGCGATCCCGGCCTACCAGAAGGCCGGCACCTATACCGGGACGCTGACCCTCTCCATCAGTTGACCCGGCCGACCCGGCCGACCCGGTTGACCCGGCCGACCCGGTGACCCTTCGTCATACAAGCGGGACCCGCAGCCTTGAACCGGCTGCGAGTCCCGCTTTTCGGCTCCGGTACAACGACTACTACTCCGCCGCCGCCAACCGCCCCAGCGCCGCGTCCACGCGCGCCAGCACCCGCTCGCGGCCGAGCACCTGCAGCGACTCGAACAACGGCAGCCCCACCGTGCGACCCGTCACCGCGACCCGGACCGGCGCCTGCGACTTGGACAGCTTGAGGCCGTGCGCCGCGCCCGCCGCCTCGACCGCGGCCTTGAGCGCGTCCACGTTCCACTCGGCCTTGGCAAGCTCCTCGCGCGCACTGGTCAAGATGTCGGCCGCGCCCGGCTTCATCGCCTTGGCCCACGCCGCCTCGTCCTCGGCGGGCGCGTCCAGGAACAGGAAGTCGACGTACATCGGCACCTCGCCGAGCACCGTGATGCGCGTCTGCACGAGCGGCGCGACCTCGGCGAACACCGCCGCGTCGAACGCGTCTTCGGCCCACGGAGCCTTCGGCCCGAGCACCCACGGCGCACACGCCGCGACGAACGCGTCGGCGTCGAGCGCGCGGATGTAGTCGGCGTTGAACGACGACAGCTTCTTGACGTCGAAGAACGCCGACGACTTGTTGACGTCCCGCAGATCGAAGAGCTGCTCCAGCTCCGCGTACGGACGGATCTCGACGTCGTCCTTCGGCCCCCACCCGAGCAGGAACAGGTAGTTCACCAGCGCCTCGGGCAGGTAGCCCTCGTCCAGGTAGGACTCCAGGGCGACCTTGTCCCGGCGCTTGGAGAGCTTCTGCCGCTTCTCGTTCACGATCACCGGCAGGTGCGCCCACTGCGGCGGGGTCGCGCCCAGCGCCTCCCACAGGAGCTGCTGCTTCGACGCGTTGGACAGGTGCTCCTCGCCCCGGATGACGATGGTGATCCGCTGGTCGACGTCGTCGACCACGTTCGCGAGCAGGAACACCGCCGAACCGTTGCCGCGCGCGATGACGAAGTCCTCCAGCGACGCGTTGGGGAACTCTGTGTCGCCACGCACCAGGTCGGCCACCACCGTGACGCCCTCGTCGGGGGTACGGAACCGCAGCGCCCGTCCTTCGCCGGCCGCCAGGCCCCGGTCGCGGCAAAAGCCGTCGTAGCCCAGGTGCTTGGAGCCGGTACGGGCCTCCAGGACCTCACGCGTGCAATCGCAGTAGTACGCGCGGCCGGCGTCGAACAGCTTGACCGCCGACTCGCGGTGCAGCGTCGCGTTCTGCGACTGGAAGTACGGACCCTCGAACGCCGGGTCCGACGCGTTGATGCCGATCGCGGCCAGCGCGCCGATGATCCCCTCGGTCCACTCCGGCCGGTTGCGCGCCTCGTCGGTGTCCTCGACCCGCAGCACGAAGGTGCCGCCGGCCTTGTGCGCCACCGCCCAGTTGTACAGCGCGGAGCGGGCGCCACCGACGTGGAACATGCCGGTGGGAGAGGGAGCGAAGCGAACGCGAACCGAAGAGGCAGACATGCCCCCCAGGGTATCGGCCGTGCCCGGCGGGCCGACGCACGTCCCGACGGACCGTACCGGCCCTTTCGACCCGACGACATCCCCCGCGACGCCCTCGGCGATTCACCCCGCTCCGACCTGCCCCGAACACCGTCCGCCCCGAACCGGCGCCGACGCCCTCAGGACGCCCGCCCGGCCGTCCGGCCGTCCGGCCGGATCAGCGCATGTGCTCCGGCACCGGCATGTCGACCCACACCGTCTTGCCGGCGCCGCGGTGCACGACGGTCCCCCAGTCCAGCGTCAACCGCCGGATGATGTGGAGCCCGTGCCCACCCGGCCTCGTACCCGAGTGTGGAGCCCGCGCCTGCGGAGCCTCCTCGCTGCGGTCGTCGACCTCGATACGGATCAGTTCGGGCGTGCGCACGACCCGCAGTTCCACCGGGCCGCCCGCGTGCAGGCACGCGTTCGTCACCAACTCGACCGCGACGAGCAGCACGTCGTCGGACAGCACCACCACCTGCTCGTCGTCCGAGCCGGACCACCCATAGGAGTGGAGCGTGTTCCGGATGAATGTCCTCGACCTCGCCACCGCCCCCGAAGCACCCTCGAACGGCAATCTCCGCACCTGACGCAGCGAAGGGTTCGAGAAGCAGGCACCCCCGTCGCCGGGCGCCTGCGATCGCATGGCGCACATCTACTGGCTCACCTCGCTCACGCTGATACGCGGTGATAGTTGCCCGCATCCCACCGAAGGACACCACAAGTCACGGGCTACTCTCCGACCGCCTCTGCCAGGGTCTCGTGAAAAGTGAACCCCTGTACCGCACCGGTGATCTCGAATACCCGCGCCACGGCAGGTTGAACGCCCACGAGGTGGACCGCTCCCCCCGCAGCCTGCGCGCGCAGTCGGGCGGCGAGGAACGCGTTCAGTCCGGTCGAATCGCAGAAGTCGAGTTCCGAGCAGTCGATCACGAGCCTGGTACTGCCCTGCTCGACACACTCGAACAGGCGGTCTCGCACCGCTGCGGCGCTGTCCACATCGATCTCACCGGCGACCGTAACGATCGCAGAGGTGCCATTGGTGCTCACGGACACCGTCAAGCCGCCCTGCATTCCAGCCTCCTGCTGCCCATTGCCCACCGAGTACTTCGGCCCGGGCATACGATAGACGACCGCCCGTGCATGGTGGGGGTCACCCACCGGATACAAGTTTTTCGGTGTGAAGGTGTTTGCTCTCCTCCATCCGGGTTAGGCGCAGAGGGGAAACCTCAAAAACGTGTGACGAGGGGGAGGCATGGCAGTTCAGCTCGAAGCCGAGATGCAGGTCCGGACGGGGCTACCGCCGGCGACGAACACCGTGGCAGAAGAGCTGGATCGGATCGAGATCGGGCGCGAATTCGACGATGCCGAGATCGGCGGGATGGGCGCCGCCGACGCGCGCGCGTTGTCGAAGACGCTGTTCAAGCGCCTGAAGGCGCTCGAGGAGGGCACGCACGAGTACCAATACGTGCGCAACACCCTGATCGAGCTGAATCTGCCGCTCGTCCGTTTCGCCGCCGGGCGCTTTCGTACCCGCAGCGAACCCCTCGAGGACATCGTGCAGGTCGGCACGATCGGCCTGATCAAGGCGATCGACCGTTTCGACATCGAGCGCGAGGTCGAGTTCCCCACCTTCGCCATGCCGACCATCCTCGGCGAGATCAAGCGCTTCTTCCGGGACACCACGTGGTCGGTCCGAGTCCCGCGGCGGCTCCAGGAACTGCGTCTGCGGCTCGCCAAGGCGAGCGACGAGCTCGGCCAAAAGCTCGACCGCGCGCCCACCGTGCACGAACTCGCGCGCTTCCTCGACGTCTCCCAGGAGGAGGTCGTCGAGGGCATGATCGCCTCGAACGGCTACAGCGCCTCGTCGCTCGACGCCCCCAGCGGCGGTGCCGGCAACGACGACGCGGCCGCCCCGATGGACCGTCTGGGCTCCGACGACGCGGCGATCGAGCTCGTCGAGAACCGCGAGTCGCTCAAGCCGCTGATCGCCGCACTCCCGCCGCGCGAGAAGCACATCCTGATGCTGCGCTTCTTCGGCCAGAAGACCCAGGCCGAGATCGGCGAGCAGCTCGGGATCTCCCAGATGCACGTCTCGCGCCTGCTCTCCCGCACCCTCGACAAGCTGCGCACGGGCCTGCTCACCGAGAACTGAGCCGGGACCGGGCCGGAGTCGGGACCGAGACGGGGCCGGGCACACCACAACCGAACGCAGCAACGCGGGGCGGGATCCGATCGTCGATCGGATCCCGCCCCGCGTTCGGGCGAGTGCCGAGTATCAAGTGCCGAGTATCGAGTATCGAGTACCGACTACCGACTACCGACTACCGAAGTGATCGGCCCGCCGGTTCAGCGCTGCGGAGCCTCGAACTTCTGGGTGCGCTCCATGCCCGCGGCACGTCCCTTGGCCGAGATCACCAGGGCCATCTTGCGCGACGCCTCGTCGATCATCTCGTCGCCGAGCATCGCGGCGCCCTTCATGCCGCCCTCGGCCGAGGTACACCAGTCGTACGCGTCGAGGATCATCTCGGCGTGGTCGTAGTCGCTCTGGGTCGGCGAGTACAGCTCGTTCGCGGCGTCGATCTGGCCGGGGTGCAGGACCCACTTGCCGTCGAAGCCGAGCGCGGCCGAGCGGCCGGCGACCCGACGGAACCCGTCGACCTCCTTGATCTGGAGGTAGGGGCCGTCGATCGCCTGGAGGTCGTTGGCGCGTGCCGCCATCAGGATGCGCATCAGGATGTAGTGGTACGCGTCGCCGGTGTCGTAGCCCGGGGGCTGCTCGCCCACGACGAGCGACTTCATGTTGATCGACGCCATGAAGTCCGCCGGGCCGAAGATGATCGTCTCCACGCGCGGGGACGCCGCGGCGATCTCGTCGACGTTCACCAGCCCGCGCGCGTTCTCGATCTGGGCCTCGATGCCGATCCGGCCGACCTCCAGGCCCACGGTCTTCTCGATCTGCGTGAGCAGCAGGTCGAGCGCCTTGACCTGGCCGGCGTCCTGGACCTTGGGGAGCATGATCGCGTCGAGGTTGGCCCCCGCGCCCTCCACCACGGTCACCACGTCACGGTAGGTCCAGTGCGTGGTCCAGTCGTTGACCCGCACGACGCGGATCCGGTTGCCCCAGTCCCCGTTGTTGAGTGCGTCGACGATGGTGTGGCGCGCGCCTTCCTTGGCCAGCGGCGCACAGGCGTCCTCGAGGTCGAGGAACACCTGGTCGACCGGGAGCCCCTGCGCCTTTTCGATGAAGCGCGGGTTGCTGCCGGGAACGGCCATGCAGGAACGGCGGGAACGCAAGCTACGCGATGTGGCGGCCATGTGTCTGGTCCTCCCAGTGCTGCGGATCGTGCGGTCAGGTTACCGACGGGTCACCCCGAAGCGGGTATGAGGTGGCGCACTTCTCGTCGCGGGCCGCTGTGGGACGCTGGGCCCATGACGGACACCGACAGCCTGCCCACCGCGGCCCTGATCGAGGCCGCGCTGGTCGAAGAGGGCGCCAAGAAGTCCGGGTTGGTTTGGCTGACGGTGGGCGCGGCCCCGCCTCGACCGGTCTGGCACGTGTGGCTGGACGGCTCGTCGTGGCTGGTGTCGGGGCGCCGGGAGGACGGCGCCGAGCAGTACGTCGCGGGGCTGGCCGATGCCGCCGAGGTGATCGTGGACGTGCGCAGCAAGGACAAGGGCGGCCGGTTGCCGGGCTGGACCGCCGAGGTCGCCGTGGTCCCGCCCGGCGACCCGCGCTACGAAGGCGCCGTGCTCGCGCTGCACGCCGCCCGGCTGAACGCACCCGACGGCGAAGGGCAGCCGGCCCGCTGGGCCCGCGAGTGCGATCTCGTCCGGCTGACCCCCACCGGTGCGGCCGGGGCCCTGCCCACGGACGCCGGTCGGACCGTACCGGTGGGATCACCGGCCGTCACCCGAGGCGCGTCGCCGTTGAACCTGTCCATCGGCCGCCGGCGCAGACGCGGCCACTGACCCGCGCGGCCCCGCCCGGCTCGGCAGCAGCCGGGGCGGCGAGACAGCGGGGCAGCGGCCCGACGGCGTCAGGGAAACAACAACGGCTCGTGCTTGAGCCCGCTGGGCACCGGCGGCTTGGAACCGCGACCGATGTCCGGTCGGCGGGTGCTCGACCCGCCGGACGAGGACGGCGTACCGGTCGACCCCTTGGCGGACCCGGAGGAGTTGGAGGACCCGGTGCTCGGCGAGGACGATCCCGACGAGCCGGACGTCAGATCCTTGTCGACCACGTCCTTGGGCTCGGGCGCGTGCACGTCCACCCGTTCGCCGTAGGCCAGGAAGTCGAACGCGCCGGTCTGCTTCGCGTCCGCGGCCGCCTCCATCCGCAGCAGGTAGGGCGCGCCCTCGGTCGCGACCCAGATCGTGCCACCGGCACCCGGCGTGCGGTTCTCCAGCGCGATCGCCTTGTGTCCGTTGACCGTCTTGGTCGCGCCCTTCTCCAACTTGCCCGGCTTGCCCATGAGTTTGTTGGTCAGCCGCTCGACATAGGTGTTCTCGATGATGCCGTCGTACTTCTTCTCCTGGGCCGGCACCTGCACGTAGCGGTCGGTATAGGCCACCGCGCTCGACGATCCCCCGACCTTGCCCCAGAAGCCGGCGTCGCCGCGGAACCAGACCTGGCTCTGCACCCGCGTCATGTAAGCGGTCGTGCCGTCCTCGACGATCCGGCCCTCGCTGCCGGTGCTCGTGAAGCGCATGTCCACGCTGAACGGCTTGGCCGGCGCCTTCGTGGTGCCCGGTGTCACCAACTCGCCCTTGACGTGTACCGACGACGCGCCCGCCGTCGCGGCCTGCGCGCGTTGCAGGATCGCCGCCGAGTCCAGGCCGTCGACCTGATTGCCGAGCGGCGCGCCCGCCGTCGGTTCGTCCACCGGCGCCTGCCACGAGCGGTGCGCGGGTCTGCCGGCGCTGCACCCGGCGACCAACACCGTGACCGTTACCGCCGTCGCCACCACGAAGCCGCGCCGCACGTGATCCACCGTTGGGTTCCCTCGTTGTCGTTCGATGTTTCGGAGTCCAGTGTGCCCGGTGTGGGACGCCCGGGTACGTCGGCGCCCTCCCGGAAACGGTATCCCGCTGCCGAGTTCGCCCGCGTCAGTCGGTCCCGGGTAGCTGGTCGGTCCCGGGCTTGGCGCCCGGTTCCTTGCCGTCCGTCAGCGTGCCGTAGTCGACCACTTCCTCCGCCTTGGGCAACACGAGCGGGAAGTCCTGGTCGTACTCGAACAGTTCGAGCGAGCCCGAGTGCGGTGCCGGGATGTACTTGAGCGGAAACGGGGTCCCGGTCAACGCGACCCGCAGTTCGCCGCCCCGGCCCCGGTCGGCGGCGATCTTGAGCGTCTCGGTGCCGCGCACCTTCTCGCGTCCGTCCTTCTTGAGCTTGCCGTTGAGCCGGATCAGGTCGGTGATCATGTCCTGCATCCGGGTGAACCCGGCCAGGCGCGCGTAGCTGGGGTCGTCGCGGTGGACCTTGACGAACTTGTCCCGCAGCAGGGCCGCCGACTGCTCGACCTCGGGGCCGCCGCGCCCGTCCCGGCCCTGGTAGAGCCGCGCGTCGCCGCGCACGAACAGTTCCTCGCCGACCCTGAGCAGTTCGATCGTGCTGTCCGCGGTGACCACGGTTCCGACCCCGCCCTCGCGCTTGAGGCGCAGGTCGATCTTGAACTCCTGGCTCTGGATCTTCCACACACCTTGGACGTGTACCGAGTTCGCCGCCGACGCCGCCGTGCGCGACCTGCCCGCGATCGTGTCCGGTGATTCGGCGCCCAGGCCCGACTCCTTGCCCTGGGAACACGCCGTCCCGGCGAGCACGCAGGCGGTCAACAGGGCGATCGTGGTCTTCGTCTGAGGCAAGCGCACGGGCGGCACTGTACTGAGGTGTACGCGACGTGTCGTGATCGTGCCCACGCACACCGGTAGCCTGACCGTCCGGGGGCACACGTCGAACGGCGTGACACGGCGGCGCCGGGCCTCGACCCGCAGGGCGTCGACGACCGGGCAACGAAGAGCAGGCAACGACGACCGGGCAGTGAAACCGGGCACCGAGCCCCGGGCAACGACACAGCGGCATCGGCGACGGAGGGACCACGGCATGGGTGCGTCACCGGGTCGCGTGTTCATCTCGCACCTCGCGGGCGTCGCGGTGTTCGATCCCAACGGCGACCACGTCGGCCGACTGCGTGACGTCGTGGTGATGATGCGCACCGCGCAACTGCCGCCGCGGGTGCTCGGCCTGGTCGTCGAGGTGGCCACCCGCCGCCGGATCTTCGTCCCGATGACACGTGTGACCAGTGTGGAGACCGGCGAGGTGATCACCACCGGCCTGGTCAACATGCGCCGGTTCGAGCAGCGCCCGAACGAGACCCTCGTGCTCGCCGAGATGCTGGACCGCCGGGTGACGCTCGTCGACAACGACGAGCCGGTGACCGTGCTCGATGTCGCGATGGCACTGGGACGCGGCCGGGACTGGCTGATCGCCAAGCTGTTCGTCCAAAAGGGCAGCGCATCCGGCCTGCGGCGACGCCGCGGCGAAACGATCACGGTGGACTGGAACGCGGTCGCGGGCTTCGAGCGGCCCGAGGACCAGCAGGGCGCCGCCAACCTGCTCGCGACGTTCGAGCAGTTGCGGCCCGCCGACCTGGCGAACGTGCTGCACAACCTGTCGGCCAAGCGCCGCGCCGAAGTGGCCGCGGCGCTCGACGACGACCGGCTCGCGGACGTACTCGAAGAGCTGCCCGAGGACGACCAGGTCGAGATCCTGGGCCAACTCCAGGAGGAGCGCGCGGCCGACGTCCTGGAGGCGATGGACCCCGACGACGCGGCCGACCTGATCTCCGAGCTGCCCGAGGACACCGCGGAGCGTCTGCTCGGCCTGATGGAGCCCGAGGAGGCCGAGGACGTCCGGCGGCTGCTCACCTACTCCGACGACACCGCCGGCGGGATGATGACCACCGAGCCGATCGTGCTGGAGCCGGGCGCCACGATCGCCGAGGCACTCGCGCACGTGCGCAACGCCGACCTGTCGCCGGCGCTCGCGAGCCAGGTCTACGTGTGCCGACCGCCGACCGAGACGCCGACCGGCAAGTATCTGGGTACCGTGCACTTCCAGCGGCTCCTGCGCGACCCGCCCTTCACGCTCGTGGGCGCGGTCCTGGACACCGACCTGATGCCGCTGCGGCCCGACACCCCGCTCGCCGAGGTGACCAGCTTCCTGGCGGCGTACAACATGGTCGCCGCGCCCGTCGTGGACGAGGACGACCACCTGCTCGGCGCGGTCACCGTCGACGACGTGCTCGACCACCTGCTGCCGCAGGACTGGCGCGAGGGCGCGATACACGGAGACGGGAGGGTGCGCCGTGGCGCGTGAGACATCGGGCCCGGACAAGCGGCGCCGCCCGCGGCTCGACCAGCCGCGCAGCCCGGGCCGGCGGTCGCTGCTGCCCGCGTACGACCCGGAGGCGTTCGGCCGGTTCTCCGAGCGCATCGCGCGCTTCCTGGGCACGGGTCGCTTCCTGGTCTACATGACGGCCACGGTGATCGTCTGGATCGCGTGGAACATCTTCGTGCCGCCGGCGCTGCGGTTCGACGAGTATCCGTTCATCTTCCTGACCCTGGCGCTGTCGTTGCAGGCGTCGTACGCCGCGCCGCTGATCCTGCTCGCGCAGAACCGGCAGGACGACCGCGACCGGGTCAACCTCGAACAGGACCGGGCCCGCAACGAGCGCAACATCGCGGACACCGAATACCTGACCCGTGAGGTCGCCGCGTTGCGGATCGCGCTCGGCGAGGTCGCCACGCGCGACTTCCTGCGCTCCGAACTCCAGGCGATGCTCAAGGAGTTGGACGAGCGCCGGGAGACCGACGGGTGGCTGATGGGTCGCGAGGTCACCGATTCACACCTCACCCGCCGACACCGGCCGCCGGACCCGGATCGCCCGTGAGCCCAAGACGGCCCGACCCGACGCCGTCGCTCGACACCCGCTCTGCACAGACGTCTTATTCAACCGTATAAGACAATCGTCTACATGCAGGCTACGATCTCGCCATGGGACATCGCGAAGATCTGCTGGCCGGAGCCAAACGCTGTCTGTACGAGAAGGGCTACGCCCGCACGACCGCCCGCGACATCGTGGCCGCATCGGGGACCAACCTGGGCTCGATCGGATACCACTACGGGTCCAAGGACGCGCTCATGCACCAGGCGCTCCTGGAGTCGATGGCCCAGTGGGGGGACGAACTCACGGCCGCGCTGACCGACGCCGCGGGGGCGGACACGCTGCCGATGGACCGCTTCGAGGCGATCTGGGGACGCGTGATCGAGCTGATGGAATCGCATCGGATGATGTGGACGGCCAATTTCGAGATACTCGCCAACCTCGACGAGATGTCCGAGATCCGCAAGGCGCTCGTCGCGTCGCAGCACCAGGCGCGCGCGGGTCTGGTCACCATCTTCCTGGGTGTGGACGGCGACGCGAACGAGCACCTCGCCCGCACCGTCGGGCCGCTGTGCCAGGCGCTCCTGTTGGGCGTCGTCGGTCAGTGGATACTGGACCCCACCAATGCCCCCACCGGCGGTGAACTCGCCGAGGGGATGCGCGTCCTCATGGCCGCGGAGCGCGCCTGATCGGTCGCACCGACAGCACGACGTGCGCAAGGACGCCCGCGATCAGGCCCCAGAACGCGGATCCGATCCCCCACAGGGTGACGCCCGACGCGGTGGCCAGGAACGTGATCAGCGCCGATTCGCGGTGCTGCGGATCGGCCATCGCGCCGGTGAGCCCGCTCGCGAGCGCGCCGAACAGCGCGACCCCGGCGACCGCCGCGACCAGTTCCTTGGGCAGCCCGGCGAACACCGCGACCAGCGTCGACCCGAACATGCCCACGATCAGGTAGAAGACGCCGCACGAGACCCCCGCGACATAGCGCCTGCGGGGGTCGTGGTGCGCCTCGGGGCCGGTACAGATGGCCGCGGTGATCGCGGCCAGGTTGACCGCGTGCGACCCGAACGGCGCGAGCACCGCGGACATCGCGCCGGTCGAGCCGATCAGCAGGCGATCGCTCGGCGCGTAGCCGGACGCGGCCAACACGCCCATCCCGGGGGCGTTCTGCGACGCGAGCGTGGCGACCAGGAGCGGCACCGTGATGCCGATCAGGGCGGCCGCGGACAGGTGCGGCGTGGTCCACTCGGGCCGGGCGAACTCGAACGAGTCCACGTGTACGTGCAACCGCGACGACGCCGCGGCGCACCCCACACCGACCACGAGCGCGGCGAGCACCGCGTAGCGCGGGACGAACCGCTTGGCGAGCAGATAGGCGATCAACACGCCGCCGGCCGTCCACGGGCCGGTCTTGACCGACGTGAACACGCTCGTCCCGAACGAGAACAGGATCCCGGCGAGCATCGCGGACACGATCGCGCTCGGCACCTGCCGCATCAGTCGGCCGAAGACGCCGGTCACCCCGATCAGCGCGATCAGCACGCCGGTGACCACGAACGCGCCGATCGCCTCGGGATACGGGTACGACCCCAGACTGGTGACCAGCAGCGCGGCGCCCGGCGTGGACCACGCGGTGATGATCGGCATCCGCGTGTACAGGCTCAGGCCCAGGCAGGTCAGCCCGCTGCCGATCGAGATCGCCCACACCCACGACCCGGTCCGAGCCTGCGTCAGGTGCCCGGCGGCGGCTGCCGAGAGCACGATCACCAGCGGCCCGGAGTAGGACACGAGCACCGCGACCAGTCCCGCGAGCACCGCCGACACCGACGAGTCGCGCCGCAGGTGGGGCTTGCCGGCCGAGGCCACGGTCGCGGTCGCCGCAGCCTCGTGGGTGTCAGCGCTCACCGAGTCGCCCGCCTCGTCCTTCAGTCGTGGTCGTACACGGTGACCTGGACACCGCGTGTGCTCAATCGTTCGAGGACGAGCGGCTCCACCTTGCCCCACCGGCCCCCCGCGAGGCCACAGCCGATCCGCGGCATGTGCACCGACGCCCCGAGTTCGAGCGCGCGTTCGCCCAGGGTCGTCAGCGCGTCGTCGATCGCGCCGTAGCGCACCGGCGGGCCCTTGCTGCCGGTGCGGGTGCCGTGCTGCCCGATCATGTTGGCCACCCACAGGTAGGTGTCCACCCGCACCAGACGCACCGCGCCGAGCCCGAAGTCGTTGCCCGCGCGCTCGCGATGCCAACGCCGATAGTCGGCCTCCGGCTCGGGCCACCGCCGAGAGAGCGCGAGCACGAAGCCCTTGCCCCACCCGCCCATGTCGTTGCACACGTGCGCGACGATCTTGACGCCCTTGCCCAGCGGGGTGGTCGCGTCGCCCGCCACGTAGGTGATGCTCGTCATGGCCGGGCACGGTAGCGGCCGGCACCGACGCTTCGCCCGCGATTTCGGTCGGAGTGCGCCGGTGGTCAAATCCGGTCGAACAACCGCGCCGCGTTGTCGTGGCAGACCGCGCGCAACCAGTCGTCGCCCAGGTCGAGCCGGGTGAGCGCGTCGAGCGCGTGCGCGTAGCCGTACGGGATGTTCGGGAAGTCGCTCCCCCACAGGATCCGGTCGGCGGCGTCCGCGAGCCGGACCCGGTCGGCGGGCGGAAACGGGGTGAACTCCTCGACGAAGTCGGTGAAGGCCATCGTGGTGTCCAGGTGGACCCCCTCGTGGCGGTCGGCGAGGTCGAGGAAAGCACCGTACTCGGGCATCCCCATGTGGGCGACGATCAGCTTGAGTCGGGGATGCCGCGCGAGCACCCGCGCGATCGGCTCGGGTCCGGTGTACGGCCCCGGCACCGGCCCGGAGCCGCAATGCGCGACCACCGGGGTCCCCGCCTCGGCGAGCAGCCCCCACACCGGGTCGAGCAACGGATCGGTCGGGTCGTACGCGCCGACCTGGACGTGGGCCTTGAAGATCACCGCGCCCGCGTCCAACGCCTCGCGGACGTAGCCCGGCGCCCGGGGCTCGGGAAAGAACGTCGCCGTGTGCAGGCACCCCGAAGTGCGCGCGGCGAACTCGCGCGACCACGCGTTGAGCCACGCGGCCATCGCCGGCTTGTGCGGATAGAGCATCGACGTGAACGTCGAGACACCGAACCCGCGCAGCAACGCGACCCGTTCGTCCTCGTCGGCGCGATAGGTGATCGGCCACTCGCGCCCGATCATCGGGCCCGCCGCGTCGAAGTACGCCCACACCTTGTCGAGCACGCGTTTGGGCATGAAGTGCGTGTGTACGTCGATCAGGGATTCGAGACCCAGCTCACGGCGGAACTCGGCCACACGTATCTCTTCGGCCACCGTCGTCACGTCGACCACCTCCGAAGAGCGATGCTCTCAAAGGGTGGTGCCGGCGGGGTCGTAAGCTCACGGTATGGCTTCTGTAACCCTGCCCTCGGCGGACGACGTCCAGGACGCCCTGGCGACCGTCCAGGACCCCGAGATCCACCGGCCCATCACCGAACTGGGCATGGTCAAATCCGTCGAGATCCACGACGACGGGCGGGTCGCGGTCGGGGTGTACCTGACGGTCAGCGGCTGCCCCATGCGCGAGACGATCACCACCACGGTCAAAGCGGCCGTCGCCGCGCTGCCCGGGGTGACCTCGGTCGACGTCGAGCTCGACGTGATGAGCGACACACAGCGCAAGGAGCTCGCGTCGCACCTGCGCGGCGGGCAGGCCGAGCGCGAGGTCCCGTTCGCCCAACCGGGTTCGCTGACCCGGGTGTACGCGGTGGCGTCCGGCAAGGGCGGCGTCGGCAAGTCGTCGGTCACGGTCAACCTGGCCGCGTCGATGGCCGCGCAGGGGCTCAAGGTCGGCATCGTCGACGCCGACATCTACGGCCACTCGGTGCCGGGCATGCTCGGCGCGGAGGGCAAGCCCACCCAGGTCGAGAACATGATCATGCCGCCGTCGGCGCTCGGCGTGAAGGTCATCTCGATCGGCATGTTCACGCCCGGCAACGCCCCGGTGGTCTGGCGCGGTCCGATGCTGCACCGCGCGCTCCAGCAGTTCCTCGCCGACGTCTACTGGGGCGACCTCGACGTACTGCTGCTCGACCTTCCCCCGGGCACGGGCGACATCGCGATCTCGGTCGCGCAACTCGTCCCCAACGCCGAGCTCCTGGTCGTGACCACACCGCAGCAGGCCGCCGCCGAGGTGGCCGAGCGGGCCGGCACGATCGCGGTCGAGACCCGCCAGACGATCGCGGGCGTGATCGAGAACATGGCCGGCCTCCCGTGCCCGCACTGCGGCGAGATGGTCGACGTGTTCGGCTCGGGCGGGGGGCAGCGGGTGGCCGACGGCCTCTCGGCGGCCACCGGCACGAAGGTCCCGCTGCTGGGCTCGATCCCGATCGACACCCGCCTGCGCGAGGGCGGCGACACCGGCAAGCCGGTCGTCGTCGACGCCCCGGGCTCCCCCGCCGCGGTGGCCCTGTCGGCCATCGCCGCCAAGCTCGGCGGGCGCGAACGCGGCCTGTCCGGCCTGCAACTCGGCCTGACCCCGCTGCGCAACTTCTGACCCACCCCGCCCGGCCGGCGCCGGCGCGACACCGAAACGATCTCGCGGTGATGGGCCCCCGACAGGTGGGGATCGGCCCCATGACCGCGAGATCGTTTCCGCGTGGTCACCCCGTCGCGTACGTGCTCAGGTCGACCGCTTTGGACAGGCCCAGGCCGTACGCGCTCGCGCCGTGGCCGTAAACGCCGATGTAGACACCCGAGAGCTCGCCGGCCAGCACCCAGCCGTAGACCGACTCGCGGTAGCGGAATCGGCAGGGAATGCCGTCGACCGGGATCGCCAGGTCGGACCAGTCCGTGCCGTCGAGGTCGTCGGACAACTCCCACGCGAGCGTGGTCTGTTGGTCCACCCACTGCGCGCGCGTCCCGCGGTCCAACTGCCACGGCCAACTGTCGGCGAGCAGGGCCACTCCCGCGAGTGACGCCGCGCTCGCCTTCGAGGTCGCCTCCATCTGCCCGGTGCCGTCGCCGGACGGCCGCCTTGGCCGCTGCGGGACGGTCACCACCGACACGGATCGGCGCGGGCTCGGATCACCCGGGCGCCGACTCGGCCGATCGCCGTGGCCGAGCGTGCCGTGCTCGACCGTGCACGGGCCGTTGCACACCGACGACAGCCATCGCCGCCCGTTCCATCCGTCGTCCAGGCCGTACCAGGGGAAGTCCGCGGCCAGGTACTCCGCGAGAAGATCGCCCTTGCCGGCCTCGTCGGCAGGCAACTTCCGGCCCTCGTGGCTGATCGTGTCCATGCTCCGCCTCAGGTTCTCTCGCGCGACGCGACGTCGCCGCCGTCTGTCGACGGTGCACCCCGCGCGGTGCGCCGGCTCGACCGGGCGCGCCGGCGCCGTGGGGCGGACCGACCGACCCCGGTACTTGTATCCACCGCGTCACCGCCCACACACCGCGCGTGTGGTCGCGACCCATACTGCCCGAACCCGGGACCCTCGCCGCACCGCGTCCGACCAAGGCGCGTCGCGCGCGGGTGGAGCGGGTGACGGCCTGCGATCAGGTGGCGTCGGCGTCGTACGGAGGACGCTCGCCGGGCTGGATCCTGGCCGCACCGTTCTTGCGCAGCGACGGGGGGCTGTAGGACGTGTCGGGCACGTCCGCGTCGTACGGGCTGCCGCTCGCCAGGCCCTTGATGTCCTCGAAGTCCTTGCCGAGCGAGTCGCGCAGTTCCTTGATCCCGAACTCGTCGCCGTCGCCGTCGCCCATGAGGTTCTTGCGCACGAAGGTCTTCGGGTTGAGGTCCTCCAGGTGCATGTCCTGGAACTCCGGGCCGAGTTCCTTCTTCAGGTCGGATCGGGCGGACGAGGAGAACTCACGGAACTTGCGGAGCGTACGCACCACGTCGCCGATCATCTTCGGCAGTTTCTCCGGGCCGAAGATCACGATCGCGAGGATGACGAGCGCGACCATCTCCGGCGCACCGACGTCGAACACCTGGACTCCACGAGAGGCGCGAGGGGGCCCGGCCGGGTGGCCGAACCCCCTCAGAGTAGTCGGCAGTCCCCGAAGGGGAAGGCCGCGGCCGGTACTGAACGGTCCGTTTGGTGCCTATCGTCGAAAGACGTGACCGGTAGGACATCCGCTCGTCATGTCGCGGTCACCCGGCTTCGAGGGTCATGTCCACCGTCTGCGCGGTGCCGGACCGGTCGACGGTGAGCTTGACGACCGCGCCGGGGGCCTTCGAGCGGATCGCCACGATCAACTCGTTGGCGTCGTGCACCCTGCGGCCGTCGATCGCGGTGATCACGTCGCCCGGCTTGAGCCCGGCCTTGTCGGCGGGTCCGCCCGCGCGGATCGGGGGCGTGCCCTGGACGCTCTCGGACACGATCCGCGCCCCGTCCCCTTGGAACGCGACGTCGAGCGAGACGCCGATGACCGGGTGCGACGCCTTGCCGGTGTCGATGATCTGCTGCGCGACGCGCCGGCCCTGGTTGATCGGGATCGCGAAGCCGAGGCCGATGCTGCCGGCCTCCTGCTGGGTCCCGAACGGGTTGCTCTGCCCGCCGCCCGCCGAGCGGATGGCGCTGTTGATGCCGATCACCCCGCCCGCCGCGTCGATCAGCGGCCCGCCGGAGTTGCCCGGGTTGATCGGTGCGTCGGTTTGCAACGCGCTGATGTAGGAGGTGTCGGCGCCCGACGTGCCGGCGCTGACCGCACGGTCCTTGGCGCTGATGATGCCGGAGGTGACGGTGCCCTCCAGGTTGAACGGCGCCCCGATCGCGATGACCGGGTCGCCCACCTGGACGCCGTCGGAGTTGCCCAGCGGCAGCGGGTGCAGGCCCTTGACCCCGGATACCCGGATCACCGCGAGGTCGTAGCCGGTGTCGCGGCCCACCAGGGTCGCGTCGATCTGCTGGCCGTCGTTGAAGGTCACGTTGATCGTGCCGCCCGACGCGGCCGACTCGACGACGTGGTTGTTGGTCAGGATGTTGCCGGACGTGTCGAGCACGAATCCGGTGCCGGTGGACTCGCCGCGACCGGCGCGCACATGGATGTAGACGACGCCGGGCAACGTGCTGCCGGCGAGGCCGGCGATGCTGTCCTTGGGCCGCTCGGGACCGGCCGCCGGGCGCTGTCCCAGATCGACCTTGGTGCTGTCGCGATCGGCGATCCACGCGCCCACGCCGCCGCCGAGCAGACCGGCCACCAGCGCGACCACCGCGGCCCACAGCACCAGGCGCCGACCGTAGCGCTCGCCGAGGCCCTCCCTGGGGCCGCCGGCGCCGGTCATGTCTCCCGGTACCGGATAACCGTACGGAACCGCCTGATAGGGCGCGTAGGCCGCCTGGGGGGCGTACGAGGGGTACGGACCGTAGGGGCCGTAGCCCGGCTGTCCCGCGCCGGGGTGCATGCCGTACGGCCCGGCCGACGCCTGCGAGTGCGCGCCCGGCCAGTGCGGGCCCGATGGGGGCGGGCCGGCGTACGCGCCCTGCGGCGGCTGCACCGGTGGCGCGGCCGGCGGGGCGAAG
>NZ_WWJX01000910.1 GCF_009865215.1 Streptomyces sp. SID3343 | reverse complement strand
TGCGCACCGTCGCGGTGTGCGGCGGCGCGGGCGACAGCCTCTTCGACGCGGTCCGCCGCAGCGGCGCCGATCTGTACGTCACCGCCGACCTGCGGCACCACCCCGCATCGGAGGCGCTGGAACACGGCGGCCCCGCGCTGCTCGATGCCCCACACTGGGCAACCGAGTGGCCGTGGCTCGCCCACGCGGCCGCCGAACTGACCAATGCGCTCGCCGTGTCCGGGGCTACGGTGGAGACCTACGTATCGGAACTCGTCACGGACCCGTGGACGTTCCACACTCCGCACGACCGATAGCCCGATCGGGACCACCCGGGAAGCCCCGGCCCCGCCGCCCGTCGGCCCCGGCCGGACCACGAGACGCAGACAACGCAACGCCACACGGCACCCGAGCAGCACCAGCACAGGCAGCACCGGCACCCGCAGCACGCAACACCGGCAGGCAACCCGCAGCACCGCAGCACGCAGCACCGCAGCACGCAACGCCCGCGACACCCGCACGAAGCAGTCACGAGCATCACGAAGCCCACGAAGCCCCCGAAGCCCAAGAAGCAAGAAGCACCCAAGGAGCCCCCGCTGAACGCCGCGCCCGCCGACCAGCTCCGCCTGCTCGACCTCCAGGCCCTGGACTCGCGAATCGATCTGCTCGCCCACAAGAAGCGCACGCTCCCCGAACGCGAGGAGATCGATCGCCTCGGCGCCCGGCTCGCCCGACTGCGTGACCTCGTCGTCGCCGGCGAGACCGAGGAGAGCGACGCCGCACGTGACCAGACCAAGGCCGAACACGACGTCGACCAGGTCCGCAAGCGTGCCGAGCGCGACCAGCAAAAACTCGACTCGGGCCTCGTCACGTCGCCGCGCGACCTGGAGAACCTCCAGCGCGAGGTGACCTCGCTCGCCAAGCGCCAGGGCGACCTCGAAGAGGTCGTACTGGAGGTCATGGAGCACCGCGAGACGATCCAGACCCGCCTGGCCAAGCTGGTGGCCGAGCGCGACGAGGCCCAGGCCGCGCGCGACGCCGCCGAGATCCGCCGTGCCGCCGCCGAGACGGAGATCGACGACGAGGTTGTCGCGATCACCAAGCAGCGCGCCGTCGTCGCGGGCACGATCCCCGACGACTTGATGAAGCTGTACGAAAAGGTGCGCGACCAGTCGCACGGCGTCGCCGCCGCGCCCCTGCTCCAACGCCGCTGCGAGGGATGCCGGCTCGAACTGGGCATCACCGACCTCGCCGCGATCCGGGCCGCGGCGCCGGACACGATCGTGCGCTGCGAGAACTGCCGGCGCATCCTCGTTCGCACGGCCGAGTCGGGCCTGTGAGGTTCGTCGTCGAGGCCGACGGGGGCTCCCGGGGCAACCCGGGCCCGGCGGCCTATGGCGCGGTGGTGCGTGACGCCGACAGCGGCGAGGTGGTGCACGAGATCGCCGAGGCGATCGGCGTCGCCACCAATAACGTGGCCGAGTACCGCGGCGTGATCGCGGGCCTGACCGCCGCTCGCGCGCTCGACCCCGACGCGACCGTCGAGGTCCGTGCCGACTCCAAGCTCGTGGTCGAGCAGATGTCGGGCCGCTGGAAGATCAAGCACGCCGACATGCGCGACCTCGCGACCAAGGCCCGCGGCATCCACCCGCCCGGGCAGGTCACCTACACGTGGGTCCCGCGCGAGCGGAACAAGCACGCCGACCGGCTCGCCAACGAGGCGATGGACGCGGCGGCCAAGGGCCGACCGTGGACCCCGCAGGACTCGACGGCGTTCGCCACCCCGCGGGCCGCGGAGCCCGCTGCGGTCGAACCGATCGCGACCAAGGCGCGCCCGACCGCCCCCGGCTGGGGCCCGGACCTGGGCAGCCCGACCACGCTCGTGCTGCTGCGCCACGGCGAGACCGTACTGACCCCGCAAAAGCGCTTCTCGGGCACCGGCGCAGACCCCGACCTGTCCGAGCGCGGCCGTTGGCAGGCCGCCCGCGCGGCCGAGGTGTTGGCCGAGCGCGGCACGATCGAGGCGATCGTGTCCTCGCCGCTGGGCCGCTGCCGGCAGACCGCCGAGGCGGTCGCGGAGCGGCTCGGCCTCAAGGTGCGCGAGGAAACGGGCTTTCGGGAGACCGACTTCGGGGCGTGGGAGGGCCTGACCTTCGCCGAGGCACGCGAGCAGACCCCCGATGCCCTCGACGCGTGGCTGACCTCTGCCGACGCGGCCCCGCCCGGCGGTGAGAGCTTCACCGAGGTGGCGCGCAGAGTCGAGGTCGCGCGCGACAAGACGATCGCCCGCCACCCCGGCAAGACCGTCCTGGTGGTCACCCACGTGACCCCGATCAAGACCCTGGTCCGGATCGCCCTGGGCGCACCGGCCGAGTCGATGTTCCGAATGGAACTGTCGGCGGCGGCGATCAGCGCGGTCCAGTGGTGGTCGGACGGCAACGCGTCGCTGCGCGTCTTCAACGAGACCGCACACCTGCGCGGAACCTGACGCGAACCGTCCCGCCGAGTGCTCATCGAACAAAGGTTTGACGACCCCACCGGTGCTGTGGCATAGTCGGCAGTGCCTTCAGCGTGCCCGCCAGTAGGAATCCGGGCGGACCACGCGGAGGACCAAACTTCCGAACATGCGCAAGAGCCCCGACCTGCCCACAGGTCGGGGCTCTCGCCGTTGCGGCAGTCGGTCGCCCCCGCCCGCGTCGCGCGGGTGCTCGGGCTTGAGGCCTCAGCGCCCGGACGAGGGGGCGCGAGAGACGGCGGATGAGTCGGCCTCTACGCCGGGTTCTGTCTCCCGGGAGCCTTGCGGCGCCCGGGGAGGCGGCCATCCATCTACGACTGCCGTTGCCGACAGCCTCCAGCGGTCTACCCGCGAACTCGGGCGGGCCGCCCTCGAACGTTCGCGCAGAGCGCGCATGTCGCGGCGCGCTCCTCTTGACCTTGCTCCGGGTGGGGTTTACCTAGCCGCCCGAGTCACCCCGGGCGCTGGTGGTCTCTTACACCACCGTTTCACCCTTACCGGTCGTCCGAGGACGCCGGCGGTCTGTTTTCTGTGGCACTGTCCCGCGGGTCACCCCGGGTCGGTGTTACCGACCACCCTGCCCTGTGGAGCCCGGACGTTCCTCGGCGGAACCCTCCGAAGAGGAATCCCGACGCGGCCGCCCGGCCGGCTCATCCGCCGTGTCCGCCATCCTAGCGGGGGCGAACCTGACCCTGCGTCGGGCGTCGTCGGCCTCGGTGAGCCGGACTCGTACGCGTGCCCCCAGGGTGAGCCCCGGCCCGTCGAAGCGGGCCCGCACCGCCGGTTCGGCCAGTTGTACCGTGCCGCCGTCGCCGCGTTCGTTGAGGTCGACCACCACCGCGTCGAACTCGTCGCCCACGTGATCGGTCAGTACCACCGCCTCGACCAGGGCCACCGCCTCGCGTTCGACCTCGTGCGCGCGTCGGTCGCCCGTCTCCATCGCCTTGGGCAGCTCGGGCAGCCGGGCGGTGACCCATTGCGGGACCTCGACGCCCGCGACCAGGGACACGCACACCTCGCCCGCGAAGCGGTCGACGAGCCGGCGCAACGGCGCCGTGACGTGGGCGTACTCGTCGGCGACCGCCGCGTGCCCGGCCGATTCCGGCACCCCCGCGTCGAACGCGGTGTAGCCGGCCCCGCGCAACAGGCCGGTGGCCTCCTGGAGGAACGCGGCGTGCCGGGGATTGTCCGGATCGAGCGAACGGATCACCGCGCCGTAGGTGGAGCTTTCGGGCCACCGGACGTCGAGTGCGCGGCCTACCCGACGGACCTGGGCGAGCGCCTCCGGCGGGGGTTCGGGGAGGGTGCGCAGGATGCCGATGCCCGCGTAGGTCATCAGGTCGGCGGCGGCGATGCCGGTGAGCAGCGAGATCTGCGCGTTCCAGCCCTCGGCCGGGATCGGCGCGCGATACTCCAGCCGCCACGAGTCGCCGTGCTCGACGATCTCCTGCTCGGGGATCGGCAGGCTGACCCCGCCGCGCTCGCGTTCCAGGTGCTCGCGCAGGCCGCCGATCTCGGCGAGCAGGCGCACCGGTTCCTCCGCCGTACCCGCCTCGATCGCCCGCTGCACCCGGGGGTAGTCCAGCCGCGCCCGGCTGCGGACCATCGCCCGGAACACGTCGGTGCCGACGAGGTCGCCGGCCGGGTCAAGGTCGAGCACCCACACCAGGGCGGGCCGGTCCTGCCGGGGCAGCAGGCTCGCCGCCGCTTCCGACAGGGCGGGCGGGTGCAGCGGGATGCGTTCGTCGGGCAGGTAGAGGGTCTCCACCCGGCGCATCGTCTCCGCGTCGAGCGCGCCGCCCGGCGTCACCCACGCCGCGACGTCGGCGATCGCGTAGGACACCCGGTAGCCCGTGTCGGTGCGGGCCAGGTGCATCGCCTGGTCGAGGTCCATCGAATCGGCCGGATCCACCGTGAAGAACGGCAGGTCGGTGAGATCGCGCCGGCTCATCGTCGGGCCGCGGCGCGCGGCGGCGTCGGCCTCCGCGAGCACCTGTGGCGGGAAGGCGGTGGGCAGCGAGAGGTCGGTGCGCAGGCGGGCGAAGCCGGCGCGAAGGCGATCACCGTCGGCGGATTTGATGTGGAGATGGCGACGAGGCACGGGATCGAGCTTAGGAAGGATCCACCGGGGCGCGAAGGACTTTCGCGGCTTTTCGCCCGGGCGTTCGGCGTCGTCGGGGCATGATCGGTCGGGTTCGTCCCCGTAAACTTGAGTGTTCCGCATTTCGGCCGCGCCGCTTGGAGTCCCGCTCGTGCTCGTGTTGTTGCCGCCCTCCGAGGGCAAGGCCGCTGCGGGGACGGGCCCCCTGCTCGACCTCGACACTCTTTCGATCCCGGAACTGGGCCCGGTGCGGCGGCAGGTGCTCGATTCGCTGATCACCCTGTGCGAGGGCGACGAACTCAAGGCCCTGGAAGTACTGGGCCTGGGCCCGAAGCTGCGCGGCGAGGTGCTGCGCAACCTCGAACTGCGCGAGAGCGGCACGCTTTTGGTGTCCCAGGTGTACACGGGCGTGTTGTACGACGCGCTCGACCTGCCCTCCCTCGACGGCGCCGCGGCGGCTCGCGCGGCCGGGGGAGTGCTGATCTTCTCCGGCCTGTGGGGCGCGCTGCGGCCCACCGACCTGGTTCCGCCCTACCGATGCTCGATGGGCGTGCGGCTGCCCGGGATAGGCGCCCTCACGAGCCTGTGGCGCGAGGCCATGGCGCCGGTACTGCCGGGTCTGGCGGCCGACGGGCTCGTGCTGGACCTGCGTTCGGCGGCCTACTCGGCGGCGTGGCGGCCCACCGGCGCGGTCGCGGAGCGCACTGCGGTGGTGCGGGTGCTGCACGAGAAGATCGTCGACGGCGTGGCCAAGCGCTCGGTGGTGAGCCACTTCAACAAGGCGACCAAGGGTCGGATCGCCCGTGATCTGTTGATCTCGGGAGCCGAGCCCCGCAACCCGGCCGAACTCGCCGACGCCCTGCGTGATCTCGGCTGGACGGTGGAGGCCGCCGAGCCCAAGAAGCCCGGCACCGCGTGGGCCCTGGACGTCGTGGTGGCCGCGATCTGAGCGACCGACGGGGCCCCGCGCGCTCGTTCGGCGATCGCTCGCGCAGAGCACCCGCCGGCCCGCGATCGGGCCGACGCCGAGCTCGCCACGAGGGCCGCCTTGACAAACATGGGGAGCTTCATGATCCTGACGCTTTCTCCGCAGACAGAAAGCAAAGCATTTCGTCCTACTTTCGGACGATCTGTACGTCGCTTCCGACGGAGTCGAAGACCCGACATCCATGGGGGATGAGTGAGTTACCCGCCGCCGCCCGGCAGCCAGGACCCGAACCAGCCGCCGTACGGTCAGCCCCAATACGGTCAACCGCAGTACGGGCAGCCCCAATACGGGCAGCCGCAGTACCCGCAGGGTCAACCGCAGGGGCAGCCTCCGTACGGGCAGCCGCAGTACCCGCAGGGGCAGACGGGCCCGTACGGACAGCAGGGGTACCCGAGCGGCGGCTATCCGCAGGGCGGCTATCCGCCTCCGCCGCAGCGCAACCGCAAAGCCCTGTGGGCCGGGATCGCGGTGATCGCCGTCCTCGCGATCGGCGGCACCATCGCCGCGGTGAGCCTGAGCGGCGACGGCGACGACAAGAAGAGCCCCGTCGCGTCGTCCGGCTCGCCCGAGGCCACCGGTTCGCCGACCGCAGGGTCCTCCACCGACCCGATCCCGCCGCCGACTCGTGCGCCGCGCACGACCGCGCCTGCGCGCACCACCTCCGCGCCCGACCCCGGCAGCGACTCGGTCCCGGACGCGGCCGCGCGAAAGCTGTTTCTCGACTTCGTCCGCCAGTCCGTGCCCGCCGTCAAGTCGACGTCGGACGCCGAACTGGTGGCGCAGGGACAGGCCGTCTGTTCGGGTCTGAAGGCGGGGAAGAAGATCACCGACCTGCTCCCGAACCAGTCCGACATCACGTCGTCGGCCGTCGTGGCGGGCTTCGCGGTGGGCACTTTCTGCCCGGACCAGCGGAGCAAGCTCTAGCTCGACTCGACACCCGCCCGGTCCGACACGCCGCTCGACGCGCCCGCCCCGCCCCGCCCTCATCCTGTGGAGCGGGGCGGGCGTCGTTCGTGGCGACTCGACGAACGGAAGCGATCCGCGATGTACATTTCTCGCGGGTCGACGGTCCCGATCGGTGACATCGAGGCCGGCCGGCAACCCGGCCGGCATATCGGCATCGGTGACCCGCGATGATGGGGATTGCCCGAACCGGTTTTCCGCGTTGTACACGCAGAGGCGCCGTGTGGGGCGCGTACGAGACGCACGCGGAAGAAGGGGTTCCATGGAGCGAATGGGCAGAATGGCCGGATGGCTGCGCCGCCGACCGCGTGAGGACCCGGACGTCGTTCGAGACCGGCGGGCCGGATTGCTCATGGATCTGGTGGAGCGCGGTTGGCCCGTCTGTCCGGCGGCGCACCCGCTCGGGTTCGGTTGTTCGTGCGACCGCGTGGGCTGTCCTTCGCCGGGCATGCACCCGGTCTCGTTCGCGTGGCAGACCCAGGCGTCCACCGACCCCGTACAGGTCGCGCGCTGGCTGGAGCTTTATCCCGAGGCCAACTTCGTGACCGCCACCGGCCAAGGGCACGACGTCTTGGACGTCCCCGTGAGCGCGGGCGAACTGGCCCTCGCGGTGTTCGCCGAAAAGGGCATCGAGATCGGACCGGTCGCCTCCTGCGGTCCGGAGCGCACGCTCTTCTACACCGCGACCCGCGGCACCCCCGCCGACGAGGACGAGTGGTGGCCGTGCGAACTCGACTGCCACCCCGAGACCCTCGACGCCCACCCCGGCCTGCGCTGGCACTGCCGCGGCAGCTACGTGCTGGTGCCGTCCTCGATGCACCCGTCGGGCCGGCCGGTGCATTGGATCCGCGGCCCCGAACTGCCGCTTCCCGACCCGCTGCGCGTGCTCGACGTGCTCACCGACGCGTGCGACACCGTGGGGGCCACGGCCGGCGACGTGCGCTGGATGTAGCACCGCCCGCAGCCGCCCCCGCCGGCCCACAGCCGTCCCGCCCGACTACTCGCCTTCCGCGCCGACCAGGCCGTACATCCACCCGGTGAGCTGTACCTTGCCGCCCGCTTGGGGAACCAGCGCGACGTACTGCGACAGCCGGTGCTCGGTGAGCGCCTTCGTCGGCTTGTTCGGCAGGAACGTCAGGGTGGACGGCTCCACGTCGCCGAGTCGGCGCGGCGGCTGCACGGTCAACCGCATGCTGTGCTGGAGCGAGAACAGCACCACCGCGCCGCCGTCCTCGGCGCGCAGCGCGAGCGGGGAGAACTGCTCCGCCGCGGTGTCCACGCTCTGCCGCACGAAACCCTCGCCGATCGGGTCCTCGCGCTGTTTGCGCAGCTGCGCGGTGTACGCGTCGGGCGCGAACAACTCGGCGTGTGACTTGCCGTCCTTGAGATAGTCCGCGAGCGCCGGCGCCAACTCGGCGGGAGAGGCGGCCAGTCCGGCCGTGTTCACCGCGATCGGCTCGACGAACCCGTCCTTGTCCTTGGCGAGTTCGGGCAGCGGGCTTTGCAGCGTCGGTCCCCATGCGGCCTGCCACGCGGCGTCCGGCTGTCCCTTGACGAACATCAACAACTGCGGTTTCGCGCCCTTGCGGTTGGGCGTCGACTGCACCGCGAACCACTTGGGCCAGCCCACGATCTTGGGGATCAGGAACTCGGGCCGCTCGTGCAGGACCGGTTCCTTGCCCCGATTGCCGTGCGGGTCGGTGAAGGCCAGGATCTTCAGGTCGGCCTGGTCGAGCACGCCCAGCGGGCCGGTCTCGGTGCGGGAGTTGAGGGCGAGGTCGCGGTTCGCGTACGCCTGGTTGTTCTGCGCGTCGTAGTCGCGCAGTACCGCCTCGGCCTCGCGCTTGTCCACGCCCTCGACGGACGCCGTGGAACCGTTGACGGTGACACAACCGGTCGCGGCGAGCGCCGTCACGAGCAATGCGGCGACCGTGGCCACCGCGCGGGATATGCGCTTCGGTCTGGACATGTCGGTAGTGGGCAACTCTTCCAGGGGAGCGGGCAGGAGGAGAACTCGCGAAACCTTACTGCCCGCGCCCGCGCGGGCGGTTACGCGAGGGTCAGAACCTCGGCGCCGGAGTCGGTGACCACGAGCGTGTGCTCGAACTGCGCGGTGCGCTTGCGGTCCTTGGTGAGCACCGTCCAGCCGTCGTCCCACATGTCGTACTCGTAGGTGCCCAGGGTCAGCATCGGCTCGATGGTGAACGTCATCCCGGGTTCCATCACGGTGGTCGCCCGCGGGTCGTCGTAGTGCGGGATGATCAGCCCGGAGTGGAACGAGGTGTTGATGCCATGACCGGTGAAGTCGCGGACCACGCCGTAGCCGAAGCGCTTCGCGTACGACTCGATCACCCGGCCGATCACGTTGATCTGTCGACCCGGCTTGACCGCCTTGATGCCGCGGTTCAGCGCTTCGCGGGTGCGCTCGACCAGCAGCCTGGACTCCTCGTCCACGTCGCCCACGAGATAGGTCGCGTCGGTGTCGCCGTGCACGCCGCCGATGAAGACCGTGACGTCGATGTTGACGATGTCGCCGTCGTTCAACCGGGTCGTGTCGGGGATGCCGTGGCAGATCACCTCGTTGATCGAGGTGCAGATGGTCTTGGGAAAGCCCCGGTAGCCCAGGCAGGACGGGTAGGCGCCGTGGTCGAGCGTGTACTCGTGCGCGGCCTTGTCCAACTCGTCGGTGCTCACGCCCGGCGCGACGAGCGCGGCGGCGGCCTCCATGGCACCCGCGGCGATCCGACCCGCGACGCGCATGCGCTCGATCGTCTCGGCATCCTGCACCTCGGGCCCGGTGTACGGGGTGGGGGCCGGCTTCCCGACATACTCCGGCCGCGGGATGTCGGCGGGAACGGAGCGGATGGGGGTCGGCTTACCGGGTACGAGAATCGCCATAACCAGCGAGTGTAGCCGGCAGCGCGGCCGACCCCTCGATCGAGACGGCGACGCGACGACGGCGACCCGACGAACGGGTCCACGAGCAGCGGTACGAGTGGGTGGAGGACGGGTCATGAAGTTCCGGCTGTGGCGCAAGCCCGAGGGGCGCGCCGGCGAGTGGTACTACTGCATCAAGCACGGCACGGTCGAAGAGGGCCCGGAGTGCTCGGCCCGCGACCGGCTCGGCCCGTACGCGACGCGCCAAGAGGCGGCCAACGCCCTGGAGACGGCCAGGACGCGCAACCAGAGCTGGGAGAACGACCCCAAGTGGAACGACCGCGGCCGACGCTGAGCGCCGCGTCGGGCAGGTGAGCACCGGGGCAGCACGCCGGCGGCGACGGGTCACTCGACGGGTTCGCTGACCCGTCCGCCGCCCGCGGTCAACACTCCGGGGATCTCCGACAGCCGCGACACCAGTTCGGTGGGCTCGTCCGGACCCTCCACGAGCAACACCACCGAGGTCACCCGAGCCGGCTCGGGCTCCACCTGTTCCTCCACGGGCTCCTGGTCGCGGTTGTGCACCGACACGTCGACCACGGTGAAGCCCGCGCCCGTGCACCCGACCAGGATCGCCGACAACACGCCCCGCCCGGGCAGATAGGTCAGTCTCAGTTCGACCGTGCGATCCCGGGGGCCACCGAGCCTGCGGATGATCGGCGGATAGCCGTAGACGACCACGAAGTGCAACACCGTGACGCCGATCGCCAGGTAGGGCAGGCCCGCACCGCAGGCCATGCCGATCGCGCAGGTCAACCACACGACGGCGGCGGTGGTCAGACCGCGCACGGTGTCGCGGCGGACGAAGATCAGACCGCCGCCGATGAAGCCGATCCCGGACACCACCTGCGCCGCGATCCTGGACGGGTCCCAGCCCACGTGGCCGGCCGGCAGCACGTCGGCGAACCCGTACTTGGAGACCTCCATGAACAAGGTGGTCCCGACGCCGACGAGCGCGTGGGTGCGCAGCCCCGCGCTCTTTTGGCGCAGTTCACGCTCGACACCGATGACGCTGGAGAGAACGAAGGAGAGCAACAACTCGGAGAACTGGGTCCACCCCTGGCTCTGCGGTATCCCGTTGGCCCAAGCCGCGATGTTCTCGCCCGAACTCACCTGCCCACCTCCTCTGCCCGGGACATCGTCCCGGGCATTGCCTGATCATTTCCCGGTCACCGCACGCTACGACCCCATATGGCGTAATGGGTTACGGGGGCGAGTCGGGAATCGGGCGATCAAGCCGAGGAGGGGGCACGGATCAGGCTGCCGACCTCGCGGTGATCCTCTTCCGGGCGACGGGCTTGCGCGGTCCCGACGTCCTGGTGACCGACTTTCGGACCGGCGACTTCCGGACGAGCGACTTCTTGCCGGCGGCTTTCTTCGGCGGTGCCTTGCGCGATACCGCCTTTCGGGGGACGGACCGCTTCGCCGCGGCCTTTTCGGCCGTGGTCCGGGTGGCCGCAGGACGCTTCGCGGGCCCCGTTTTCCGGGTGGCGATCCGGCGCGGTGCGGGGGTCCCGGCCCGGCCGGCCGGGGCCGAGGCGGTCGCCGCGGTGAGGTCGTCGACCACCTCGGTCGAGCCGTTGCGCTGGATGTACCGAAGAGCGGTCAAGGCCGCGCGCTTGGTTTCGTACGGAGGCGACTTGACGATGGTCGAGCCGTTGGCGGCTTCCAGGACGAAGCCGTACTTGCCGGAGCGTCCCTTGGTGACAATGAATTTCGCCGGCACTGCGGTCTCCTTCGGTGAGAAGTGATTTCTCTTCCAAAGAAGCACGGTTCGCACCATTTGTCACATATAAGTGATATTTCGGGGTGAATCGACCCTTGCTGCCGAAAACGGACTGTGACCTCGGCTGCATCCGGGTGTAGACCCCGTGTTCTCTTCGGTTCGGGCCGGCAGGATCGCGCCCATGACAACCCCCTCCTCCCCCAAGCGCGACCCGCGTGACCTGCCGAACATCGACGATCTGGTGGTCGGCGTCCTCGGCGGTACCGGTGAGCAGGGCCGCGGCCTCGCGTTCCGGCTGGCCGTCGCCGGCCAGAAAGTGATCATCGGCTCGCGAAACGCCGACCGTGCCGCCTCCGCCGCGGCCGAGCTCGGCGCCGGTGTGCGCGGCGCCGACAACGCCACGTGCGCCCGCGAGAGCGACATCGTGATCGTCGCCGTTCCGTGGGAGGGCCACCGCGATCTGCTGGTAGCCCTCAAGAGTGAACTTGCGGGCAAGATCGTCGTCGACTGCGTCAACCCGATGGGCTTCGACAAGCAGGGCGCGTTCGTGCTCGACGTCGAAGAGGGCAGCGCTGCGCAGCAGGCCGCCGCCGTGCTCGGCGACTCGTTCGTGACGGCCGCGTTCCACCACGTGTCGGCCGTGTTGCTGCTCGACCCCAACGTGGAGTCGCTCGACACCGACATCATGGTGCTCGGCGACAAGCGCGACGCCACCGACGCGGTGCAGGCGCTCGCGGCACGGATCCCCGGCATGCGCGGGGTGTACGCCGGTCGGCTGCGCAACGCGCGTCAGGTCGAGGGGCTCACCGCCAACCTGATCTCGATCAACCGCCGCTACAAGGCACACGCCGGGCTGCGCGTCACCGACGTGTGAGCCGGTGGTTCCGAAGCGGCCCGCGCCGAAACGGCGTGAGGCCCCGCACCTGGAGTGCGGGGCCTCACGCCGTTTCGCCGTTTTCGGGTACTGCCCAGGGGGTCAGCCCGCGAGCGACGCGGCCCAGTTGTTGAGGGGGCGCGCGACGAGGCCGCCGAGGTCGTTGTCGACCGCGTCCTGCAGGCCGGCCAGCACGTGGGTGACCATGCCGGCGGTCGCGGGGTCGGTCAGCACGTGCTGGACGTCGGCCTCGACGCCGAGGCGCGTGTGCACCTCGGGAACCGAGATCTCCGGGCCGGACACCACGTAGTTGCTGAGGTCGCGCAGCAGGGACTTGAGCTGGATCAGCGCGCGGATGCCGCCCTGGGCGCCCGGGGAGGCCGAGATCGCGACGACGTTCTTGCCGGCGAGTACACCCTGGGCGTAGGGGCGCGAGGCCCAGTCGAGGGCGTTCTTGAGGACGCCCGGAAGGCTGCGGTTGTACTCCGGGGTGGCGATGATCAGGCCGTCGGCCTGCGCGATCGCGTCCCGCAGGCGCATCACCGACGCCGGCGGGTTGGCCTCGAGGTCCTGGTTGAAGTGCGGGAGCTCGTCCAGGCCCTTGTACACCTCGATCTGCATGCCCTCGGGGGCGAAGGGCTGGAAGGCGTGCAGCAGGGCCGTGTTGAACGACTCGGCGCGCAGCGATCCGGAGATGGCGAGGATGCGGGTCATGGGGGCCTCCGTGAAGCTGGTGACTGTTGTTGAACGTTTAACAATCTAGCGCAATCTTGTTGTTGCTTCAACTTCACTCGATGCCGCCGCATTCCCGGAGGGTCGGGCGCGCCGAGCGGGCCGGGCTGTCCGGGGGGCCGAGCGTCCGGGCTGTCCCGAGTGGTCGCGGGCGGTATCGGCCGGTCGGTCGGCGGAGGCGACAATGAATGCGCGACCCGCCCGGGCATCGCACCAGTCCTCGCCCGTTTCCCTTGTCTGGAGCCCCCGTCATGCCCCGCATCGCCGTGCTCGCCGTGATCGTGTGCGTCCTGGCGCTCGCCGCCGCCGTGATCGCCTTCGTCGGCGGAAGCTGGCTCGGTGTGCCCTTCGTCCTGCTGGCCGCGCTGGACGGGAACATCGCGTTCTACTACGTCCGTCGGCACCGGATGCGTCGGACCCGCGAGCTCGGCGCCCAGGTCTGACCGGGGGTTTCGCGCTTCTCGAACGCACGTTCGGGTCAAGCTTCGGGTCCTCGGTTGTCCACAGGCGGGCACCGATCGTCCCGCGGTGTCGGTGCGAAGAGTTAGCGTTCTGGATGTGAAGCGATCCCCCCAGAGCGGCAAGACGGCAGGCATGGCAGGACAGGACCGCGAGAAGGCGTTGGAGAACGCCCTCGCCCAGATTGAACGACAGTTCGGCAAGGGATCGGTGATGCGTCTCGGCGACGAGGCGCGCGCACCGATCGAAGTCATCCCCACGGGCTCGATCGCCCTCGACGTGGCGCTGGGCATCGGCGGCCTCCCGCGCGGCCGCGTGGTCGAGGTCTACGGCCCGGAAGGCTCCGGCAAGACGAGCCTGGCGCTGCACGCGATCGCGAGTGTGCAAAAGGCCGGCGGCATCGCGGCCATCGTCGACGCCGAGCACGCGCTCGACCCCGAATACGCGAAGAAGCTCGGCGTCGACACCGACGCCCTGCTGCTCTCGCAGCCGGACACCGGCGAGCAGGCGCTGGAGATCGTCGACATGCTGACCCGCTCCGGCGCGGTCGACATCATCGTGATCGACTCGGTGGCGGCCCTGGTGCCGCGCGCCGAGATCGAGGGCGAGATGGGCGACTCGCACGTGGGTCTGCAGGCTCGACTGATGAGCCAGGCGCTGCGCAAGATCACCGGTGCGCTCAGCCAGACGAACACCACCGCGCTGTTCATCAACCAGCTGCGCGAGAAGATCGGCGTCATGTTCGGCTCGCCCGAGACGACGACCGGTGGCCGGGCGCTCAAGTTCTACGCGTCGGTTCGGCTGGACATCCGGCGGATCGAGACGCTCAAGGACGGCACCGACGCGGTCGGCAACCGCACCCGCGTCAAGGTCGTCAAGAACAAGCTCGCGTCGCCCTTCAAGCAGGCCGAGTTCGACATCTTGTACGGGCACGGCATCAGCCGTGAGGGCGGCCTGATCGACATGGGCGTCGAGCAGGGCTTCGTGCGCAAGTCGGGTGCCTGGTACACCTACGAGGGCGACCAGCTCGGCCAGGGCAAGGAGAACGCGCGCAAGTTCCTCCTGGACAACCCCGATCTCTCCGACGAGATCGAGAAGAAGATCAAGGAGAAGCTGGGCGTGGGCCCGAGGGTCGACGTCCCGGTGGAAGCGGAACCCGAGGAAGGCTGAGCCTGTGGGTCGTCCTGCCGACGGGTGGTCGAACACGTGGGGAGACGGATCCGAGGCCGGATCCGTCTCCGCGCCGGTCGACGCCGCGCAACTGCGCGCCGCGCTCGACGCCGTGTTGTCGAGGGAGGCGCCGTCCGGGAGGAAGGCGGCCCGACCCGGCTCGGTCGCCCGTGCCTCGGGGGCAGACGACCGGGATGTCGCAACGGACTCGGAAGCCGACGACCGGGAAGAATCCGGCGAGCGATGGGGCCGAGGCGCCGGTCGCGGACGCCCCAAACGGGAGAAGCAGGGCCGGAGCGGGGCTCGGGGCCGGACCCGCCGACACTCGTCGGACGCCGACGTTCCCGACGCCGCCGACGATGACGGCAACTCGACCGACGACGTGACACCCGGCGGCGAGCCGCCGGCCGATCCCGAGGCCCTGGCCCGGGCGATCTGTCTTCGGCTGCTGACGGGGCGAGCGCGCACCCGGGCCCAGCTGGCCGACGCGCTGCGTCGCCGCGAGGTGCCCGACGACGTCGCGGAACACGTGTTGGGCCGGTTCACCGACGTCGGCCTGATCGACGACACCGCCTTCGCCGGCGCGTGGGTGAACACGCGGCACACGGGCAAAGGGTTGGCCCGCCGCGCGCTCGCGCGCGAACTGCGCCAACGCGGGGTCGACGCCGTGGTGGTCGACGAGGCGGTCGCCCAACTGGATCCCGAACAGGAACTGGAGACGGCCCGGGCCCTGGTGGCTCGCAAACTGCCGGGCACACGCGGCCTGGACCGCGACAAACGCATTCGCAGGTTGGCGGGCATGCTCGCGCGCAAGGGATACGGCGAGGGTCTGGCCGTGCGGGTCGTCCGCGACGCGCTCGACCGCGAGGCCGACGCCGAGGCACAGGAGCAGGCACACGACGACGCCACGGCATGGCGCGCGTGGGACGGACCGGTCTGACCCCGGGCCCACGCCCTGCGCCCGACCCTGCCCCGACGCCCTCCCCGACACCGACCGACACCCGCTCGGCAGCCACCCGGCCCCCGCCCGAACCGACGGTGACCTAGCCTGGGAACCGTCGCATGGGCCGTCCGGGTGGCCACAAGCACATCCAGGCCCATCGGTGCACCGGAGTCACGCGACAGCCGTTCGCTCGTCCCAGCCGTCTGTTTGAAGGGCCATCCGCCTTGGCGATCAGTGTGTTCGACATGTTCTCGATCGGGATCGGCCCGTCGAGCTCCCACACGGTGGGCCCCATGCGAGCCGCGCGGATGTTCGCGCGACGACTCAAACACGAGGGCCTGCTCGATCGGGTCGCGTCCGTCCGGGTCGAGCTGTACGGCTCCCTGGGCGCGACGGGACACGGACACGGCACGCCGCGCGCGGTGTTGCTGGGCCTGGAGGGTTACTCACCGCGCACCGTCGACCCGAACGAGGTCGACCCGGAACTGGCCCGCATCCGCGAATCCGGCACGCTGCGGGTGCTCGGGGTGCAGGACATCGCCTTCGACCTCGACCGTGACCTGGTGCTGCATCGACGCAAGTCGTTGCCCTATCACGCCAACGGGATGACGGCCTGGGCGATGGACGCCGACGGCGCCGACCTCCTGTCGAAGACCTACTACTCCGTCGGTGGCGGGTTCGTGGTGGACGAGGACGCGGTGGGCGCCGATCGGGTCAAGCCCGACGACACCGTGCTTCGCCACCCCTTCCGTACCGGTGACGAGCTCCTGCGGCTGACCCGCGAGACCGGCCTGTCGGTGTCCGCGCTGATGCTCGCCAACGAGACGGCGTGGCGCACCGAGGAGCAGGTGCGCGCCGAGTTGTTGGAGATCTGGCAGGTGATGCGCGACTGCGTCACCCGAGGTCTGGCCACCGAGGGGATCCTGCCCGGCGGCCTCAAGGTCCGGCGGCGGGCCTCACGCACCGCCCGCACGCTGCGCGCGGAGGGGGAGCGACCCAATCACGCGATGGAGTGGGTCACCCTGTGGGCGATGGCGGTCAACGAGGAGAACGCCGCGGGCGGTCGGGTGGTGACCGCGCCGACCAACGGGGCGGCCGGCATCATTCCCGCCGTGTTGCACCACTACGTGGCGACCGTGCCCGGTGCGGACGACGACGGCATCGTGCGATTCCTGCTGGCGGCCGGCGCGATCGGGATGCTGTTCAAGGAGAACGCGTCGATCTCCGGAGCCGAGGTCGGTTGCCAAGGTGAGGTCGGCTCCGCGTGTGCGATGGCCGCCGGCGGCCTGGCCGAGGTCTTGGGCGGCACGCCGGAGCAGGTGGAGAACGCCGCGGAGATCGGCATGGAACACAACCTGGGCCTGACCTGTGACCCGGTCGGCGGCCTCGTGCAGATCCCGTGCATCGAACGCAACGGCATGGCCGGCGTCAAGGCCGTCACCGCCGCTCGGATGGCCCTGCGCGGCGACGGGCGCCACCACGTCTCGCTCGACAAGGTCATCAAGACCATGAAGGAGACCGGCGCGGACATGAAGGTCAAGTACAAGGAGACCTCCCGCGGCGGCCTCGCCGTCAACATCATCGAATGCTGACGTCGGGCCCCGACCCACGACTTCGGCGCCGACAACGCGCCGTACAGCCCGGAGACGCGCCTGAGGTGTGCTCCCGAGAACGAAGGGTAGGCATGCGCCCGTGAACGACGAGAGCGGTCCCCTCCTGGTGCAGGTGTCGCAGGTCGGAGCCGGTCACACCTTGGTGACCGTGCACGGCGAGATCGACATGGACAGTGGTCCGATTCTGGACGACGCGTTGAGTCGGCAGGTGTCGGCGGGGATGACCCGGCTGCTGCTGGACTTGTCCTCGGTCGGCTTCATCGACTCGTTCGGACTGCGCATCCTGGTGCGCGCCGAGCGCCGGGCCCGCGAAGCCGGCGGGGCGCTGCAACTGATCGCGCCCACGCGAGCGGTCGCCCGGGTGCTTCGATTGACCGGGTTCACGCTGATGGTGGCGGTGCACGAAACCGTTCAGGAAGCGCTCGACGCCGAGGACGCTCCCGCCACCCGGGAATAGCTCGCCCCAAGACTGTGCACGTGTGGCCGTCCCGTGGAGCGCGAGCTCGACGGGACGGCCGCCGCATGTCGGCGGTGAGCCGGGCGCGGGGCGGAGTGAGGCAGCCCCGGCCCCGGCTCACGCCAGGTGGCGCTTGAGGAAGTCGGCCATCGTCGAGCGATACTCGCGCGCCTGGGGAAGCAGTGCGGTGAACTCGCCCGCGCCGTGGACGAGCCCGTCCCAACGCTTGGACTCGACCGTGACGCCCGCGGCCTCCAGCTTCTTCGCGTACGCCTCGCCCTCGTCCCGCAGCGGGTCGAACTCGCACGTCATCACGAGCGTGGTCGGCAGTCCCGCGAAGTCCTCGGTGAACAGCGGCGAGGCGAGCGGGTCCCGCTTCTCGCTGCGCGGGCTGGTCAGGTACAGCTGGACGGCGTGCTCGATCCCGGCCCGAGTGAGGAGGTAGCCCTCGCCGTTCTCCTCCATCGACGGCTGGGACAGGGTCAGGTCGAGCGCGGGTATGTCGAGCACCTGGCACACCGGGGTCGGCTGCCGGCGGTCCCGCAGCATGACCGAGCACGCCGCGGCGAGGTTGCCGCCCGCGCTGGATCCGCCGATGGCGACCTTGTCGGCGTTGACGCCCAACTGGAACGCGCGCTCCTGGACCCAGAGCCAGGCGGCGTACGCGTCCTCCAGGGGCCACGGGAACTTGAACTCGGGCGCGAGCCGATACTCGACCGATACGACGACCGCGCCGCTCTCGGCGGCGACATTCGCGCAGTGACTGTCGAAGTGGGCCACCGAGCCGAGCCACCAGGCGCCACCGTGCAGGTACACGTAGCCTGGACGACCACCCTTCGGAGCGGGGCCGGCCGGCGTGTACACGCGGGCGGTGATCTTGCCGGGCTCGGGTTCCTTGACCGTGATCGTGACGTCTCGCGTCGTCACGTCTTCCGGTGCGGGCTCGGCGAACGCCAGGATGGTGCTTTCCAAACCCTTGTTCGACGCGGCACGCCGCTCCGCCAAGGACAGGTCGGCCGGAAGGGGCGGCGCGGCTGCGACAGCGTCGAGGATCGGCTGGATCTGCGGTGCGACGGGCATGCGACTCCTCCGTACGGGATTACGAATCAGCACACTAGAACTTCGAGCCCGGAGTTGACAGAGCGTCAGAAGGCGGAGACGTGACATAGGCCACGTCGAAACCACGCGAAGGGCGTCAACCGTGTCAGTTGTCCCCTGCGTGCATTAACCGGAATCGAACGAGGAGTACGCGTTGACCGTCATCGACGAGCCCCGGATACCGGGACCGGGCGCCACCGCCCCGGGTCCACCGGCCAAGGACCGGGATCGGCCGTTGCCCCTGTCCCTCGTGCGGCGCGGGGTCGGGGCGCTGTGGCTGCCGCTCGCCGTGTACGCGGTCACGGCCGTTCTCCAGTTGATCATCCTGTCCTGGATGATCCCGGCGGGTGGCCCCAGCGTGCGCGAGCGCCTGCTGACGTGGGACGCGCACTGGTACGTCGACGTCGCCGGGCACGGCTATCCGGACGGCTTCACGTACACCCCCGAGGGGGACCTCACCGGCAATACGCTCGCGTTCTTCCCGCTGTATCCGGGGCTGATCCGGGTCGTGCACTACCTGACCGGGACCAGCTACTCGTCGTCGGGCATCATCGCGGGGCACCTGGCGACCGCCGCCGCGCTGTGCGTGCTCTACGTGTTCGTCACCCGGCTGTACGACAAGCGCGTGGCGCTCGCGATGACCGTTTTGGTGGGCGGCGCGCAGCCGATGGGCGTCGTGTTCTCGATGGCCTACAGCGAGACGCTCTTCCTCGCGCTCGCGGTGGGCACCCTGTTGGCCGCGCACCGCAAGGCGTGGGTGGCCGCCGGCGTCCTGGCGTGCCTGACCAGCCTGACCCGACCCGCCGGCATCGCGGTGATCGCGGCGCT
Organism: Streptomyces sp. SID3343; assembly: GCF_009865215.1. Classification (GTDB taxonomy): domain Bacteria; phylum Actinomycetota; class Actinomycetes; order Streptomycetales; family Streptomycetaceae; genus Embleya. Next base: position 12,915 of record NZ_WWJX01000910.1, on the reverse strand, counting down.
GGGGGTGGCCGCGCTGATGGAGATGTGGAAACACCGCCGGGTGATGCTCGAACCGATCGTGGCGTGTGTGATCGCGTGCCTGGGCACCCCGCTGTACCTCCTGTGGGTGGGGGAGCGGGTCGGCGAGACGGATGCGTGGTTCACCATCCAGGACGCCGGGTGGGGCACCAAGTGGGACAACGGCGATGCGATCTGGCACTTCCTCACCGACACCCTGCGCAACGGGGACCAGTGGGTGGCGGTCAGTACGGCCGTGCTGATCATCGCGGCCGTGATCGGCTCGATCGTCGCGCTCAATCGGCACATCTGGCCGCCGTTGGCGGTGTACGGGCTGTCGATCCTGGTGATGACGCTGTGCCAGAGCAACTACTACCACTCGAAGATGCGGCTGATGCTCCCCACGCTGCTGTTCTTCATTCCGCTCGCGGTCGTGCTCGGGCGGTCCAAGACGCGCACCGCGGGCCTGGTGCTCGGCGGGATGTGCCTGTTCGGCATGTGGTACGGCGCGTACATGCTCACCACGTGGCACTACGGGATCTGACCCGGCGGGTCGGGCTCACTTGGCGCCCCTGGCTCGATCGATCGTCTCCTCCAGGACGTCCAACCGCTCCGGCGGCAGATGTGCGGCGACATAGCCGTCGGGGCGGATCAGCAGGAGCGTGTGGGCGACCGCGCCCGGGTATTCCGAGGTGACCACGAGTTCGGCCGGAGCGGCCAGCTTGTCCAGGCGGGCGCGCAGGCGGGGCATCAGGCCCGCCTCGCGCCACCGGTCACCGTGCCACACCTGTATGCCGGGGGCGATCAGCAGCAGGACCAGGCCGCGGTCCAGGCACTCGGTCAGCCAGCCCTCCGCGCCGTCGGCGCGCACGACGGGGACGTCCTCGATCCACTCGCCGACCCCGGGGCCCGGGGTCAACAGCGGCGAGCCCGTGTAGTCGGGACGCGAGCCGGCCGCCGCCGGACCGCGCGGATCCAGACGGCGCAGGGTGGTGCCCTTGCCGCGGGCGCCCATCAGGGTCAGCCGGCGACCCACCTTTTGCGCGGGGCTCGCCGGGGCGAGGAAATGCAGCGCCTCCTCGCCGAGCGCGAGTCGGCGCCTGGCGGCGCCGCGGCGCTCGCCGTGATACGTCTCCAACAGCCGTATCGGGGCGTACCCGCGCAGTGTGAAGGCGAGTTTCCAGGCCAGGTTGCGGACGTCCTGCAGACCGAGTTCGACCGCGTCGGCGGCGGACGGGTGAACCAGGTGCGCGGCGTCTCCGGCGAGCAGGACGCGCCCGACCCGAAAGCGCCGGGCGAGCCGCTGGTGAACCTCGTACTCACCGCTCCACAGCAGGTCGTGGGCGGGTCCCTCGCTCGACGCGGATCCCGACGACAGCGAGTCCAGCGAGCGCAGCACGGTGCGCACCCGCGCGGCCACCCGCTTGGGGTCGGCGAGGTCGCCGGTCACCTGGATCACCCGGGTCGCCTCGGCGGCCTTCGCGATGCCGTGCACCATCGGGAGTTGCCAGGTCAGTCGCCACACGTCGTCCGGAAGCGGCTGGGCCAGCACGGTGCCGCCCCGGTGGAAGGGCGGGTCGACGAACAGCCACGGGGTGGCCGGACCGCTCTCGTCGGGCGACTCGGGCTCGTCGGCGAGCGAGGGGTCGGGCGGCACCAGCGAGGTCGCGCCGATCCGGCGCGGCAGGTGTACCTTCACGTCCGCGCACAGCAGCCGGTCCACCCGCGGGCGGCCCGGGAAGCGCACATCAAGGGCGCGGCGCACCCCGGACCGGGCCCCGTCGCACGCGACGAGCCACGGGGCGCGCCACTTGACCGGCCCGCCCGGCCCGCGCGCGAGCAGTGTGACCGAGGTCTCGTCCTGTTGGACACCCTCGATCCGGTGTCGCCACGCGGTGGTCACCAACGGGCTCGCGTGTACCGCGTCCAACAGCGCGCGCTCCAGCCGCTGCTGGGAGAGCCCGTAGCGCACGGGCGTCTCGGGTTCGGCGACCGTCTGTGGCACGTCGCGGTCGCGGCGGCGTATCCGCTGCACGCTCCACGGCTCGGCGGCGCCGTCGAGCCGGGTGCCGGTCAGGTCGTAGACGAAGGCCAACATGGCCGCGTCCAGGCCGCACGCGCGCGAGCCCGCGCGCGGCGTGCCGTTGCCCGAGTCCACCAGGACCGAGCGCACCCCACGCCCGGCCAGGGCCAGCGCCGCGGCCAGTCCGGCGGGCCCGGCGCCCGCGATGATCACCGAGTCCGCGCGCGGAGCGTTGCCCGCCATCGTGACCCCCCAAGTTGCAAGACTTGTCGTACTCGTTGCCCATCATCCGGCACCGAGGGGACTCGACGACAAAGCGACGCCCCGCGGGTGGTGGTCACCGCGGGGCGTCGGCCGATGGTGGTGCTGTGCTGACGAGGCGTCAGGCGCTCGGTCCCACCGCCGCGGGCAGGGTGGCGGTACTACGGCCGTATCCGCCGCCCATGTCGGCCTGCGCGGGCGCGGCCGGCGGCTTGCCCTTGCGGGACGTGCGCAGGCGACGCTCCAGCCAGGTCGCGAACGCCGACAGGATCATGCACATCGAGATGTAGATGGCACCGATGATCAGGGTGACCGGGATGAACGGCATGTTGTAGTCCTGGTAGCCGCCGATCAGCTTGGCCGCCGCGAGCAACTCCGGGTAGGTGATCAGGAAGCCGAGCGAGGTGTCCTTGAGGGTCACCACGACCTGGCTGATGATCGTCGGCAGCATGGTCCGGATGCCCTGTGGCACCAGGATCATCGTCATCACCTGGGTCTTGCGCATACCCAGGGCGTACGCGGCCTCGCTCTGGCCCTTGGGCACGGCCAGGATGCCGGCGCGGATGTTCTCCGCCTGCACCGTGCCGTTGTAGACGGTCAGACCCACGACCAGCGGCCACAGCGGGTCCCACTTCCACCAGCCCATGCTGCCGGGGATCAGGTAGAGCATGAAGATCAGGACGAGCAGCGGCATCGCGCGAAAGAACGTCACGAACGCGGTGGCGGCCCAACGCACCGGCGCGTGATCGGAGAGCCGACCGGCGGCGAGCAGGGCGCCGAGCAGGATGGACAGCACCGCCGCGTAGGCGAACGCCTTCAGGGTGGCCTTGAGGCCGTCGAGGATGAACTGCTGGACCCCGGAGTACTGGAACGGGTCCCACTTCGCCGACTCGAACTGACCGGTCTCGTTGAAACGCACGATCACGAAGATCACGAACCCGGCCAGGGCCAGGGTGCCGACGATCCCGACGATCAGGTTGCGCATGCGCGCCTTGGGACCGGGAACGTCGAACAGGACGCTCGCTTCGCGGCTCATCGGACCACCGCCAGCTTCTTTTCGAGGGCGGCCAGTGCCGCGCTCATCGACAACGTGATGACGAGGTAGCCGATGGCGATCCAGGTCAGCACCCACAGCGACTTGTAGCCGTTCTCGACCATCTGCGCGCTCGTGCCCATGAGTTCGGTGACGTTGAACGCGCTCGCGATCGCCGAGTTGCGGACCATGGCGATCAACAGACTGCCGATCGGCGGGACCGCGGCGCGGCCGGCCTGCGGCAGCACGATCTGGCCGAGGGTCTGGGTGAAGGACATACCCAGGCTGCGAGCGGCCTCGGCCTGGCCGATCGGCACGGTGTTGATACCCGAGCGGATCGCCTCGCAGATGAAGGCGGCGGTGTACGTGCTGAGTGCGATGATCGCGAACTCGAAGTACGACAGGTTGAACCGCAGCTTCGGGAAACCGAGGGCGACGAAGAAGAAGATCAGCGTCAGCGGGGTGTTGCGGAAAATCATGACGTAGGCGGTGCCGAACCAGCGCAGTGGGGGCACCGGCGAGACGCGACACGCGGCTATCAACGTGCCGAGCAGAAGCGACACGATTCCACAGACGAGCGTCAGCTTCAGCGTGCCGACGAATCCGTCCTGCAAGAGATCCCAGTTGTCCTGGACAACTTCGAACATCGTGATCGAGTCCTCCTCTCCGTGATCGTGGGTTCAGGGGCAGGGGTGGTGAAGCCGGCCCGTACCCCCGGACGTGCGGTGCGACGGGGACGGGAGGCCGAGCACCGACCGGCCCGGGGCGCTCCCGGGCCGGTCGATCTCGTGCGTCAGTAGCGGACGAGCGCCGGGACAGCCGGGGCGGCGCTGCCGGACAGGCCCAGCGTCGCGTCGTACGCCTTCTTCCAGTCGCCGTTCTTCTCGTGCGCGTCCAGTGCGTCGCTCACCGCGCCGCGAAAGACCGCGTCGTCCTTGTTCAGGCCCACGCCGTAGTTCTCGGTGGTGAACGGCTCGCCGGCGATCTTGAGCGCGGCCGGGTCCTTGGCCGCGTAGCCCTTGAGGATCGCGTCGTCGGTGGAGACCGCGTCGACCTGGTTGGACAGCAGCGCCTCGACGCACAGCGAGTACGTGTCGAAGACGCGCGTGGTGGTGTCGGGGAAGTTGGTCTGGAGGTTCTGCAGCGGGGTCGAACCCTTCGCGGAACAGACCGTCTTGCCCTTGATGGTGTCCTTGCCGGTGATCGCGCTCTCGTTCTTGCGCACGAGCAGCGACTGGCCGGCGATGTAGTACGGACCCGCGAAGGAGACCTGCTCCTTGCGCTTGTCGGTGATGCTGTAGGTGCCGACGTAGTAGTCGATGTCGCCGTTGACGAGCGCGTTTTCACGGTTGGTCGACGCGATCGCCTTGAACTCGATCTTGTCGGGGCCGAAGCCCAGTTCCGCGGCGATCATCTTGGCTATCTCGATGTCGAAGCCGGAGTACTTGCCGGTGGCCGGATCCTTCGACCCGAGGAAGGGCTGATCCTCCTTCGCGCCGACGACGAGCTTGCCGCGCTTGGTCGCGTTCTCGAACGTCTTCGAGCCGGCCAGCGCGACGCCCTGCTTGGGGGTGTACGTGGGCAGTTCGGGCTTGGCGGCACCGGTCCCGCCCGGGGCGCCCGGAGCGCCGCCGGTGGTGCCGCCCGGGTTCTTCGCCTCCGGCGAACCGTCCTTGCCGCACGCGGTGCCGAACAGGGCGAGCACGGTGATACCGGCGGCGGCGACAGTCTTGCGCATCTTCATGATCAACGTCCTTGGAGATGAGGGAGCGTGGCTGACGACAAATCGACTGCGGTCCGAACAAAGGGCGTTCCGACCAAGGGCGTTGCGAGACCGAGCGGTGAAATCGCTCAGTGGTGCAGGATCTTGGACAGGAAGTCCCTGGCCCGGTCGCTGCGCGGGTTGCTGAAGAACTCCTCGGGAGTGTTCTCCTCGACGATGCGGCCGTCGGCCATGAAGATCACGCGGTTCGCGGCGGAGCGCGCGAAGCCCATCTCGTGCGTCACCACGACCATCGTCATGCCCTCGCGGGCAAGGTCGCGCATGACCTCGAGAACCTCGTTGATCATCTCCGGGTCCAGCGCCGAGGTCGGCTCGTCGAAGAGCATCACCTTGGGCTCCATGGCCAGCGCGCGGGCGATGGCCACTCGCTGTTGCTGACCGCCGGAGAGCTGGGCGGGGTACTTGTCCGCCTGACTGCCCACGCCGACCCGGTCGAGCAGCTCCTGCGCGCGCCGGTTGACGACGTCCGCCTTCTCGCGACGGACCTTGAGCGGGCCCAGGGTCACGTTCTGCAGCACCGTCTTGTGCGCGAACAGGTTGAACGACTGGAAGACCATGCCCACGTCCGAGCGCAGCCGGGCCAGTTCGCGGCCCTCCTGCGGCAACTGCTTGCCGTCGATGGTGATGGTTCCCGCGTCGATCGCCTCCAGGCGGTTGATCGTGCGGCACAGCGTCGACTTGCCCGATCCGGACGGACCGATCACGACGACGACCTCACCCTGGTGGATGGTCAGGTCGATGTCCTGCAGTACGTGCAACGCACCGAAGTGCTTGTTGACACTCGTCAGCACGACGAGAGGCTCACCCTGCGGCGCGTTTGCGGTGCTGTCGCTCTTCGCGAACACCGGCGGCTTCGGTGTGGTCTCAGAGGCATCCGTCGTCACGATGGCGGGCTCCGTCCAGAGTCGTCCCGTATCTTCTTGCACGACCGGGTGGCAGGTGGGTTCGAGGTCTCCCGGCGGTGCCGGGTGGTGCGTGACACTAATTCAGGCAGCACCCCCCAGGGCATCGAACTTGAGGTTGTCCTGAGGTTAAGAGTCGGTAACGGACCGTCAGATGTGAGGAACCACGTGCGCCTCCTGCTCGTCGAGGATGATCTGCGCGTCGCCGCGCCACTGCGCGCCGTGCTGGGCCGGCACGGGTTCACCGTGCGGCATGCCACCACGGGGGAGGAGGCGCTCGCCGCCATCGACGACCTGCCCGACGTCGTGCTGTTGGACCTGTCGCTGCCCGACCACGACGGCTTCGAGGTGTGCAGCCGCATCCGGCGTCTGTGCGACGTACCGGTCATCATGGTCACCGCCCGAGCCGACATCAGGTCGCGCATACACGGGCTCAACCTGGGCGCCGACGACTACGTCACCAAGCCCTACGACATCGGCGAACTCCTGGCCCGAATACACGCCGTGGGCCGGCGCACCCGCAGCGACGGCCCCGCCCCCGAGTCGACCGCATCGGCCAAGGGACCCGACGGCATCGTGCTCGACCCCGCCACCAGACGAGTCACCGTCGGCGGCACCGACGTCGTGCTCACCCGCAAGGAGTTCGACCTGCTCGCGCTCCTCGCGCAGCGTCCGGGCGTGGTCTTTCGGCGCGAACAGATCATCAGCGAGGTGTGGCACACCAGCTGGGCCGGCAACAACCGCACGCTCGAGGTGCACGTCGCGTCGCTGCGTTCCAAGCTCGGCAACCCCGCGATCGTCGAGACGGTGCGCGGCGTCGGCTACCGTGTCGTTCCCGAAGCCTGATCCCACCGGCCTCCTGACGGATCGTCACCAGCTCCTGTGCGTACCCGCCTGCTCGCGTTGCTCCTGACCCTGATGACCGCGGTGCTCATCGCACTGGGCATCCCGTTGGCGATCTCGCGCGCGTCCGCCCACCAGCAGGGCGTGATCCGCGACCGGGTCGACGACATCACCCGCTTCGTGTCCGACACGCAACTCACCGTGGTCTCCGACACCGTGCGCGCCCAGGACGACTCCGGGCTGACCCCGGGACCGGACCCGGCCGACTTGGACATGCTGAGCTCGGAACTCTCCCGCTACGAGGACGTGTACGGCATCCGCGTCGGCGCCTTCGACCGGCTCGGCCAGCCGATCGCCGTCTCGCACATCGGATTTCGGGTCGACCCCCGTTCGGCGGCCTTCACGGCCGCGCTCGCCGGGCGGCGCAGCGACGACCCCGGGCAGGTGTGGCCGTGGCAGCGCGGGCGGCTCGTCGTCGCCGCGCCGGTGATCCACCGCGGCGACGTGGTCGCGGTCGTGGTCACCGACTCGCCCACCGGGCGGATGCGTTCGCGCGTCCAACAGGACTGGTTGATCCTGGCGGCCGGCGAGGTGGTCGCGGTGCTCGCCGCGTTGCTGCTCGCGAACCGGCTCACGGGATGGGTGCTGCGCCCGGTTCGCGTGCTCGACTCGGTGACCCACGAGATAGCCACCGGACGGCTCGGCGCGCGAGTGGCCGGCGCCCAGGGGCCGCCCGAACTGCGGCGACTGGCCGGGTCGTTCAACGAGATGGCCGACCACGTCGAGACCGTCGTCGAGCAGCAGCGCGCGTTCGCCGCGGACGCCTCGCACCAACTGCGCAACCCGCTGTCCGCGCTGTTGTTGCGGATCGAGGAACTGGGTCTTTCGTTGCCGCCGGGGCACGGCGACACGCTCGACGGCGTGCGCGACGAGGGACGTCGGCTCACCCATGTGCTGGACGAACTCCTGGAGTTGGCGTTGGCCGAGAACGCGCGCCCGTCCGCGCGCGCGGTCGACGTCGCGGCTCTCGTCCACGAACGCATCGACGCGTGGCAGGCGTTGGCCCGCTCGCGCGACCAGTGCTTCGAGCAGGAGGGCCCGTCGGCGCTGACCGGCAACGTCGACCCGGTCACGCTCGGCAGCGCGCTCGACGCGATCCTGGACAACGCCCTGAAGTTCGCGCCGCTCGGCAGCACGGTCACGGTCGGCTGCTCGGCGCTCGGCGACCGGATCGAGATCCGGGTCAGCGACCGCGGCCCGGGCCTGACCTTCGAGGAGATGCGCCGGGTGGGCGACCGGTTCTGGCGCAGCCCGCGGCACCAGAACGTGGACGGCTCCGGCCTGGGCCTGTCGATCGCGCGCACGCTGCTCGAAGCCGGCGACGGCGCCGTGGACTTCACCGCGCGCGAGGGCGGCGGCCTGACGGTCGTCCTGACCGTGCCACGCGCCGACTGAGGCGCTCGCGAACGCGCCGGCCTACTCGCTCACCCGACACTGCGGCGCGCGCGGCTGAGGCAGCCCGAGCGGACGCAGCCGGGTGTCGTACGCGCGTTGCCAGTCGCCGTTGGCGATGTGTCGCTCCAGGGCGCCACAGACGGCCTGCGCGAGGGCGACGTCACCCTTGCTCAGGCCCACGCCGTACGGCTCGTCGGAGAACGGCCGTCCCAGGATCCGCAGCTTCCCCGGGTGTTGCGCCACGAATCCGGACAGGATCGCGTCGTCGGTGCTGACCCCGCGCACTTTTCCGGCCAGGAGTTCGTCGACGCACTCGGAATACTTGCCACGCTCCTCGACGTGCATGTTCGGGAACTCGGCCCGGATCCGGGACGCCGACGTCGACTCGCGCACGACACACACCGCGCTGCCCGCGAGGTCCTCGGGACCGTCCACGCCGGCCTCGTCCCGGCGCACGAGCAGGTCCTGCCCGGCGATGAAGTACGGGCCCGCGAACGAGACCTTCTGCGAGCGTGCCTCGTTGATCGTGTAGCTCGCGACCACCAGGTCGACCTGACCGCTGGTGATCCGATACTCGCGGTTCTGGGTCTCCACGTCCATGAACGTGACGCGGTCCTTGAACCCGAGGTCCTCCGCGATCATCCGGGCCACGTCGTCGTCGAAGCCCTGATACGCCTGGTCGTCGGTGCGCACGCTCCAGCCGGGCTGGTCCGGCTTGACGCCGATGATCACCCGGCCGCGGGCCTCCATGGCCCGATACGTCGGCGAGTTCTTGCGCAGGCTCGCCTGCGGGTCGGGCGCCGCGTGGGTGCCGCCCTCGGCCCGGTTGTTCTCCACGGCCAGCCACGACGCGCCAGCGGCGACCAGGACGAACGCCAGTGTGGCGGGCAGCGCGACCCGGGTCCGCCGCCACCAGCGGCCCTTGCCGGTGCCCGGCGCCTTGCTCGGGGCGTCCTCGCCGGGCGGCTCACCCGCGAAGGTCGCCTCGGCCGCCTCGTCACGCTCGCGCCGCGGCAACGGATCGCCGCCCCACGTGACCGGTACCGAGTCCTGCACGACGCCGGCGAGCAGCGCGTCGGTCTCCTTGGCGTCGAGCCGCCGGATCGGGTCCTTGCGCAGCAACCCCATGATGACCGGCTCCAGCGGGCCCGCGTGGCGCGGCGGCGCGGGCGGCGCGTTGACCACCGCGTCGACGACCTCCACGGGGGAGGCCCGACGAAACGGCGCGACGCCCTCGACCATCTCGTACAAGGTCGCGCCGAGCGACCACAGGTCGGAGGCCGGGTCGAGCGCGTCCGACTGCTCGGCGGTCGGGCATTCGCCCGACGTGTCGTCGGTGAGCACGCTCGGCCGAGCGCGGGCGAACTGTTCGGCGCGTTCGGGCGCGAGGTAGCCGGGGGTCCCGAGCAACTCGCCGAACTGGGTGACCTGCGGCGCGTCGACGAACGTCGCGATCCCGAAGTCGGTGAGCACGACTCGACCGTCGGTGCCGAGCAGCACGTTGGCGGGCTTGACGTCACGGTGCAGCACGCCCTTGGCGTGCGCGGCACGCAGCGCGCGCAGCACGTCCAGGCCGATGCGCGCCGCCTCGGCGTGGTCGAGCCGACCCTCCGCGCGGATCACGTCGGCCAGCGAGCGCGAAATCACCAATTCCATGACGATCCAGGGCAGACCGTCCTCTTCGAAGACGTCGTGAACCGTCACCACGTTCTCGTGGCGAATGCGCGCCGCGGCGCTCGCCTCGCGCTTGCTGCGCTCCAGCCAGGAGCGTTGCGAACTCGCGTCCAGGGACGTCGGCAGCAGCAGCTCCTTGACCGCGACTTCGCGACCCAGGGCGGTGTCGACGGCCAGCCACACCTCGCCCATGCCGCCTCGGCCGAGGCTGCGGCTCAAGCGGTAGCGATTGTTCAGTATTCGGCCGATCTCCCCCTCGGACACCGCGGTCGCACCCTCCTCCCGAGCAAGCGGGCCTCCCGGACCATGTGTGCGGCCTTCCCCCCGGTCGGCTCACAGAGTCGTTTCGGGGGCCGCGTCACGTCCCGGCCTGATGCGCAGAGCGTAGATGTCGGTCCCGAACACGATGACACGAACCCAGCATGTGCCATCGGGGCCGCTTCGCGCGACGCTCTGTGCATCACGATCTGCGCGATCACGGTTTGACCGATCTGTACCACCGGCGAGCCCCCGCGTGCAGAGGCAACGGATCGGTGAAGATCGCCGTCCTGGGGTCGACCAACTGGGCGGCGTGCACCTCGCGCCCGATCGCCTCGCGGTTTTCCATCACCGTTTCGGTCACCCGCCGGACCAGCTCGTCGTCTCGCGAAGCCGTCGTGACCAACAGATTGGGCACCGCGATGGTCGGCGTCTCGGCTCCCCCGGGATACGCGTCGGCCGGCACCACGGCCTCGCGGTACACCGGCCCGTACTCGTCGCGCATGGCGCCCGCGAGGTAGCCGAGCTTGACCAGCCGCACCGGCCACCCCGCGGCGAGCTCGGCCACCGCGCCCGTGGGCAGCCCACCGGACCAGAAGAAGGCGTCCACGGACCCGTCGCGCAGGCGGTCGGTCGCCTCCCCGACCCCGATCCGGATCGGCACGATGTCGCGCTCGAGGTCCATGCCCACCTCGCGCAGCAACCGCCGCGTGATCAGCTCGACGCCGGACCCCGGCGAGCCCACCACCACGCGTCGCCCCCGCAGATCGGCGATCTGGGTCACCGGGGACCGGCTCGGCACGACCAACTGGATGTAGTCGTCGTACAGCCGTGCCACCGCCCGCAACCGGTCGCGATCGCGAGCCGGGACGTCGGCCACCGCGTCGGCGGTCGCGATCCCGAACGTGGCCGTACCGTCCGTGACCCGCCGCAGGTTTTCCACCGAGCCCCCGCTGGGGTCCACCGTCACCCGCACCTTCAGGTCGGCCGACAGCCTCGGCCGCAGCAACTCGCCGTAGCGGTGGTACACCCCCGTCGGCACCCCCGTGGCCAGCGACACCGGCCCGCCAGGCGTCGGCTCGTCCTCGCGCGTGAGCACCGCGTACGTCACGACCAGGCACAGTGCCACGAGCGCCACGAGAGCGGCGCGCACGATACGGGGCCGTTGCGCGAAAGCGTCGCGTACGGAAACGGGGACGAACGACAGGGAGGGCACGGCGGCGATATTGCCATGGAGGAGGCCCACGCACAGCGGGAAGCAAACCCCGTACCCTGTCGCTTGATATGAGTGCGCGAAGCTACGAGGTCCGCACCTACGGGTGCCAGATGAACGTCCACGACTCCGAGCGGCTGTCCGGTCTCCTGGAGGACGCGGGCTATGTCCGCGCATCCGCGGGCGAGACGGCCGACGTCGTCGTCTTCAACACGTGCGCCGTGCGGGAGAACGCGGACAACAAGCTCTACGGCAACCTGGGCCACCTGGCGCCCGCGAAGGCCGAACGCCCCGGGATGCAGATCGCCGTCGGCGGCTGCCTCGCGCAAAAGGACCGCGACACCATCGTGCGCAAGGCGCCGTGGGTCGACGTGGTCTTCGGCACCCACAACGTGGGCTCGTTGCCGGTGCTGCTGGAGCGGGCCAGGATCGAGCAGGAGGCCCAGGTCGAGATCCTGGAGTCGCTCGACGTCTTCCCCTCGACGTTGCCCACCCGCCGCGAGTCGGCGTACGCCGCGTGGGTCGCGATCTCGGTGGGCTGCAACAACACGTGCACCTTCTGCATCGTGCCCGCGCTGCGCGGCAAGGAGAAGGACCGTCGCCCCGGCGACGTGCTCGCCGAGATCGAGACACTGGTCGGCGAAGGTGTGATCGAGGTCACCCTGCTCGGTCAGAACGTCAACGCGTACGGCTCCGACATGGGCGACCGCGAGGCGTTCTCGAAGCTGCTGCGCTCGTGCGGACGCATCGAGGGTCTGGAGCGCGTGCGCTTCACGTCGCCGCACCCGCGCGACTTCACCGACGACGTGATCGCCGCGATGGCGCAGACGCCCAACGTCATGCACCAGCTGCACATGCCGTTGCAGTCCGGCTCCGACGCGATGCTGCGCGCGATGCGCCGCTCGTACCGCCAGGACAAGTACCTCGGGATCATCGAGCGGGTGCGGGCCGCGATGCCCGACGCGGCGATCTCCACCGACATCATCGTGGGCTTCCCCGGCGAGACCGACGAGGACTTCGAGCAGACCCTGCACGTCGTGCGCGAGGCCCGCTTCGCGGCCGCGTTCACGTTCCAGTACTCCAAGCGCCCCGGCACCCCGGCCGCCACGATGGACGGCCAGGTGCCCAAGGAGGTCGTGACCGAGCGCTATCAGCGGCTGCTCAAGCTTCAGGAGGAGATCTCCTGGAGCGAGAACCGCAAGCAGGTCGGTCGCACGCTGGAGGTCCTGGTCGCCGAGGGCGAGGGCCGCAAGGACCACGACACCGCGCGACTGTCGGGGCGCGCCCCCGACAACCGGCTCGTGCACTTCGAGCGCCCCGCCGAGGGCGTGCGGCCCGGCGACATGGTCTCCGTCGAGATCACCTACGCCGCACCGCACCACCTGCTCGCCGAAAAGCCGACCCTTGCGATCCGGCGGACCGTCGCGGGCGACGCGTGGGAGCGGCGCAACGCCGCCCCCGCCGCGGCGCCCC
>NZ_WWJX01000909.1 GCF_009865215.1 Streptomyces sp. SID3343 | reverse complement strand
CCCAGCCGTGAGCCGGCGCGCGAGCCCGGCCGTGAGCCGCCGCGCCCGCCCGGCAACGGCCGACGGCTGATCCTGGGCCGCGACGCCGACGACGCGGTCGAGATGTCGCGGCTGTCACGACTCGCGCCCTCGCAGGTGCCCGCGCTGTTGCGGTCCACGATCAGGGTGCGGTTGACGGCGCTGTACGGCGGCATGTTCCTGATCGCCGGCGTCCTCCTGCTCGGCACGGTCTACCTGCTCGTGCGGCAGAGCCTGGTGGCCGGCCAGTTCAAAATGAAATTGGCCGAGAACACGCAGTTGTCGGTCGGCGGTCAACCGATGACGCGCGACCAGTTCGTCGAGTGGCAGGCGTACCTGCAAGGTCGCCAGCGCGACGCCGCGCTGCACGCGCTGCTCCAACAGTCGTTGCTCGCGTTGCTCCTGCTCGCGGTGGTCGCCTTCGGCTTCGGCTACGTGATGGCCGGACGCGTGCTGCGCCCGCTCGGTCGGATCACCGCGATCGCCCGCGAGGTGGCCGGCGCGAATCTGCACCGGCGGATCGAGCTGGACGGTCCCGACGACGAGTTCAAGGAGCTCGCGGACACCTTCGACGACATGCTCGATCGGCTCGACCGATCCCTGGAGTCACAACGAAAATTCGTGGCCAACGCGTCGCACGAGTTGCGCACCCCCCTCGCGATCAACCGCACGCTGTTGGAGGTCGCGCTCGGCGACCCCGACGCGTCCGTCGAGCTCAAGCAATTGGGCAAGACGCTTTTGGCGACCAACGAGCGCAGCGAAGGGCTGATCGAGGGCCTGCTTCTGCTGGCCCGCAGCGACAACGAACTCACCGAGCGCAAACCGGTCGACATCGGCGAGGTGGCCCGCCGAGCGGTGGACCAGACCGGTGCGGAGGCCGCCGAGCGCAAGGTGACGCTCAAGACCGACCTCGCGCCCGCGGGATTGCAGGGCAACGGTGTGCTCTTGGAGCGCGTCGCGATGAACCTCGTACAGAACGCGGTTCGCTACAACCGCCCCGGGGGTGTCGTGGAGGTCTCCACCGAGACCAGCGCCGGCATCGCGGTGCTCACCGTCGTCAACACCGGACCCGTGGTGCCCGCCTACGAGGTGGACAACATGTTCGAGCCCTTCCGTCGGTTGCGGACCGAGCGGATCGCCAGCGACAAGGGCGTGGGCCTGGGACTTTCGATCGTGCGTTCCATCGTGCGCGCGCACGGAGGCTGGATCGAGGTCGAACCCCGCGAGGAGGGCGGTCTGATGATCCGGATCGGATTCGTGTCCGGCTGATCGGCTCGGGGCGAGTGGGCCCCGCAGGCCGAAACTCGTCGCACGTGTGTGCGAGAGGCGCGCATCACATTTCCGGTTCGGGGCGGAACCAACCTACGCTGTCGTAAGTTACGGAATCGTAGGGACACGTCGTGCGGGCGATGCACAGCGTCGTCCTCCGTGTCTGCCGCTGTTCCACGATGTCTGCCTACGCCTGGAGTGCCCATGAACCTTCTCGCCCCCGCCATCACCGGTGAGCGCCTGCTCAGTGAGCTGGAGCAGGTCGTCGCGGTCGAGCTCGACCGACACCTGGCCGTGGCCAAGGAGTGGTTTCCGCACGAGTACGTGCCGTGGGGTCGCGGTCGGGACTTCGACGGTGTGCTCGGTGGCGAGGCGTGGACGGCCGAGGAATCGGGCCTGACCGACGTCGGCCGGATAGCTCTGACGCTCAACCTGCTGACCGAGGACAACCTGCCCAGCTACCACTACGAGATCGCGGCGATGTTCGGCCGCGACGGCGCGTGGGGCACGTGGGTGCACCGTTGGACGGCCGAGGAGGGCCGGCACGGCATCGCGATCCGCGACTACCTGATGGCCGCACGGGCCGTGGACCCCGTCGCCCTGGAGCGCTCGCGCATGGAGCACATGGAGGCGGGCTACCAGGGCGACCACATGGCCAACCCGCTGCACGTCATCGCCTACGTGACGTTCCAGGAGCTGGCGACGCGCGTGTCGCACCGCAACTCGGGGCGCACGTGCGGCGACCCGATCGCCGAGCAGATGCTCGCGAAGGTCGCCACCGACGAGAACCTGCACATGGTCTTCTACCGCAACCTGCTCAAGGCCGCGTTCGAGCTCGCCCCCGACCTGGCGATGCGCGCGGTGACCGACATGGTCACCGACTTCCGGATGCCCGGACACGGGATCAGCGGCTTCGAGCGGGCGGCGGCCAAGCTCGCCGTGGGCGGCGTGTACAACCTGCCGATCCACCGCAACGACGTGATCATGCCGGTGCTGCGCCACCTGAAGATCATGGAGCGCACCGACCTGGGCCCGGAGGGCGACAAGGCCCGCGAGGAGCTCGCGTTCTTCCTGGACGGCCTCGGGACCCAGGCGGACCGCTTCGAAGAGCGCCGGCTGGCCCTGGAGGCCCGCAAGGCCGCCAACAAGCGCTGAGGCCCCACCCGTACATCGGGCCCGCCACCTTGCCCGCGACGGCGAGGCGGCGGGCCCGACACGTGCTGTCAGCCCTTGCGGGCCGTCGAACCCCGCGTGGCGCCCAGCGCCTCCTTGACGGTGACCTTGCCGCCCATGCGCAACACCGCGCCCTCGTACATCCGGGCCGCGAGTCGCACCAGCAGGACCAGCGCGACCAGCGCGATCGCCAACGCCGCGAGGTTCTCCACGACCGAGACCTCGTCGGCCGCGGTCAGCACCGGCTGCAACATGGCCGAGAACGGCGGTACATAGGCCAGCACCGTCGCGGCGGTGCCGCCGTTCTGGCCCAGGAAGACCGCCATGAGGAAGGACGCGATCAACAGCGTCGTCATCGGCGTGATGACGTTCTGCAGGTCCTCCTGGCGAGACACCCGGGCCGCGGCGGCGGCGAACATGCACGCGTAGATCGCGTAGCCGACCACGAACCACAGCAGAACCAGGGCCACCGGATAGACCATGTCGCCGGTGAGCTCGATCGTGCCCGTCGCACTCGCGGCCGCGAGTCCCACCACGGCGGTGACCAGCATCTGGAGCAGGCCGAGCAGGCCGATCCCGATGATCTTGCCGGTCAGCAACGCCTTGGCCGGGACGGTCGCGAGCAGGATCTCCACGATCCGGCTCGACTTCTCCTCGACCACCCCGCTCGCTACCCACATGCAGAACAACATGAGCATGCCGTAGAGCACGAGGGTGCCCACGAACGCGATGCCGCGGCGGGCGTCGCGCTGGTCCGCGTCGGGGTCGAGCGTGGTCTTGGGCATCGGTTGGATCGCCGACGCCTGGTTCACCGCGCCCGGGTCGATGCCCTGCGCGGTCAATCGGCCGTCGCGCTCCACGGTCGCCCACGCGCTCTGCAGCACGGCCGCCAGCGGGTCCTTCAGCCCGCTGTCGACCACGATCCGACCCTGGTCCACCACCGCGTCCAGCTTGCCGTCCCGCAGGGCCTTGTCGGCCGCCGCGCGGTCGGCGACCGGCTTGACGCGTATGTCCACGTCCAGCAGCGTCGCGGTGCGCTCCGCGGTCTGCGCGAGTTGCGTCTGCTGCGGGCCCAGGAAGGCCACGTCGTACTTGTCGGACCCGCCGCCGATCACGGCCGGGATCGCCACCGACGCGAGCAGGATCGCCAGCATCACGCCCACCGAGACCTGGAAGCCGCGATCGCGGATGCGCTCGGTGAACTCGCGGCGTGCCACGAGCCGCACCGCGGACCAAAAGGTGAATCCGCCGGTGCTCACGCGCCGACCTCCGTTCCGTTGACGGCCTCGCGGAAGAGCTCCGCCAGCGAAGGGGTGGCCGGCGCGAACGAGAGCACCCGGCCCGCCGCGCGGGCGGCGTCCAGCAGAGCCTGCTCGCTCGCGCCCTCGACCAGCTCCACCAGCACCGCGTCCGCGTCCGCGGACAGCACCGTCGACCCGGGCAGATCCTTCGCCCAGTCGGCCGGCGCGCCCTCGACGACCACGCGGTAGCGCACCGCGCGCGAGTCGCCCCGCAACTCCGCCACGGTGCCGGCGGCGTGCATGCGGCCGTCCTTGATGATGCCGACCGCGTCGCACAGCGACTCGACCAGTTCCAACTGATGACTGGAGAACACCACCGCGGCGCCATGCGCCACCCGGTCGCGCAGCACGCCCGCCATCACGTCCACGCCGACCGGGTCGAGCCCGGAGAACGGCTCGTCGAGCACGAGCAGCTCCGGCTCGTGCACGAGCGCCGCCGCGAGCTGGACCCGCTGCTGATTGCCCAGCGACAACGTCTCCAGACGGTCCCCTGGCTCACCCGACACCTGCAGCCGCTCCAGCCATCGCGTGGCCGATGCGCGGGCCTCGGCACGGGTCATCCCGTGCAGCTCGGCGAGATAGACGAGCTGATCCGCGATGCGCATCTTGGGATACAGGCCGCGTTCCTCCGGCATGTAACCCCAGCGGCGGCGCATCGACCGATCGACCGGGCGCCCCTGCCAGCGGATCTCGCCCGCGTCGGGCGTGAGCACGCCGAGCGCGATCCGCATGGTCGTGGTCTTCCCGGCCCCGTTGGTACCGACAAATCCGAACATCTGGCCGGGACGAATGGTCAAAGAGAGGTCGTCGAGAACGACCTTCTCCCCGAACCGTTTGTCCAGACCGACTAGCTCAAGCACGAAACTCCCCGATGTAGCCCCCGTGGTCCGACTTATATACGGGGCGAACCGGTCGGCCAAACCAGACGCGGAGTGTGCGATCCGACACACCGGGGGAGGGCGGGCCCGGCGATGCGGATCAATCGATGCGCCGCAACTCCTTGCGAAAGCGTCGGCCGTTGGCGACGTAACTACGCACCGCCTCGTCGAAGGCACCCTCCGACACGGCGTTCTCGCGGATCTTGGCGGGCACCCCGAGAGCCATCGCGAACGAGGGCACCTCGACCCGATTCCCGACCACGGCACCCGCTCCCACCAGGGCACCTGTGCGCACGATCGCCTGATGCATGACCACCGCGCCGTTGCCGATCAGGCAGCGATTCTCGATCACACAGCCCTCCAGGTGCACGATGTGCCCGATCACGCACTCGTCGCCGACCACGGTCGGCCACGGCGCGGTGGTGTGCAAAACGCAGCCGTCCTGGACCGAGGTCCGCTCGCCGATCACGATCCGGCCGTGGTCCGCGCGCAGTACGGCACCCGGCCACACCGTAGAATCCGCGCCGATCTCCACGCTTCCGATCACGACCGCATCCGGATGCACATACGCATCGGGGTGCACCTTGGGTATTTGATCACCCAGCGCGTAGACCGTCACGATTCCTCCTGGTTGTGCAGGGCGGGTCGGGGTTACAGTGGCCCCCCATCCAACCAAGTCACCTCTTTGGGGGTTCGGTTGGGTGTCGATTGCGTAACGGGCCTTGATGTAAGGCAAAATCTGCGCTTCGGGTCGGGCACAACTTCGACCCGTCAAGCGTTACGTGCGCTGAAGGCATCGTCCGAGAACGTCCGCGGGCGCTGCCGCACGACTGAGCACAGCAGATCCACCCGGAGGGGGAGAGGTACATGGCAACCGACTACGACACCCCGCGTAAGACCGACGACGACATCAACGAAGACAGCATCGAGGAGCTGAAGGCTCGGCGCGTGGACAAGTCGGCCGGTTCGGTCGACGTCGACGAATTCGAGCAGGCCGAGTCTCTCGAGCTTCCCGGCGCGGACCTCTCCAATGAGGAGTTGTCCGTCCGGGTCGTCCCGAAGCAGGCCGACGAATTCACGTGCTCCAGCTGCTTCCTGGTGCACCACCGCAGCCAGCTGGCCAAGGAGAAGGACGGCCAGGCAATCTGCAGCGACTGCGCCTGATCGTGTTCGGTCGAGGACGACCGGCGATGAACGGCAACCCTGCACACGCCATACGGGTACCGGCAGGAGTTGGACCGTCGACGTTCGCCGAGCGTCCTTGAACGGATCGCACGACAAGGAACACGACAAGCAGCGCGCACGGCACGTGAAGCACGCACACGCATGAAGCAGGACGTACGAAGTCGAACGTCCGCCGACTCACCGGCGGGCGTTCTTGACTGTCCGCATCCGGCACGGCCCGGATCGACGCACCGGCCGGATCGGTGCGCGGGCGGATCGATCCGCTTCGACCCCGGGCGCCGATCAGGCCCGGGCGCGGACCGCCGCGACCACGTCGACCAGTCGTCGCGGATTGCGCGACGAGAGATAGAGATAAGGCGTCGGATCGGTCGGATCCGTCACCTCGATCCGCGCGGCCCCCGGGATGTAGGAGCGCAGCAGCATGAACGCGCGCGGGTCGGCCGCCTCCATGCGCATCGAGCGGGCCTGCTCGGGATCGAGGGCGGTGCCCTCGCCGAGCGCGCTCAGCGGGATGCGGGCCTTGCCCGCGAACAGCTCCGTGTCGGTGACCCTGATCCGCACCGAGCCGTAGGACGCGGTGGCCCACGCCGCGAGCGCGGCGCACACGATCACCCCGACGACGGTCGGTATCGGGCCCATGGCCAGGCCCACGAGCCCGCCCGAGAGCCCCATCAAAAAGGTCAGGGCCCACCACGAGGCCGGCACGCCGAGTCGTTCGTTGTACGCCTGCATGGGACCAGCCTGTCATGAGCGGTCGACACGGTTCAGCGCGGGCCGTGCCGCCGGGTCAGCCTGGCGAGTGCGCGAGTGATCCCCTCAGGAGGCGTTCGCAGGCCCGTCGCCACTCCTTTGGCGTAGTCCGACAGGGCCGTCGGCGCGAGCAGGTCCAGCACCGCGCCGGCCCTCGCGTCGTTGCCCACGAGGTAGCGCGCCCGCGGACGCGGCACGCTCAGCGCGGTCCGTACCGCGTGCGCGACCGGAGTGGGGTCGGGGAGCGCCTTGGCCCGGCGCACGACGTCGTCCGCGAGGTCGTACGAGTCGCTGTACGCCGACGTCTTGCGCTGGGGCAACAGCGCCATGCCGCGCTCCCACAGGTCGGTGCCGAAGTTCCCGGGCTCGATCAGCACCACCTTGACGCCGAAACCCGCCGTCTCGATCCGCAGCGCGTCGGTGACCGACGCCAGTGCCTGCTTGCTCGCGCAGTACCACCCCACGAACGGCGACGAGACCCGGCCGGAGATCGAGGAGATGTTGACGATCCGACCGTCGCGTCTTTGTCTCATCTGAGGCAGGACCAGGCGCGCGATCCGCGCGGGCGCGATCAGGTTGGTCTCCAACTGCGTGCGCACCCGGTCGTCCTCGACGTCCTCGATCGCGCCCGGCTGCGCGATTCCGGCGTTGTTGACCACCGCCCACGGACCGCCGCCGGTCATCGTGGCGATCTCGGTGAACGCCCGCACCGTCGACGTGGCGTCGGCGACGTCGAGCAGGACCGTGCGCACGCCCACCTCGGCGCGCTCCGCGGCCTCGCGCAAGCGCTCGGCCTTCTCCCCGGTCCTGGCCGTGCCGATCACGTCGAAGCCGGATCCCGCCAGCTCCAACGCGACGGCAAGGCCGATCCCACCGGTCGCCCCGGTGACGACGACGCTCTTGGTCATGCGTTTCCTTCCGTTCCGCGACCCCTTCGGGTCGCGGCGCCTGGAGGCCCCCGAGGCTCCCGCGCGGCTGTCGGTCGGAACGACGGTAGTGTCCTTCGGCGTGAGTCGACCAACATCCCTGATCCCGCCTCCGGACGCGGTGGTGCCCCGGCCCCACCCGGACGCCCCTCCTCCCGGCGCCGAGCTGGGCGAGCACTACAGCGACTGTTTCGGCTGCGGCGAAGCCGCTCCCGGCGGCCTGCGCATCCGCACGCGCGCCGGCGAGGGCGTGTCCGTGGACGCCGAGTTCACCGTCACCGCGCAGCACCAGGGCGCCCCGGGGCTGGCCCACGGCGGCCTGCTGACCTGCGCGTTCGACGAGGCCCTCGGCGCGATCGGCTACATGCTGCACACCACCGCGGTCACCGGACACCTGGAGACGGACTTTCGCCGTCCGGTGCCGGTGGGCTCCACGCTCTACATCCACGCATGGTGCGAGGCGGTGGCCGGCCGCAAGATCTACTCGCGCGCACAGGGCCGGCTCGACTCTCCCGAGGGGCCGATCGCGGTCGAGGCGGCGGCGTTGTTCGTCGGGGTGGAACACTTCGTCGACAACGGCCGCGCCGAGGACGTACGGCGAGTGATGGCGAATCCGGATCTGATCAAGGCAGCCCGAGCGTTCGAGGTGAACCCGTGAGCACGAGTGTGGACATCCTGGTGCGTCGGCTCGACCCCGAGCTGCCGCTGCCCGCCTACGAGCACCCGGGCGACGCCGGCGCCGATCTGGTGACCGCGCAGGACGCCGAGATCGCCCCCGGTGAGCGGATGGTCCTGCCCACGGGCATCGCCATCGCGCTCCCGGACGGCTACGCCGCGTTCGTTCATCCGCGCTCCGGACTCGCCGCTCGATGCGGAGTATCCCTGGTGAACGCCCCAGGCACAGTCGATGCGGGATACCGTGGCGAAATCAAGGTTGTCGTGGTCAACCACGACCTGCGTACGCCGGTCGTTTTTCGTCGCGGCGACCGAATCGCCCAACTCGTGATCCAACGGGTCGAGCGAGCCGGGTTCCACGAGGTCGCCGAGCTACCGGGTTCCGGGCGCGGCGAAGGCGGCTTCGGATCCACCGGCGGGCACGCGGCCATCGGCGTTTCGACGTCCGGTGCGGCGGGCAGCGCAGGCAGCAGGCAAGACTCGGCCTCCGACAGGGAAGGACTGTGACGTGTTCGGTCGTCGCCGACGCAGCGATAAGGCTGATCTGCCGGTCGAGGAGCGCGAAGACCTCGACGAGACCATCGAGGACGAGGATGAGGACGGAGCCGAAGAGGCTCGGGACGACGGGGACGCGACAGCCTCCGACGACTCGGATCCGGACGAGCTGAGCCGTCCGATCCCGCCCGCTCCGCGGCCCGATGGCCCGTGGGATTTCGAGGAACTCGAAGATCCCCACGAGGAGCGCATCGACCTCGGCGGAATGCTGATCCCCAGCGATCCGCGGATGGAACTGCGGGTCGAGGTCTCCAACGACCTCATCATCGCCGCCACCGTGGTCCTCGAGGACAGTGGCCTCCAGCTGCAGGCATTCGCCGCGCCGCGCAACGAGGGCATCTGGCACGAGGTGCGCGCCGAGATCGCCTCCGGGATCACCCAGCAGGGTGGTGTCGTGGACGAGCAGGACGCGGGCCTGGGGTGGGAGCTGCGGGCCCAGGTGCCCGTCCAGCTGCCGGACGGTACCCAGGGGCACCAGTTGGTCCGCTTCGTCGGGTGTGACGGACCGCGCTGGTTCCTGCGCGGGGTCATCTCCGGCCGGGCCGCGGTCGACCCCGAGGTGGGCGCCGACCTGGAGACCATGTTCCGCGACACCGTCGTGGTGCGTGGCATGGACCCGATGGCGCCGCGCGACCCGATCCTGCTGCGCCTGCCGGAGAACGCGCAGGTCGACCCGGAGAGCGGGCTCGCGGTGCCGGCGCAGGGCGAGGAGGGCGACCGCTTCGACGGTGACCTCAACCCGTTCCAGCGTGGCCCGGAGATCACCGAGGTCCGCTAGCGACACAGCGGTACGAGACCGCGGTACGAATCGCCGCGGTGCGAACACCGCAGTTCGAATCACCGCAGTTCGAACAGCGCAGTACGAACAGCGCAGTACGAACACCGAAGCCCGGTTTCGCCGAAAGGCGGGGCCGGGCTTTGTCGTGTCCGCCGACGGCGCCGCGGCTGCCCGGGGGCGGGGCCGGGTGGGGTGCGGGTCGTACGCGCACAAGGCGGCCGAATTCGGGCCGCGTCAAGGACTCGTCAAGAAGCCGCAGGGCCGCGTCAGGACGCCGCCAACGCTTTCGAATATGCGCCTTATGTGGTGATTTTTGACCAGTTGGCGGTGCTATCAATGTCTCCGTCACGGGCGATCAAGCGCCTGTCCGTCCCAAGGAGCAATCGCGATGGCTGATCTGGCCTTCGTCTTCCTGACGATCGCGTTCTTCGCGCTGGTCGTCTTGATCGCCAAGGGGGTGGCGAAGCTGTGAACGTCGAAAGCGTCGTCGGCCTGAGCGTCGCCATCGCCCTGCTCGGCTATCTGGTCCTGGCCCTGATCTTTCCCGAGAGGTTCTAGGTGAGCGTCACGCTCGCGGGGATACTCCAACTGTCCCTGCTGATCGCAGTCCTGGCCGCGGTCCACCGCCCCTTCGGCGACTACATGGCCCGCGTGTACTCCAGTGACAAACACCTTCGCGGTGAGCGCGTCCTGTACAAGCTCATCGGAGCCAACCCCGACTCCGGTCAGCGCTGGACCGTCTACCTGCGCAGCGTCCTCGGGTTCTCGATGTTCTCGCTGCTCGGGCTCTACGCCCTCCAGCGGTTGCAGAACCACCTGCCGTTCGACCTCGGCTTCGCGCCGATCAAGCCGGACCAGGCGTTCAACACCGCCGCGTCGTTCACCGCGAACACGAACTGGCAGTCGTACTCCGGTGAGACCGCGATGGGCCACACGGTCCAGATGGTCGGCCTGACCGTACAGAACTTCGTCTCCGCCGCCGTGGGCATGGCCGTCGCCATCGCCCTCGTGCGTGGGTTCGTCCGGGTCCGCTCCGGCGAGATCGGCAACTTCTGGGTCGACCTCGTCCGCGGCTCGATTCGCATCCTGCTCCCGATCGCGATCATCGGCACGATCGTGCTCGTCGCGTCGGGCACGCTGCAGAACCTGGCCGACCCGCACACCGTCACCACCCTGTCGGGCGGCTCGCAGACGATCCCCGGCGGTCCGGTGGCCTCGCAGGAGGTCATCAAGGAACTGGGCACCAACGGTGGCGGCTTCTTCAACGCCAACTCCGCGCACCCGTTCGAGAACCCCAACGCGTTCACCAACGTGTTCGAGGTCTTCCTGATCCTGCTGATCCCCTTCTCGATGCCGCGCACGTTCGGCCGGCTCGTGGGCAACCTCAAGCAGGGCTACGCGATCCTCGCCGCGATGTTCGTGATCTGGTTCGTCGCCGTCGCGCTCATGTGGTGGACCGAGGCGCACGGCAACGGCGCCGCCCCGGAGATCGCCGGCGGGTCCATGGAGGGCAAGGAAGCGCGGTTCGGGATTCCCGGCTCGTCGATGTTCGCCGTGTCCACCACGATGACCTCCACCGGAGCGGTCAACTCGTTCCACTCGTCCTACACCGGACTCGGCGGCGGCATCACCATGATCGGCATGATGCTCGGCGAGATCACGCCGGGCGGGGTCGGCTCGGGCCTGTACGGGATCCTGATCATGGCGATCCTGGCGGTGTTCGTCGCGGGCCTGATGGTCGGCCGCACGCCCGAGTACCTGGGCAAGAAGATCGGCGCCGGCGAGATGAAGCTCGTCGCGATGTACATCCTCGTCGTGCCCGCCACCATCTTGACCTTCACCGGCATCGCGCTGGCCCTGCCGGGGGAGCAGGCGGCGATCCTGAACTCCGATTCGCCACACGGCATCTCCGAGGTGTTGTACGCCTTCACCTCGGGCGCCAACAACAACGGCAGCGCGTTCGCCGGGCTGGGCGCGAACACCGAGTTCTACAACACGATGATCGGCCTCGCGATGCTGATCGGCCGATTCGTACCGATCTGCCTCGTGCTCGCGCTCGCCGGAAGACTCGCCGAACAAAAGAGCGTCCCGAGCACCGTGGGCACGCTGCAGACGCACAAGCCCCTGTTCGTGGGCCAACTCGTCGGCGTGATCCTCATCATCACCGGCCTCACCTTCTTCCCCGCCCTGGCCCTCGGGCCGCTTGCCGAGGGATTGGCATGACAGACACCGCAATACGCCCCGCCGAAGAACAGACCGTCGCGCCCACCGGGCCCACCCGCGTCTCCGCCGGCCTGTTCGAACCCCGCCAACTGCTCAGGTCGCTGCCCGGAGCCCTGCTCAAACTCGACCCGCGCGTCATGGTCCGCACCCCGGTCATGTTCGTGGTCGAGATCGGGTCGGTCATCACCACCGTCATGGCGATCAAGGACCCCGGCGTCTTCGCGTGGGTGGTGACCGTCTGGCTGTGGCTGACCGTGGTGTTCGCCAACCTCGCCGAGGCCGTCGCCGAAGGGCGCGGCAAGGCGCAGGCCGACACGCTGCGCAAGGCCAAGACCGACACCGTCGCGCGACGCCTGGTGGGCGAGCACGAGGAGCGGGTCGCGGCCACCGAACTGGCCGTCGGCGACCTCGTGGTGTGCGAGGCCGGCGACATCATCCCCGGCGACGGCGACGTCGTCGAGGGCGTCGCGAGCGTGGACGAGTCGGCCATCACCGGCGAGTCCGCCCCGGTGATCCGCGAATCGGGCGGCGACCGCTCGGCGGTGACCGGCGGCACCAAGGTGCTGTCCGACCGGATCGTCGTCAAGATCACCACCGAGCCCGGCAAGACCTTCATCGACCGGATGATCGCCCTCGTCGAGGGCGCCGCCCGGCAGAAGACGCCGAACGAGATCGCGCTCAACATCCTGCTCGCGTCGCTCACGATCATCTTCCTGTTCGCGGTCGTGACGCTGCAGCCGATCGCGATGTACGCACACGCCGAACAGTCGATGATCATCCTGGTCGCCCTGCTCGTGTGCCTGATCCCCACCACCATCGGGGCGTTGCTCTCGGCGATCGGTATCGCCGGCATGGACCGGCTCGTCCAGCGCAACGTGCTCGCGATGTCGGGGCGCGCGGTCGAGGCCGCGGGCGACGTGTCGACGCTGCTGCTCGACAAGACCGGCACGATCACGCTCGGCAACCGGCAGGCGTCCGAGTTCGTACCCGTCGACGGAGTGGGCGCGGCCGAACTGGCCGACGCGGCGCAACTGTCCTCGCTGGCCGACGAGACGCCCGAAGGTCGCTCGATCGTGGTGCTGGCGAAGGAGCGGTACGGGCTGCGCGAGCGGCACCAGGGCGAACTCGCGCACGCCGAGTGGATCGCCTTCGCCGCGCAGACCCGGATGTCCGGGGTGGACCTCACCGAGGACGGGGCCGTGCGTACGGTCCGCAAGGGCGCCGCGTCCGCGATCAACGCGTGGGTGTCCGAGCGGGGCGGCAGCATCCCGGCCCGGTCGGGCGAACTGGTCGACGGCATCTCCGCCGCGGGCGGCACGCCGCTGCTGGTCGCGGTCGAGGACGCGAGCGGCGCCCGCGTCCTGGGCGTCATCCACCTCAAGGACGTGGTCAAGGAGGGCATGCGGGAGCGGTTCGACGAACTGCGCCGGATGGGCATCCGCACCGTCATGATCACCGGTGACAACCCGCTGACCGCCAAGGCGATCGCGGACGAGGCCGGCGTCGACGACTTCCTCGCCGAGGCCACCCCCGAGGACAAACTCGCGCTGATCAAAAGCGAGCAGGCCGGCGGCAAGCTGGTCGCGATGACCGGCGACGGCACCAACGACGCCCCGGCGCTGGCCCAGGCCGACGTGGGTGTCGCGATGAACACCGGCACCTCCGCCGCCAAGGAGGCCGGGAACATGGTCGACCTGGACTCCGACCCGACCAAGCTGATCGAGATCGTCGAGATCGGCAAGCAGTTGCTGATCACCCGCGGCGCGCTCACCACGTTCTCGATCGCCAACGACGTCGCGAAGTACTTCGCGATCATCCCCGCGATGTTCGCGAGCATCAAGGGCGCCGAGGCGCTCGGCCCGCTCGACAAGCTGAACATCATGCAGCTCGCGACCCCCGAGTCGGCGATCATCTCCGCGGTGATCTTCAACGCGCTGATCATCGTCGCGTTGATCCCGCTCGCGCTGCGCGGCGTGCGCTACCGGCCGATGTCCGCGGACCGACTGCTCGGTCGCAACCTGCGGATCTACGGCCTCGGCGGCCTGATCGCCCCGTTCGTCGGGATCAAACTCATCGACCTGATCGTCTCGCTCATCCCCGGAATCGGTTGATTCACATGGCCACGAACTTCACTACCCGCATCCGCGTCCTCGGTGCCTCGCTCCGGGCGTTCCTCGTCCTGACCGTGCTCCTGGGCGTGCTGTACCCGCTGTCCATGACGGGCGTCGCCCAGGCGTTCTTCAAGGACAAGGCCGACGGGTCCTCGGTGAGCGTCGCCGGCAAGGACGTCGGATCGAGCCTGATCGGCCAGGCGTTCGACCTCGTCGACGCCAAGGGCGCGCCGCGCGTGTTCGACGCGGACGGCCGCGAGGTGCTCGCGACCGCCGACGGCGCGGGCTACACCTACCTCGACAGCGGCGCGGTGCTGACCGCCGAGCAGGGCGAGGGGGTGGGCCCGCTGCCCGACCCGAAGTGGTTCCAGCCGCGCCCGTCGGCCTCGAACTACGACGCGCTCGCCTCCGGGGCGTCCAACTACGGCCCCGAGAACCCCGTCTTCGTCAAGCTCGTGACCGAGCGCAAGGCCCGGGTCGCGAAGTTCAACGGGGTCGCCGAGGACCGGGTGCCGGTCGACGCGGTCACCGCGAGCGGGTCCGGGCTCGACCCGCACATCTCCAAGGCGTACGCGCTGATCCAGGTCGATCGCGTGGCCAGGGAACGCGGCCTCGACGTCGCGAAGGTGCGCTCACTGGTGAACGCCCACGTGGACGGCCCGAACCTGGGCTTCCTGGGCCAGGAGCGGGTGAACGTGCTCGACCTCGACATCGCCCTCGCCAAGCTCGCGGGCTGAGGCGGCGGCTTCGGCGGCTTCGGTGGATACGGGTCGGAGTGTGCCGGTGTCGGCACTCTCCGACCCGAGGCAGAGAATGGGTGACATGGCACGCGGCAAGCTCCGGATCTATCTCGGTGCGGCACCGGGCGTCGGCAAGACCTACGCGATGTTGGGCGAAGGGCAACGTCGGCGCAGGCGCGGCAGCGACGTCGTCGTCGGGTTCGTGGAATGCCACGGCCGACCCAACACCGAGGAAGTGCTCGACGGCCTGGAGACGATCCCCCGGCAGCGGATGACGCACCGGGGCGGTTCGTTCACCGAGATGGACGTGGACGCCGTCATCGCGCGGCGCCCCAGGATCGCGCTCGTCGACGAACTGGCGCACACCAACGTCCCCGGCTCGCGCAACGCCAAGCGCTGGCAGGACATCGAGGAGATCCTCGACGCCGGGATCGACGTCGTCTCCACGGTCAACGTGCAGCACCTCGAATCGCTCAACGACGTCGTCGAGTCGATCACCGGGGTCCCGCAGCGCGAGACCGTCCCCGACGAGGTGGTCCGCCGGGCCGACCAGATCGAACTGGTCGACATGGCGCCGGAGGCGCTGCGCCGACGGATGGCCCACGGCAACGTGTACGCGCCGGAGAAGGTCGACGCGGCACTGTCCAACTACTTCCGGGTCGGCAACCTCACCGCGCTGCGCGAACTCGCGCTGCTGTGGACGGCCGACCGGGTCGACGAATACCTCCAGCAGTACCGCAACGAGCACCAGATCGACGCGACCTGGCCGGCGCGCGAGCGGATAGTGGTCGGCCTCACCGGCGGACCCGAGGGCGAAACCCTCCTGCGGCGGGCGGCCCGAATCGCCTCACGCGGGTCCGGCGGCGAGTTGCTCGCGGTGTACATCTCGCGCAGCGACGGTCTCACCGGCGCCTCCCCGGAGGCGCTGGCCCGCCAGCGGGCACTCGTCGAGTCGCTCGGGGGCACGTTCCACTCCGTGGTGGGCGAGAACGTGCCGACCGCGTTGCTGTCCTTCGCGCGGGGCGTGAACGCGACGCAGATAGTGCTCGGCAGCAGTCGGCGCAAGCCCTGGCAGTACCTGTTCGGCCCCGGTGTGGGGGCGACGGTGGCCGCGCAGTCCGGCGACATCGACACCCACATCGTCACGCACGAGCACGCGGGCGTCGGGCGGGTGCTGCGCCCGATCCGATCGCCGCTCGGGCGCGGGCGGCACATCGCGTCGTGGGCGGTGACGGTGATCGGTCCGGCCGCGCTCACGTACACGCTGGACGCGACCCGGGGCAGTCACGGCCTGTCCACCGCGATGCTGCTGTTCCTGACGTTGACGGTCGCGGTGGCGCTGATCGGCGGGCTGTGGGCATCGGTGCTCACCGCCGTGGTGTCCTCGTTCCTGCTGAACTACTACTTCACGCCGCCGTTGCACAACCTGACCATTCGCGATCCGGAGAACATGCTCGGGTTGGGCGTCTTCGTGTTCGTCGCGTTGTCGGTGGCCTCGGTGGTGGACCTCGCGGCCAGACGTACCCATCAGGCCGCGCGCAGTCAGGCCGAGGCGCAGACCCTGAGCTTCCTCGCGGGCAGCGTGTTGCGCGGCGAACAGGCGCTGCCGGCGCTGCTCGACCGGGTGCGCGAGACGTTCGCGATGGAGTCGGTGGCGTTGCTCCAGCGCGAGGAGCACCACCGCCCGTGGCTGTGCGTGGGCAGCGTCGGGCCGCATCCGGCGGTGCGACCGGAGGACGCGGACGTGGACGTGCCGGTGTCCGACTCGCTCGCGCTCGCGCTGTCGGGACGGGTGCTGCCGGCCGAGGACCGGCGGGTGCTCGGCGCGTTCGCCGCACAGGCCGCGGTGGTGCTGGAGCGGCGGAAGCTGGTCGCCGAGGCGGCCGAGGCGCGGCGCCTGGCCGAGGGCAACCGGATCCGTACCGCGTTGCTCGCGGCGGTCTCGCACGACCTGCGCACACCGCTGGCCGCGATCAAGGCGAGCGTGTCCAGCCTGCGGGCCGAGGACGTGAGCTGGTCGGAGGAGGACGAGGCGGAGTTGTTGGCGGCGATCGAGGTCGGTGCGGACCGGCTGGACTCGCTGATCGGCAACCTGCTCGACATGAGCCGGCTGCAGACCGGGACGGTGACGCCGCTGATGGGGGCGATCGGGCTGGACGAGATCGTGCCGGGCGCGCTCATGGGGGTTGCCGAGGACGCGGTCGCGCTGGACATACCGGAGACGTTGCCCGCGGTGTGCGCGGACGCGGGTCTGTTGGAACGGGTGCTCGCGAACGTCATCGAGAACGCGGTCAAGCACAACCCGGCGGGCCGTCGCGTGCACGTGTCGGCGGGGGCGCTGGGGGATCGGGTCGAGCTGCGGGTGGCCGACCGCGGGCCCGGGGTGCCGGACGAGTCCAAGGACCGGATCTTCGAGCCGTTCCAGCGTCTGGGGGACGCGCCGAAGGGTAACGGGGTGGGATTGGGCCTGGCGGTCGCGCGGGGCTTCGCGGAGGCGATGGACGGCACGCTGACCCCGGAGGACACTCCCGGCGGCGGACTGACGATGGTGCTGGCGTTGCGGACGGCGGTGCGGGTGGTGCCGGCGGTGGCGGCGGCATCGGTGGGGGCGGACGGGCCGTTCGAGACGGTCGGGTCGGTGGGTTCGTCGGGGTCGCCGGCTTCGTCGGACGCGGTCGGTTCGGCGGGTTCGGCGGGTTCTGGTGGTCCGGCTCTTTCGGCCGGATCGGACATGGAGGAACAACGGTGACACGGGTCCTGGTCGTCGACGACGAACCACAGATCGTGCGGGCCCTGGCCATCAACTTGAAGGCTCGCGGCTACGAGGTCGACACGGCGGGGGACGGTACGGCGGCGCTCACGGCCGCGGCGGACCGGCATCCGGACGTGGTGTTGCTCGACCTCGGGCTGCCGGACATCGACGGGGTCGAGGTGATCCGGGGGCTGCGTGGGTGGACGAAGATCCCGATCATCGTGCTGTCCGCGCGGCAAGCCTCCGCGGAGAAGGTCGAGGCGCTGGACGCGGGCGCGGACGACTACGTGACGAAGCCGTTCGGGATGGACGAACTGCTCGCGCGCCTGCGGGCGGCCGTGCGGCGGGCGGTACCGGAGGAGGAGGCGCCGGTCGTGGTCACCGAGTCGTTCACGGTGGACCTGGCGGCCAAGCGGGTCTCGCGGGACGGGGCCGACGTACGGCTCACCCCGACCGAGTGGCATCTGTTGGAGGTGCTGGTGCGGCACGCGGGGCGACTGGTGAGCCAGCGGGCGTTGCTGCAGGAGGTGTGGGGGCCGGCCTACGGGACGGAGACGAACTACCTGCGGGTGTACATGGCGCAGTTGCGGCGCAAGCTGGAGCGCGATCCTTCGCACCCCCGGCATCTGCTCACCGAGCCGGGGATGGGGTATCGGTTCGAGGGTTAGGTCTTGGTCGTGCCTCGCTCGTGGCCGGGTGGCCGGGTGGCCCCGGTGGGTTCGCTGCGGGGGGTTTCGGCCGGGAGGTGTGCCCAACCTCGCCACCCGTTGCGTTTGGTGGGAAGGCCGCGGGTTTACGGCTTTCGGGTGGGTCCATCCGGCCCGTGGGGCTTCGGGGCGGTGAGGCTTCGGGGGTGGGGAGGATTGGCGGTACCCTTCGGGACATGAGTGGTAGTGCCGCCGGGGTGGAGCGCCGGCCCGGACGATTGCGCCGGATGCTGGATCGGCTGACCTCGACCCACGAGGAGTTGCACGCCGAGGAGTTGCTGCACGACTCGCAGCGCCTGGGGTGTACCAAGATCGTGGATGTGGTCGAGCGTGACCTGATCACGGTCGGCGGGACTCTGCGGACCGTGACGTTTCGCCCGCGAGCCGGGGTGCCCGCGCTCGAGGCCGAGTTGTACGACGGTTCGGGCGCCCTGTCGGTGGTGTGGCTCGGTCGGCGGCGGATAGCCGGCATAGAGCCCGGGCGGCAACTGGTCGCCCACGGCCGGGTCAGCACCGCTCAGGGCCGGCCCGTTTTGTTCAACCCCAGGTACGAACTGCGCCCCGTCGGCCGGGAGTGATCGAGTGACCGCCCACATGGAACGACCCGCTTCGGACGTGGACGGCGCCGAGCCCGTGCCCACCGACAGCGCCGCGACGATGATCGCCGCCTTCGGCGGCGTGCGCGGCATGATCGACATGACCGTGCCGGGACTGGTCTTCGTGATCGCCTACACGATCAGCCGCTCCACCTGGGCTGCGGCGATCACCGCCGGTGCGGTGGCACTCGCGTTCGCCATCGTGCGGATCGTGCGACGTGAGAGCCTTCAGCACGCGCTGGGCGGGTTTCTCGGGGTCGCGGTGGCCGGCTTCGTGGCGATCAAGTCCGGCAAGGCCGAGAACTTCTATTCGGTCGGCATGTTGCTCACCGGCGGCTACGCGGTGGCGTACCTGATCTCGATCCTGGTGCGTTGGCCGCTGATCGGCGTCGTGCTGGGCCCGGCGCTCGGGGAGAACTTCACCTGGCGACAGATCCCGGCACGGTATGCGGCCTATCGCAAGGCCACCTGGGTGTGGATCGTCATGTTCGTGCTGCGGATCGTCATCCAGATCCCGATCTGGATGACGGGCAACGTCACCGCGTTGGGGGCGGCCAAGGTCGCGCTCGGTGTGCCGCCGTTCCTGGTGGTTTGTTACATCACCTGGCTGATCATGTCGAAGGCTCCGCCGCCGGTGAAGGTCGCCGATCTCGAGGACGACATTGAGGACGGGCTCCACGACGGCGTCGAGGGCGGGCCGGACGGCTCGCGTGACGGTGTGGCAGGGTCTCGCGACTGACGAGGTGAGCGGGGCCGGCCGGGCGTGGTGCGGCGGGTTTCGCGGCTGCGGGTAGGGCCGGGCTTTCGCCGTCGGCGGTGGGGCGGGATCGACCGCCGACGGTGCGGCTTGGCCGCCGGCGGCGCGGGGGCGCGTCGTGACCGGCGCTGTGGCCGGGTTTCGTGGGTGTGCACGGGCGATCACTTGTGTGTTGATTAGTCCGATTATCGGCTCGCCATGGAAAAGAACAGATCACGTGTCGATCATGGTTGCGGGATTCGGCAGTCGATTCCGGAAAACTTGGACCAAGATCGGTCTAATCAGTCATTCCTGCATGTTCCCGTAACCGTGTGATTAGCGTCCCCGTTAGACCTCCAGTGGACGAAGGAGGCGGGGACGGTGGCCGGAAACGGTGACCTCATCGCATTGGTAGCGGAAGCCGGTCTCTCCCGGCGTGAGCTGGCCCGTTGGGTCAATGTCGTCGCCGAGCGACGCGGGCTGCACCTCGGGTGCAGCCACACCTCGGTGGCGCGTTGGTTCGAGGGCGCCCAGCCGCGCTGGCCGATTCCCGAGCTGTTGGCCGAGGCTCTCGGCCGCCGCTTGGGATGTGAACTGACGGTCGCGGACCTCGGGTTGCGCGACCGACGTCCGCCGATCCCCGACCCTTTCGACGGGCTGATCGTCGCCCGGACCGCGGCCGAAGTCAGACAGGCCGTGGCCGATTTGTCGGAGAGAGACATGAACCGCCGTACTTTCCTGGCCAACACGGCCTTCGGCGTGGGGGCGTTCGCTGCTCCCGCGCTGTTCTGGTCGACCGCATCAGGGGTCGGGAGCGAGCCGGAGAAGCTCGCGTCGACCGGCCCCACCACGGTGCGCGACGCCGACGTACAACGCATCCATCAGACCGTCCTGGCCTTTCGCCGGCTCGATCGGGCCCAAGGAGGCGGGGACCTGCGCGACACCGTCGTCAACCATCTCAACGGCGTCGCCCGCACCAAACTCGCCGGCACCTACGGGGAGGACGTCGGCCGCCGGCTGTTCCGCGCGGTCGCCGAACTCACCGAACTCGCGGGCTGGCTGTCGTTCGATTCCGGCCGACACGCCCTCGCCCAGCGCTACCACATCCAGGCGCTACGCCTGGCTCAGGCAGCAGGCGACGTCGCCTACGGGGCGTACGTGATGGCCAACATGGCGTGTCAGGCCGTGTATCTGGGCCACGGCTGGGAGGCGGTACAGCTCGCGCGGGCCGCCGAACAGGGCGCCGCGCGAGCGCTGGGGCCGCGGGCACGGGCGATCGTGTCGTCGATGGAGGCGCGCGGTCACGCGGCCCTGAAAGACCGGCGGGCGTGCGAGCAGTCCATGCTCGTCGCCGAGCGGCACCTGGACGCGGCCGGCCCGGTCGACGACGACCCGTCGTGGTGCAACTACTTCGACGAATCGGAGTTGCAGCACGAATTCGCGCACAGCCATCGAGACCTGGGGCTACAGGACAAGATCCACGGCTTCGCGAGCGAGTCGCTCAAGCTGCGTCGGGAGGGCGCGACGCGGCGCTGTGCGCAGGACACCACGTTCATGGCCGCCGCATACCTGGCCCAGGGCGAGTTGGACGCGGCGTGCGGCAAGGCCACCGACGCGCTGCGGATCGCGGGCAACCTGTCGTCGACGCAGTGCAACGACTTCCTCGCGGACTTCCGCAGGCGGTTGCAGCGCTACGACAAGGAGCCGATCGTGCGCGCGTTCAACGAGGAGGCGGAGCAGATCATGGGTGAACTGGCCGCCGCCTGAGGCGCGGACGGGGGTGGATGGGCGCAGCCGGGGCGGTGGCTCGGTGGCTCGGTGCTTCAGGGCTTCGAGGCTTCGGGGTTTTATCGCGTGGGCCGCGTGGGCCGGGGGCGCCGGGAGCCGCCGTGAGCGCAGCTGCCGTGGGCGCTGTGCGGTGTCACGCGAGTCGCGGGTGCTGCGCAGTGTCGCGGCCGGCGCGGGGATTGCCGTCAGACGTTTCGGTCGGACCGGATTCGAGTCCGGTCCGACCGGGGCGGCGGGAGGGTTGTGTCGGTCAGGCCGACAGCAGGTCCTCCAGCTCCTCCTCACGATGCGGAGCGGCGACGAACAACAGTTCGTCGCCCGCTTCGAGCGAGTCGTCCTTGCCGGGCACCAGGACCCGACCCTCGCGGATGATCGCCACCAGTGCGGTGTCCTCGGGCCACGCGACGTCACCCACGCGGGTGCCCACGAGCGAGGCGTCGCCCGGCAGGGTCAACTCCACGAGGTTGGCGTCGCCCTGACTGAAACGCATCAGGCGCACCAGGTCGCCGACGCTGACCGCCTCTTCGACCAGGGCCGACATCAGGCGCGGCGTGGAAACGGCGACGTCGACCCCCCACGCCTCGTTGAACAGCCACTCGTTCTTCGGGTTGTTCACTCGGGCGACCACGCGCGGCACGCCGTACTCGGTCTTGGCCAGGAGCGAGACGACCAGGTTGACCTTGTCGTCGCCGGTCGCGGCGATCACCACGTTGCAGCGCTGAAGCGCGGCCTCGTCGAGCGAGGAGATCTCGCACGCGTCGGCGAGCAGCCACTCGGCCTGCGGAACGCTGTCCACCTTGATGGCGTCCGGAGCCTTGTCGACGAGCAGTACCTCGTGGCCGTTTTCCAACAACTCGGCGGCGATGGAACGACCCACCGCGCCGGCGCCCGCGATTGCGACCCGCATCAGCTTTCCTCCGGGGCTCTCTCGAAGGCCGCCTCGACGGCGGCCACATCCGCCTGATGCATGACCACGTGCACCAGGTCGCCCTCCTGGATGACGGTCTCGGAGGTCGGCAGGATGCCTTCGCCCAGACGGGTGACAAACGCCACCCGCGCGCCGGATGCCTGTTCGAGTCGGCTGATCCGGTGGCCGACCCAGGTCGAACTCACGTGCACCTCGGCGAGCTGAACGCTCCCGGACGGGTCACGCCACAGCGGCTCGGCGCCACTGGGCAGCAGCCGGCGCAGCATCTGGTCGGCGGTCCAACGCACGGTGGCCACGGTGGGGATGCCCAGACGCTCGTACACCTCGGCCCGGCGCGGGTCGTAGATACGCGCGGCCACGTTCTCCACGCCGAACGTCTCGCGGGCGACACGCGCCGCGATGATGTTCGAGTTGTCGCCGCTGCTGACCGCCGCGAACGCGCCGGCCTCTTCTATACCGGCCTCGCGCAGGGTGTCCTGATCGAAGCCGACACCCTTGATCCTGCGGCCGGAAAAGTGCGAGCCGAGGCGTCGGAACGCGGAGGGGTCGCGGTCGATGACCGCCACCGAATGCCCCAGTTCCTCGAGCGTCTGGGCCAGCGTGGATCCCACGCGCCCGCAGCCCATGATGACGATGTGCACGGCCGTCCTTCCGGATTTGGTCCGTAGTGCCCGGTCTGATGCTCGTTTGTGGTGTTACCAGGGTGGCAGACCTCGCCGAGACGTTACACGTGGGCGCCTTGCGGCATGCCCCCGCCCCGACGAAAGTCGGTGGGCTTACGATCGCCTGCGTGTCAAGACTGACCGATCTGTCCAAACGCATCCTTGTCGGCCGAGCCCTGGCCAGCGACAAGTTGTCCGAGACCCTTCTGCCGAAGCGCATTGCGCTTCCCATCTTCGCTTCCGACGCACTCTCATCGGTCGCCTACGCGCCCGACGAGATCCTGCTCACCCTGTCCATGGCCGGCCTGGCCACCTATCACTTCTCGTGGCAGGTCGGCCTGGCCGTCGTCGTGGTCATGCTGACCGTGGTCGCCTCCTACCGCCAGAACGTGCACGCGTACCCCAGCGGCGGCGGTGACTACGAGGTCGCAAGCGTCAACCTCGGACCCAATGCCGGCCTGACGGTCGGCAGCGCGCTGCTCGTCGACTATGTGCTGACCGTGGCGGTCTCGGTCTCCTCCGGCGTGGCCAACATGTCCTCCGCCATCCCCGCCCTCGCGTCGCACAAGGTGCTGATAGCGGTCGCACTCGTGCTCGTGTTGATGGGCATGAACCTCCGGGGTGTGCGCGAGTCGGGCAAGTTGTTCGCCGTTCCCACCTACGCGTTCATGTTCGCCATCCTGGGGATGACCGGGTTCGGCCTCATCCGCGCCGCGACCGGCGCGAACATGGAGGCGGAAAGCGCCGGCTTCCACATCCAGGCGGAGGACAGCTTCACCGGCTTCGCGCTGGTGTTCCTGCTCCTGCGCACGTTCTCGTCCGGCTGTGCGGCGCTCACCGGTGTCGAGGCGATCAGCAACGGCGTACCGGCGTTTCGCAAGCCCAAGAGCAAGAACGCGGCCGGCACGCTGCTGCTCATGGGCACCATCTCGGTGACCATGCTGATGGGCATGCTGGCGCTGGCCAACATGACCAAGGTGCGCTTCGCCGAGAACCCGACCACCCAGATCATCGGCGCACCGTCCGACTACGAACAAAAGACCGTCGTGGCGCAGGTCGCCGACGCGGTCTTCGGCGGGACGTGGCTACAGCCGTTGTTCTACCTCGTGCTCGCGGTCACCGGCCTGATCCTGATCCTCGCCGCCAACACCGCGTTCAACGGGTTTCCCGTTCTGGGTTCGATCCTGGCGCAGGACCGCTACCTGCCGCGTCAGTTGCACACGCGCGGCGACCGGCTCGCGTTCAGCAACGGCATCATCATGCTGGCCGCGTTCGCGATCGTGCTGATCGTCGCGTTCGACGCCGAGCCGACCAAGCTGATCCAGCTGTACGTGGTCGGCGTCTTCGTGTCGTTCACGATGAGCCAGGCGGGCATGATCCGGCACTGGACCCGGCACCTGAAGACCGAGACGGATCCGGGCGAGCGGCGCCGGATGATGCGCAGCCGGGTGATCAACGCCTTCGGTCTGTTCATGACCGGCACCGTGCTCGTGATCGTGCTCGTGACCAAGTTCCTTCAGGGCGCGTGGATCGCCATCGCGGCCATGGGTGTGCTGTTCCTGCTGATGAAGCAGATCCGGCGGCACTACGACCGCGTCGCCGCCGAACTCGCGGCGGTCGAGGTGGACGACAGCAAGCTGCCGTCGCGCGTGCACGCGATCGTGCTCGTGTCCAAGCTGCACAAGCCGTCGCTGCGCGCGCTCGCGTACGCCCGCGTGGGGCGACCGAACGTGCTCGAAGCGGTCACGGTCAATGTCGACCCCGGCGAGACCGAGGCGCTGCGGCGCGAGTGGGACGTGCGGGGAATCGAGGTGCCGCTCAAGGTGCTCGACTCGCCGTATCGCGAGATCACCCGCCCGGTCATCGAGTACGTCAAGTCGGTACGCCGGTCCAGCCCCCGGGACGTGGTCTCGGTCTACATCCCCGAGTACGTGGTCGGGCGCTGGTACGAGCAGATCCTGCACAACCAGAGCGCGCTGCGGCTCAAGGGTCGGCTGCTGTTCACACCGGGCGTCATGGTCACCTCGGTGCCCTGGCAACTGGAATCCTCGGAGCGGCTCAAGGAACCCAAGGCGTGGACCGCGCCCGGCTCCGTGCGCCGCGGCCCGGCGCGCGTGCCGCGCAGCGGGGAGGGCAAGCGGGGAACGGGGGATCGGCCCGCGGGTCGCTCGGGGGACCGACCGGGGAGTTGACGGGGGGTCGGGTCGGGTCGGGCCGCGCCGGGGACCTG
>NZ_WWJX01000908.1 GCF_009865215.1 Streptomyces sp. SID3343 | reverse complement strand
CGCGCGACCCTACGGGTCGCAAGGGTGGTGGGTGGGTCCGACTCCGTCGGACCCACCCACCACGCAATCGCTACGCGATTGCCCGACGAGGCTTGGTCGACGGGCTGCGGGTGATTGGAACGAGGAACTGCGCTGGCAGTGAAGGAGGTCGGGAGTGGGGTATGCGATCGTGTTGTGAGGTTTCTTCGTTGGCCTATCTTCGGCCCTCATCTCTGATCTGACGACTCGTCAATTTTCTTTGACAGTAGGTAAATTACCTTCATCTTCTGTCAACTCACCTTGTTTTCAAGGGCTTTACGGGTCATCGACTCGCATCTGCAGAATACCGGACCTGTGCCGGATCAGGCACTGCGTGCATCACTTGCTTGCAAGGGTACGATTCTGGATATTGGCCGGTACCCACCGAACCCCTCGGGCCGTTGCACGAGCCGCACCGGCGCCTCCGGCGCCCTCCGCACGCAGCCTCGTCCCGGCGCAGCGTCGCCCCCGGTCGAAAGCGTCCCCCTCCCTCCGGGAACAATCCCGACAGGAACCACCCGCGGCGCGGTTCCTCACCACTTACCTCACACGAAAAAAACCTCACACAAAACCCCGCCTTCGCGCCCGTGTCGGGCCCTCGCCAACGCATCGCCGTCGGCCCCGAGTCGGACACCGCAGGCACCGTCCACCGCGATGTCCCGCCGGCGGACGGTACGCGATCCGGCGGACGGTGCGGAACGTGACGCGGTGGGGCGGTGAGGTGGTCTAGCTGCCGGAGCCGAGGCGGCTGAAGGCCCAGCGAAGCACCTCCTGGTCGACACGGGTGCGGCCGGTGCGCTCGAGAGCGGTTCGGGCGTGGGCGGTCAGGCGGGCCCAGTTGCGGAAGTTGCCGTGGGCCGCGTGTTGGTCCGCGTAGGCGATGTCGTCGGGGTCGGCATCGGCCCAGACGGGGTGGTAGAGCGGGATGACGTCCTGGACCTCGTCGGGAGTGAGACGGGTGAAGCGCTGCCAGATGAAGATCCGGGAGGACAGCATCGGCTCCTTGCGCAGCGTGTGGTGGCAGCCTTCTCCGCCCACGAAGACGATCGCGAGCCGGGTGTACGGGTCATCCCAGATGTAGCGGACGTATTCCAGTTGATCGCTGGAGAGCCACTGTGCCTCGTCGAGGACGAGGGTGCGGGGGCGGGTGGCGAATTCACTCTTGAGGAGGTGGTCGAACTCGCCGGCGTAGCGCGGGGGCCGGCCCGGCAGCCCGAGGCTGGTGAACAACTCGTGGCGCACCGCGCGGGTGGTGGGACGGGCGTGGAAGGTGATGCGGTGGATGTCCTCGCCGGGATCGAGTTCGCGCAGACAAGTGGTGACCGCCACCGTCTTGCCGAAGCCGGCACCGCCGTGGATACACGTCATCGCGCGGGCGGCGATCGTGTCGGCCAGGTTCTCCCGCACGGTGAGCAGCGCGCGCGTGGTCACCAGACGCGCGTCGGGCAGCGCGACGTAGTGGTCGGTGGGCGCGGGCGGCAGGCGAGGGGTCACGGGGTGTCCTCTTGGGCGGGGGTGGGTGGCGAGTCGGTGGGCCGGGTGCGGGCTTTGAGCGTGTCGGGGGTGGCCCAGTCGGGCGGGGGCGGGGCGGGCGGGATCAGGTCGGGCAGCGCCAGTCGGGCGAGGTCGTCTTCGTGGTGGTGGGCGAGTTCCCGGGCGGCCTCGGGCACGGTGATGGCGTCCAGGCGGTGTGCCGGGGTGGGCTGGGTGACCGGGGCGAAGCGGTCCCGGCGTAGTTGTTCGGCGGCTTTGGCCTCGGCGCGTAGGCGACGCGCGCGGGTCGCGCGGGCGTGGCGCAGTGCGGCGCGTTGTTCGTCGGTGGCCTGGTCGGCGAGGTGTGCGGTGCCCAGGCGGCGGCCGTGGAGGGTGCAGACCTCGATCTCGTGGGTGTGGTGGGGCATGAACCGCACCCTGACCTCGCGGCCGGCCTGCCCGGTCATCCAGTCGGCGATGTAGTCGCGGTTGCGGAAGCACACACCGTGGCTGGTGATCGTTCGAGTGCGGCCGTCGTCTTCGAGGGTGAAGGACCATACGTCCGCCGCGGGGATGTCGTTGAGCGGGGTCGGGTCGGCCTGCCATGCCTGCAGTGGGGTGGCGCCGTTCAGGGCGGCGGGGCGGTGCTCGGTGTTCCACCACGTCACCCAGGCCAGGAGCTCGGCGGTGAAGTCGCGGAAGGACAGCGCGGGGCCTGTGGGTGTGCGGTCGGGTCGTCGGCGGGGTTGTTGGGGGGTGTGGCCGGGCAGTGCGGCGAACAGCATCGTCTCCACGCAGTGGTTGAGGTTCTCGATGCCGCCCTTCAGGTGGGGGCTGTAGGGCGGCAGGACGGTGATGTCGGCGTTCAGGGCGGTGAGCGCGGTGGTCACGGTGCGGGAGAGGAAGTCCCTGCCCCGGTCGAACCGCACGTGCTCGGGCAGCCCGCCGAAGGGCCCGTAGGGGTCGGTGCGCACGATCGCGGAACGCAGCGCGGCCAGGACCGAGGCCCGCGTCGGAGGGCCGGGCGTGACGGCGACGCCGGTGATCGCCTTGGTCGCGCAATCGATGAACCACGTGACATACGGGTGGACGAGGTCGCCGTCGGCGACCACACGCAACGGGGCCTGGACGTGATCGGCCTCCCAGACGTGGTTGCGCCAGGTTCGGGGGCGCTTGGCGAACACGTCCAACGCACGGGCCGCTTCGGGACCCTTGCGGTAGCCGACCCGCTCCCCCGCCGTCAGATCCCGGCGCAGTGCGCGCAGGAACGTCGACAACGACGGCACCGGATCCAGCAACGGCGCGGCGGCCTGCGGCGCGCCGCCCGGGAGCAGCGCGCCGCCCGGCCTGGCGGCCGTACGGGCGCGGGTGACGAGCTCACGGTGGACCGCGGAGGCGTTGCCGCGCCAGTACGCCGGCAACACCCGGATGTCCGGGGTGATCTCGAACCGGTCGTCGCCGCGGGCACCCGGGTGCGCGGGCGGGGTGGTGGCATCGGCCAGCCATCGCCACACCGTGCGCTCCGACACTCCCAGACATTGCGCCGTCGTACGGACGTGACCGGTGGTGAGTTCACGCCGGGAACGCAAGCCCAGAAGGCTTCTCACGGCCGGCGCCCGCAATGCCGTCCGCGAAACGGCGTCGAGTTCCGGTGAGGCGACAGGGACGAGACGGGTCTCGTCGGCCTGCCGGTGCGTGTCGTCCGGGCCCACGGTTCGTCCTTCGATCGCGGTTGGCGGTATGTCGTCACAAGGGCGGGCCCAGGCGGGAGCAGGCCCAGGCCAGGAGGGCGCGGTCCACGTTCTTGCCCGAGTCGCGGTGACGGACGGCATACAGGTGGGACGTGATCTTCGCCCAGGCACGGAAGTTCCCCCGCGCACACGTCTGGTCCGCATGGGCCACGTCCTCGTCGGCCACGGCATCCCACAGCGGGTGGAACAGGCGCAGCACGCCCGGGACTTGAGGCGCGTCCAGGCGTGGCACCTGCTGCCAGGTCAAGACGCGGGAAGCCAGCGCGGGAGCCCGGGCGAGGGTGCGCTCGGCGCCGGCTCCACACAACACCAACGACGTCCGAGTGGTGGGGGCGTCGACCAGCAGGCGCAGATAGTCCAGTTCGGGGGCCGCGATGCGTTGGACATCGTCGACGATCAGGACGCCCGGCTCCTTCAGCGCGTCGATGAGCACGCGGTCGGCCGCATCGGTGCGGTTCGTCAGGTGGGCGGCCGGCAAGCCGAACGCGGTGAGCAGCGCGGCACGCACCTGGGGCAGCGCGGGTTTGACCGCCACCTGCGCTCGATGGACCGGGACCCGCCTGGGCAGCAGACGCAACGCTTGGTGAACGGCGACTGTCTTGCCGTGGCCGGTGTCGCCGTACACGCAGGCGATCCCGCGGGCGGCGACGGTGTGAGTGAGTGC
This sequence comes from Streptomyces sp. SID3343, assembly GCF_009865215.1. Classification (GTDB taxonomy): domain Bacteria; phylum Actinomycetota; class Actinomycetes; order Streptomycetales; family Streptomycetaceae; genus Embleya. Next base: position 11,012 of record NZ_WWJX01000908.1, on the reverse strand, counting down.
TTCGGCGACCTGGCCGAGTTGGCGTGTCGACACCAGGTGCGCGCCGGGCGTGTACAGCCGCACACCATCATCGACGGGTTCCGGCCCCGCGATCGGATCGCTCCCCCGAACGGCTTCGGCATCCCGAATCGGCGGCGTGGGCCGGCCCTGTTCATCCACCGTTCCCGGAAGTGCCAGGTCGGCCAACGCCCGGTCGTAGCCGTCCGCGGCCGACCCGTGGATCGGACGCGCGATCCCAAGCACCCGTCCCGAGCGAAGATCACGACGTACCGCGTGATAGAGCGTCGTCAACGACACGACCCGGGGCGGCTGCGAGGGAGTTTCGCCTTCGGTGTCCTTGTCGGCTCCGGCACACATCCGGCGGTGCAAGGCCTTCACGTTCCCGCCCAGGTCCGCCAGACACGCCCACAGGGCATCATCCAACGTGAACCGGTGACGTCCCGGCGGGTCCGCGCGGCTTGAGGCGCGCGCTGCCGCCAACCAGCGCCACACCGTGCGCTCCGATACCCCCACCGCCTCGGCTGCGACCGCCACGTGCGCGCGGGTGACACCACCCGCTTCCGTCAAGGCCAGCAGACGCCGCACCACCAACGGCCGCATCACCGCAGCCGTATCCGAGGAACCCACAACAGGACGTACCGAAACCGAAGAACGAATCCTCGCCATGACAGCAAGCACACCCACGCCCCGGGGGGCCTGACACAGGAATGGGCAACTCCATGACAGAACAACCCGCTTGTGTTAGGCACCCGATGTCAGTCGATGGTCACCCCCGTGACAGTCGAAACGATCACGGTCATCCACACCCCGACCAGCACACAAACACCCACACGACACCCGTGGCCCACTGACGACCAACCACTGCCATCACAACGCACACTCACAGCAGGGACCACCGACCACATCCGCCAACGACAACTCGGTACCGCAGGCACGCGCCACGCCCGGCCACCCCTCGGGAAGGTCGATCAGAGGAGAATCGCGCCGGGGGTGGCCTGTTCGAGCCAGGTCGCGGGGATGCGGCGGCCCCCGGCGGTCACGTGGATCCGGTCGTAGGGGGCGCCGGCTCGGTGGCCGTGGGCGCCGTCGCCGGTGATCACGGTGACGTCCGGGTATCCGGCGCGGGCGAGGTTCCTGCGGGCCTGTCCCCACTCTCGGTCGTGGTGCCACGTCACGGAGCTTCGGGTGGAGCCTGATCGTGACCGGAGAGGGCATGGGGCGTGCGCTGTCAGTCGGCCGTTCCGGCAGGGGCGACCCATTGGGTGGGTTGGCCGGTGACGGTGGCGATCATGTCGTAGTCGCCGTCGTAGTGCAGGACCACCACGCCGTGGCGCTCCGCGGTGGCGGCGATGAGCAGGTCGGCCATGGACAGCGCCCGGTGGAAACCCTTGCCCACCGTCAGGCGCTGGACATCCTTGGCGCGGTCCCACACCTCGTCCGGACAGGGCAGGTAGTCGAAACCGGTGAGCAGGCGGTACAGACGGTCGGCCTCGTCGGCGTCACGGGCGCTGTGCAGGACCTCCATCTCCACCGCCCCTGTGACCGCGAGGAGTCCGCGCTCGGACAGGTCGTCCAGGACGGGGCGCACGGCGGGTTTGCCCCAGCGGGCGAGCGCGGACTTGTCGATCAGGTAACGCAGCCGGTTCACGTTCACGAGGCGTCGCGTGGGGCGGAGCGGTCCTCGTCGAGGAGGTCGAACTCGCCGGAGGCGATCGCGTCCGCCAGCTCCCGGCGCCGGGCCAGTTTGACGGCGGCGAGCAACGCCGCGTTCACCGTGGCGACCTTGGTGCTCGTCCCGAGGTGTTCCTGGGCCTCGGCGAGCAACGCGTCGTCGAGATCGATGAGCGTACGAGACATGAAGACTCTCCTGTCCTCGACGGGAAACAACCCCATGATATCAAAACCGGTCCATATTTGATATCACGGTTGATCCGTGAGGTCCGCGCGATCCGAGGGCGGGGCCGGTATCGGTCGGGGTCCGGGGTGGCGGGTCCTCGACCACGGGACGGCAGCGTGCACGTGCTCGGTCCCTCATAGGCGCAACACCCGCGAAAATACCATTACCACCGGAAGCGACACCGAGACGACAGCACGACCACGGTCCGGGTGCCAGCGACGCGAAGAGAGAAACCGTGCAGCATTCCTTGCCACTTTTCCCGCACGAGACCTCACCACATTCCTCGCGCCGGCCGGTGTCGCCGTTGCGCCCGCACCAGCGCGAGGCCGTCGACGCGATCGTCCGCGCCCTGGAGAACCCCGACCCCGACAGGGTCGTCGACGCTCCGCACGGCGGGGCGAGGGCCACCGCGGTGATGGCCTGCGGTACCGGCAAGACCCGCATCGCGGCCGCCACGGCCGCCGCCCTCGCGCCGCGCGGCCGTGTGTTGGTTCTGGTCCCCACCCTGGATCTGCTGACCCAGACCGTCGCCGCCTGGCAGGGCGCCGGACGTGTCGGCGGGACGCAGATCGCGGTGTGCTCGCTCACCGGTGATCAGGCCTTGGGCGAGGCGGGCGTGCGGTGCACCACCAGCGCGCCCCGATTGGCCCTGTGGGCGGCCGGCTCGGGGCCGCTCACGGTCTACGGCACCTACCAGCTCGGCGCCGTTTTGACCGCCCACGCGGGCGCCTACGGCCTCGCGTTGGCCGGGTTCGACCTCGTGATCGTCGACGAGGCGCACCGCACCAGCGGATCCCTGGGGAAGGAGTGGGCCGCGGTCCACGACAACACCCGCCTCCCCGCCGCGCGACGGCTATACCTCACCGCGACGCCCCGCGTGTGGGAGCCGCCCGCCAACAGCGCCTACACGGAGGCAACCCTGGCCGACACCGACGCCGAGCTGCCCCCGGCCCTCGCCCAGGACGACGTGTGGGAGGACCCCGGCCTCGCCACCGACCGAGACGCTGCCGGCGAGGCCGACGGGGGTGTGGAGTGGGCCGACGACGACCGGGACGAAGGCCGGGACGACCGGCCGGTCCGCGTCCGCGGCGGCCGCCCCGTGCACTCCGCCCTGCCCGCCGGCACCGTCGCGTCGATGGACGACGAGAGCATCTACGGCCCCGTCGTCCACCGCCTGGAACTCGCGGCGGGGTCGCGTATGGGGCTGATCGCCAGGCCCAGGGTGGTGGTCGTCGAGATCACCGACCCGCAGGTCCAAACCCTGGCCCGGGCCACCGGCAGCGACCTCAACCGAGGCCTCGGCCGGCGCAGTGTCGAGGAGGTCGAGCAGTACCGGGCCGCGCGCCTGGTCGCGTTGCAGACCGCCGTCCTGCGCGCCGCGGCCGACCACGACCTCGACACGGTGATCGCCTACCACTCCCGCACGGTGGAGGCCCAGGCCTGCGCGGCGAGCCTGCCCGAGGTCGCCGCCCGGCTGCACCGGGACGACCCGGAGCGTCACCCCGAACCGGTGTGGGCGGACTGGTTGTGCGGCGAACACCCCACCGAACACCGCCGCGACGTCCTCACGCGGTTCGTCCAGCGCGCCGACGCGCAGGGGACCGTCGCCCGCCGCGCGATCCTCAGCAACGTGCGGGTCCTGGCCGAAGGCGTCGACCTGCGCGCCTCGGCCGTCGCCTTCATGGACCCCAAGTTCAGCATCGTGGAGATCGTCCAGGCCATCGGCCGCGCCTTGCGTCAACACCCGGGCGAGGGACGGACCGCGACGATCATCGTCCCGGTGTTCCTCGCGCCCGGGGAACGGCCCGACGACATGCTCGTCTCCGACAGCTACCACCCGTTGGTCCGCACTCTCCACGCCCTGGCCGCGCACGACGCCCGGGTCCTGGACATGCTCGCCACACCCGCACCCAGCGGACCCAAACCATGGGCAACGATCACGACCGACACCGACACCGGGCCGGGAGACGGCGACGCCGGGCCCGAGGACGGCACGCTCGTCGAGGACCAGGACGACGCGGACGGTGGCGCCGAGCCCGGTGACCGCGGTGCCGGACCCGACGACGGCGACGTCGAGCACGCCGAGGACCACGACGACGCCGAGCCCGGCGACGGCGACGGCGACGCCGCCGGCGTCGAGGAAAGGTTCCTCGTCCGGTTCATGACCGACCGCGACCCCGCCCTCCTGCGCGACTTCGTCACCCTGCGGGTGATCAACCCCGAACGCCGCGACTGGCGTCGGGGGTACCTGGCCGCACGGCGCCGGCACGCCGCCCACGGGGACCTGAAAGTACCGCTGGAGACCATCGACTACGACGCCGACACCGGGACGTCGTACCCGCTCGGGCAATGGATCGGCGACCAACGACGGGCATGGGTGGCCCGCTCGATCAGTCCTCGGCGCGTCGAGCTGTTGGAGCGACTCGGGATGGTCTGGAACACCGACGACACCGCGTTCGAGACCGGACTCGCCATGAGCCGCGCGTACTTCGCCGTCCACGGCCACTTGGCGGCGCCCAAGCCCGCCGCCGTCAACGGGTACCCCGTCGGGCAGTTCCTCGCCAACTGCCGCCGACCCTTGGAGACACGCAGGAACCCCGACCGGTGGCGCGAACGCTGGGGGCAGCTCGCGGCGATCGACCCCGATTGGAACCCCGCCGGACGCAGCGACCCGGCGCGGCGGTGGTCGTTGGACTGGCAGCGCATGCTCGCCGCGGTACGCCTGCACACCGAGGCCGGCGGCCGCGTCGACGACCTGGTCCCCGGACACACCGTCGGCGGCGAGGACGTCGGGGCCTGGCTGAAGCGGCAACGACGCGGCGCGGAGAGTCTGACGCCCGCGCAGCGGGCCGCGCTGGCCGAGATCGGCGTCGACGTCACCACACCGCAGGAGCAGCCGGCCGCGTCGGCGGTGGCGGTGCGGGCGGACCGGTGGACGCTCACCCTCGCCGCGGCGGCGGCGTACCGGGAACGCGAAGGGCACCTGACCGTGCCACGCAAGCACATCGAGACCGTCGAACACGACGGCGAGGCACACCAGGTCAAGCTCGGCGTCGCCCTCGCCAACGCACGACAACGCCGCGCCACATACCCACCCGGAGGACGACACCACGGCCCCGCCGACATTCGGCGGGGTCGGCCCGGTTACTGACATTGCTCGTGACGAAACCGGCTGACATCTTCGGGCTCTGTCTCCGGAAGCGTGAATTCCCTGACCGGCGCGGCTGCCGGGCGACGGAAGCGACGAATCGGCGCTGTTCAATGGGTGGTTGACGCCGTCGATCCCGCGCCTCGAAGATCGTTCACGCTTCCCGAGACAGAGTCCATCTTCGCGCCTTGTGCCCGTCCGGGTGCGATATCCGGGGCGGTCTGCCCGGGCCCGGTGAGCGTTCGGGCGATTCCGGCGCCGGCGTTCACATGTCGGCCCCGGCGTGAGGTGCCTTCTCGGCCGGCCTCGCCCGGGCCCGACACCGCCGCACCGCCGCGCCGGACGGGCGATGCCTCGGCCGGGCCTCGGGACGGGCGAGAACTTGGCTGTGAGGCGGGGCCTCCGATCGAAAGAGGGTCCCCAGAGAAGTAGTCGGCGGCTCTCAGCCCCTCGTTCGACGCGTTGACCAGCCTGTTCGCCCACACGCGGGGACGAACCGAGGCAACCGGAAGGGCAACCGGAGAAGCAACCTCGACCGCCGGCCGCGCGCCGGGCCCGGCGTGCTCACTTCTTTCGGGTGAACTCTTCGGTGTGCCGGGCCGGTTGGTGTCATCGTGGGTGCTGTGTCCTTCGCGGGGTCCACACATTCATCTGTCGGTGGGCTGTGCGGGCTGTGCCCTGCGGGGGGAACGAGGCACGGCTCCGACCACACGTGTGACGCGTGTGGTCGGAGCCGTGCCTCGTCTCACGGGTACCGGCCGGGGGCGGAGGGCCGGCGCCCTCGGGTCGGCCCGCCTCGCCCTTGCGGATGCGGGCGGCGAGTTCGTCGATCTCCCGGTCGAACAGGCGGTCCATCGTCGCCACCAACTGCGGGCCGGGTCGGTGCGCAGAGTCCGGGGACCAGGTCGCCCCGGTCGACGTGCCGGCCGGAGTCCTTCGAGGCGCTCCGGGACGAAGGCGTCGAGGTTGGTGTCGAGGACCGGGTTGATCGGGTCCGTCGCGGGGTCGGGTGGTTGCCGTGCGAGGGGATCGAGCCGGCGGTGCACCGCGCGGAGTTCCTCGTCGGATCGCGCGGCGATCTCTTGTGTCGTGACGGCCTCGCAGGTGTGGCGCTGAAGGCCGCCCTGTTGGGACGCTCGCGCGGCGGCCTGACCGAACCGCAAGAAGAGGAGCCGCCCGGGCGGACGGCCCGTCGGCCACGACGCCGATCTCTCCAAGGAACGCAACAGCGTGGAGCGTTGCATCAACAAGATCAAGGACTGGCGTGGCCTCGCCACCCGCTTCGACAAGACCCCCGCCGGCTACCTCGCGGCACTCCACCTGCGTGGTTCCCTCATCTGGATCCGCAGTCTCCGCCCCACCGAATGATCTCAACACGGAACAGGCCCCAGTGCCGCATCAGGCAACGTTTGCCCTCTTGACGATCTGACGTAGGCGTTCGTCGGCGGCGTGTTTGTTTCGCCGGATGAAGTAGCGGCGGATCACGCCGGCGTCGGCGGTCAGCGAGTGCCCACCCGGACCAGCCGGGCGCGGCCGGCGACGAGGGCGGCCGCGGCCTGGACCACGCACACGCTCAGCAGCGCCGCCAGGGGCGCCGTCCAGCCGCCGGTTGCCTCGTGGAGCAGGCCCGCGCCCAACGGGCCGACCGTGGCGATCAGGAATCCGGTGCCCTGCGCCATCGAGGACAGCGCCGAGGTCTGCGGGCCGTCGCCGGTACGCAGGCCGATCAGGCTCAGCGCCACGGCGAAGCCGGCACCTTGGCCCAGGCCCAGGACCACCGCGGCGACCCACACGCCCCACGGGGCAGGGGCCAGCACGATGCCGGCCAGACCGACCCCGCTCAGGAGCGCGACGGCCACGGCCGGGACGCGCTGGTCGGGCAGGCGGCGGTAGACCGAAGGCAGGGTCGCGGCGCCGGCCACGCCGACCAGGCTGGTCAGCGACAGGATCAGGCCGCTGTGGGTCTCGCTGATGCCGCGGTCCAGGCACATGCTGGGCAACCAACCGAAGACGACGTAGGCCAGGAGCGCCTGGGCCGCGAAGAACACCGTGACGTGCCACGCGGTCGCGTCCCGCCACAGGCGAACCCGAATCGCGGCCGGCCCGACGGCGGGCGCCGCCTCGGCGTGGACCTGCGGCAGCCACGCCACGATCGCCGCCGCGGACAGCGGGATCGCCACGAGGGCCAGCGGTATCCGCCAGGTAGACCCGGTCACCTCCGCGAGCGGAGCCGCCACCGCGGAGCCGCCGGCACCGCCGAAAGTCAGGCACGCCGAGTAGAACGCGGTCACGCCGGCCACCGCGCCCGCGAACCGGTGCCGGATCATGCCCGGCAGCAGCACGTTCGCGAGCCCGATGGCCGCCCCGACCAGGATCGTCCCGGCGAACAGCGCGCCCGCGTTCGGCACCAGGCGGATCGCGGCTCCCGCCACGAGCAGGACCAGACTCGCGAGCACCACTCGGGCCTCGCCCCAGCGCCGCCCGAGAACGGGGCCGACGAACGCGAACACGCCCAGGCACAGCACCGGAAGAGAGGTCAGCACGCCGACCGCCGCGCCGGACAGGCCGAGGTCGTCGCGGATGCGGCTCAGCAGCGGGCCGGTGGCGGTCACCGGCGCGCGCAGGGCGAGCGCGACCAGGGCCAGGGCGATCAGGGCACCGATCGCGACGCCGGCTCGGACGGGCGGGGTGGATGGGCGACTCGGGGAGGGTGGATCGGCCGGGTGGTCGGGGTTGAGCTCGGGGTTGGGCGAAACGGCGGCGGACATGGGGACGGGCATGGTGGAGACCCTTCGACGAGAGGCGATCGGCCATCGGAGCGAGGCGGGCTGAAGCCGCCTCCTTTTCAGTGATACAGTACGTCCTGTATCAATTCAAGCCGATGCCACCGCACCCCGACTCGCCGCCCGCTTCCCCACCCGCCCCGACCGAGGCCCCTCACCACAAAGGACGTCCCCGTGCCGCCTACCCCCACCCCGCCCCGTGCCGCCGGGCGTCAGAAGGACCCCGAGATCGACGCGGCCGTGCGGACCGCGACCCTCGACCTCCTCGCCGAGGTGGGCTATGCCGAGTTCACCATCGGCCAGGTCGCCAAGAACGCCGGCGTCTATCGGCCCGCCATCTACCGACGTTGGCCCTCCAAGCAGCACTTGATCACCGACGCCGTCGCCACACTCCTGGGCACGACTCCCACCACTGACACCGGCGACCTGCGGGCCGACCTCGTCGCGGGCATCTCCACCCTGGTCACCGCATTCGAGACCACCGTGCTCGGCCGAGTCCTGCCCGCGCTCGTCGCCGACCTCGCCGGCGACCCCGCGCTGCGCGACACCTTCCTCGAGGACGTCTTCCACACCCGTCGACGCAGCACCGAGGTCGTCCTGCGGCGCGCCGCCGAGCGCGGGGAAATTCCCGAACTCGACGACACCGCGATGCAGTTCACCCTCGACGCACTGGCCGCGCCGGTCTACTACCGCGCCCTGTTCCGACACACCCCACTGGACCACGCCCTGGTCACCGACAGCGTCGACCTCGTCCTCGCGGGGCTGGTGTCCCGACCGGGCTGACCGGCGCCGGGCATGGCACTAGCTGGCATCGCGCCGGGTGAGGGCGACCTGCGTCGCGTCACCCGGCCGCTCGGTGGTGGATGCGGCGGTGCGGTCCGGTCGATGAGGTGGTGCACGGCTATGCGGCCTTGGCGCGCGAGCGGGCCGCCGCGGTGGCCGCGTTTCGGACGACCCGTTCTTCGTTCACTCGGGACAGGTGGCCCTGTTCGGCGACCGTTTCGGAGCCGTGGACGTGCATCCGGACGCCCTTGAAGGGGGCCAACTCGGTTGCTTCATCCGCGAGTTGGGGAGTGACCGAGAAAGGCGAGGTCGGCGCCGCGGTGCTCCGCGGCATTGAGTCGAAGGACGCGTCGTGCCACCGGTCGATCGCCTCGGACTTCGCGGCGAGCGCCGGTCTGTCTCCTCGACGCACGAATCCGGCGGCAGCCCGCCCCGCGACTCGCCTAGAAGTAGTCGGCTGTCCTTCGGCCCTTGTCCGGGGCGTGTGGCCAGGCGTTTTCCCGGTCCGGCCGTCGCGATCGAAACGACCTGAGTGACAACCCGAGTGACCACTTGAGTAACGACCCGAGTGGCGACCTCCGGTGTGCCCCGGCCCGGTGGTCGTTCGGGTCGGGTCGCGCGCGGCTTTCACATCTGGGCCCCGGCGTGAGGTGCCTCGTCGGCCGGCGTCGCCCGGGCCCGGCCGCCGCGCCACTGGCGGGTGTGCCGGGGTCGGACCTCGGGCCGGGGCGAGGACTGAACGACGCGGGGCCTCCGATCGGAGGAGGGTCCCCAAGGGAAGTAGTCAGCGCTCCTATCGAGACCTGACGGGGCGGTGACCAGGGAAAACGATCGGTGGGCGGCCGATGCTCAAGCAACAGGAAAAGCAACAGGAAGGTAAATGGGCAGGGGTGGTGTCGGTCATGGTCGCGACCGTATTCGCCGGGCCCGGCCGGGCGTGGATGAATTGGTGTTCTCTCCACACACCCGTACCCAGGCTGCGCACCGGCGGGGGTGCGCATCACGCCCCGACCGGTACCAACGCCCTCGGGTGACCCGTCGGTTCCAAGCGCGACGGGCCACGCGACGGGGCAGGCGACGCCCCACGCGACGGGCCGAACGATGGGCCCACCGGCAGAACGGCCCTGTTTCGCAGCCGGTCACGGAAGAGGGCAGGCCGACCGTTCGGTCGCCGCCGTGGCCGAGTCTCGTCGTGTGTCGGGTCGGACCGGGTCACATGGTCGCGACCTGTTACGCCCTGCATCAGCGCGTAGGTGACCACCGGAACGGAGGCTTGGGAGAAGAACTCCATGACGCGTTCCATGCGGGTGCGGATCCGTTCCGGGTCGGGTGTGGGCGAATCCGCCTCGGCTTGGATCTGTTGCAACGCCTGGCGGGCTTGGGCTTCGTCCTGGGGCGGCAGGCGCAGGTCGGGAAGAGCGCTTTGGAGGCCGCGGGCGAAGGCGGACATGGCCCGGGCGTCCAGGTTGTTGACGGTGTTCGTCTGGGTGACGTTCGTGCCCATCGCGAAGTTGTTGCCGTCCATGGGCGCGTTGAAGTTGATCTGCTGTCCCACGCTGTCGCGTGGGCCTTGTCGGTGTTGGGACACGTCGCCTCCGGAGTCTTCGGCGCGGGCCGTTCCGGCCGCGGTGAGTCGGGGCCGGGGCACGCCGTGCCCCCAGGTTCCCGGCCCGCTGATCATTCCCGCCTCGCGCAGGGCCAGAGACGCGTTTTCCACCGCGGTCGTCGGTACGGGCGCGCCGGCGAACCATGCTCCGTCGGTGGTGGTGAAGTCGGCCAGGCGTGGGGTGTGTTGGCCGATCAGGGCCTGCCCATAGAGCCACAGGAGCAATTCCCGGCGCAGGTGTCGTTGTTGGGCGGCCGGGTCCTGACGCTGTGCGCGCAGGAGTTCGACCTCGCGTAGGCCGGCGGGCGTGAGGCGGGCCTCTGTGAGGTGGTCTTGCTCCTCGTAGGTCGTGGGTGCCGCTTCGGCGAAGTGGTCGTGGATCAGGCCGCGGAGCAGTTCGTCGCCGGCCCGGTTGTCGAGGCCGTGTTCGTCGAGGAAGGGGCGTGTGCGGACGAACGGTGAGTGCGGGGTCTCCTGGTCGGCGATCCATGTCAACAGCGCGCTTCTCAGCGACTGCGCGTTCGGCAACGCGATTCACCTCGTTGTGGGCTCGGGCAGGCTCGACAGGGCATCGAACCCGGTGGTCGGGGTCGCGGGCTTCGGGCGCGGGTGTCGCCGTGCCGGTCGAGACCTCGTCCGAGCAGCATGACCTCTCGCGGTCGCGTTCGGGGCGGTTTCCTCGGCCGTGCGCCACCAGTGTTCGGTCCCCGGTCGCGCGCTGCGGGGTCGAGGAGGACCTGGCCGGCGAGCGCGCGCCCGGCGCGCAGCGCCGCGGCCGGCACCTGCCATCCGGGC
>NZ_WWJX01000907.1 GCF_009865215.1 Streptomyces sp. SID3343 | reverse complement strand
ACCGGCGCCGTACTGCCGCTCGACCCCGGCACGCTGCGGCGGGTCGCGGTGATCGGCCCCAACGCCGACGTCGCGCGGATCCAGGGCGGCGGCAGCGCGACGGTCATCCCGCCGTACGCGATCGGCCCGCTGGCCGGTCTGCGCGCGGCGCTGGGCCCCGACGTGAGCGTCGAGCACGCCGTCGGGGCACGAATCCGGCACCGACTGCCGCCGGTCACGGACGCGGACACCCGCGACCCCAAGACCGGCGAACGCGGCCTGTGGCTGACGTACACGGATCCCGACGGCGGGTTGTTGCACGAGGAACTGCGCGGCGGCGGAAGGCTGTTGTGGCTGGACGACCCGATCGTCGCACAGGCCGCGACGATCGAGGCCGTCGGGATCCTGGAGGTCCGCGAGAGCGGCCCGCATCGGATCGGGATCGGCGGCGTGGGCCGGTTCCGTCTGGAGGCCGACGGGGTGACTCTCCTGGAGGACGTACTCGTCACCGACGACCCGCTCGGCGGGATCCTCACCCCGCCCGAGCGCTGGGCCGTACTGGACCTGACGGCCGGTCAAGAGGTCGAGTTGCGCCTGCGGCACGACTTCGCGCCCGGTCTGTCCGGTACCGGATTCGTGCTCGGCGTCGACCCGCCGGTCGCGCACGAGGACGCCGACCTCGCGCACGCGGTCGCGCTCGCGGCAGCGGCCGACGTGGCGATCGTGGTCGTGGGCAGTACCGAGGAAACCGACAGCGAGGGCCACGACCGCCCGAACCTGTCCCTCCCGGGCCGCCAGGACGAGTTGGTGCGTCGCGTCGCGGCGGCCAACCCGAACACCGTCGTGGTGCTCAACTGCGGCTCGCCCGTACTGCTGCCGTGGCGCGCGGACGTGGCCGCGATCGTGATGGCGTGGTTCCCCGGGCAGGAGTTCGGCGCGGCACTGGCCGACGTGCTGCTCGGCCGCGCCGAGCCGGGTGGCCGACTGCCGATGACGTGGCCCGCGCACGAGGACGACCCGCAGGTGCTGTCCACGATCCCTGTCGACGGCCGGTTGGACTACGCCGAGGGCATCCACATCGGGTATCGGGGGTGGGCCCGCTCGGAGGCCGCCCCGGCCTACCCGTTCGGGCACGGTCTCGGGTGGACCACGTGGGAGCACGTCGCGGTGGCGGTCGCCGCGTCGTCGCCGGCGGGCGCCGAGGCCACCGCGCGGGTGACCGTACGCAACACCGGCGCTCGGCCCGGTCGGCACGTCGTCCAGGCGTACCTGAGCCGGCCGGAGAGCGACGTGGAACGCCCCGTCCGCTGGCTGGCCGGTTTCGCGAGCGTGCTCGCGGAGCCCGGCTCGACCGTCGACGTGGACGTGTCGATCCCGGCCCACGCCTTCCGACACTGGGTCGAGGGCGTCGGCTGGCGCACCGAGCCCGGCGCGTACACCGTCCACGTGGGGGCCTCCAGCGCCGACCTGCCGCTCACGGCGACGATCACGGTGGGCCCGGCCTGAGCCGGTCGCACACACGTGCGGGGTCGCGGGCCGGTGCCCGCGACCCCGCACTCGTCGAAAGCCTCTCCCCTTCCCACCCCGCCGGCCCGAGTACCGCCGGCCGGACGCCGCCCCCGAAATGCGCGAGCATATTCGGCCGATCTTCGACTCGATACGGAATACGATCTTCCGGGTATCGCCGAACCCGCCCCCGCATTCGATCTTGGTCGGCCCTCACAGTGGATCTTGATCTCCTGCGGATCCCGTTCCCGATCGGACGTTCGATATCCGATTTCGCCCGTCATTTTTACCCACTTGATTCCGGTTGGCGAGGGCTGCGGTTCACCCCGAAATGCTTGCCCGGTGGAATATTCGCTCTTTCACGTCGCCCTCCGCACCCCCGCGCGGCCGTCGGAACCTCGGGCCGCAATCCGATCAAATTCCGGCATTACTCTCATTGACATGCGACAGTCGGGACCCGGATGCTATGTGCCGTCCGAATTTCCGATCGACGACTGGGTGAGCACCATGGCCGAAACAGAAACCTCGACTCCCCTCGAAGAGCAGGACACCCTGTACGGACAACTCGGCGGCGCACCGGTTATCACCGAGGCGGTCGACCGCTTTTATCGGCTGGTATTGGCCGACCCGGAATTGGCGCCCTATTTCGCCGCTGCGGACGTCTCGGTGGTGAAGCGGCATCAGGTATTACTCCTGTCGTCCGTCCTCGGCGGCCCGCAGAGCTACGGTGGGCGCGGCCTCGACGAGGCCCATGCCGGGCTCGGCGTGAGCGGCCCGCATTACGACAAGGTCGCCGCCCACCTGCTCGATGTCCTCGCCGACCTGGGCGCACCCGCGCACATCGCCGAAGCCGTCGCCTCGACGCTGGACGCCGTGCGCGAGCAGATCGTCGAGCATCCGGTCCCGGCCGGCGAGGGAGCGCGCTGAGCCGTGGACACCGCCCGCCTCAAGGAGAGCTGGCGCCTGGTGGCCGCGCACGGCGACCAGGTGCCCCTGTTCTTCTACTCGTCCCTGTTCCTCGGTCACCCGCAGACCCGGCAGATGTTCCCCGTCTCGATGGCCGGGCAGCGTGGCAAGCTCGTCGAGGCGCTCGGACACGTCGTCTCGAACGTCGACGACCTGGACACCCTGGTCGTATTCCTGGGCCAACTCGGCCGTGATCACCGCAAGTTCGCGGTCGTGGCCGAGCACTACCCGGCGGTGGGCGAGGCGTTGCTCGCGACCTTGGAGAACTTCGCCGGTGACGCGTGGACCCCGCAACTGGCCGCCGACTGGGCCGCGGCCTACGGGCTCGTCGCCAAGGTGATGTGCGACGCCGCCGAGGAGTCGGCGCGCACGACGCCCGCGTGGTGGGACGCGGAGGTGGTCGGGCACGACCGCCGGACCCTGGGCATCGTGGTGCTGACCGTGCGTCCGCACACCCGGCTCGACTTCGTACCGGGCCAGAGCGTGGCGCTGGAGACCGCGCTGCGCCCGCGCATGTGGCGCTACTTCTCCCCCGCCAACGCCCCCCGGGCGGACGGGACACTGGAGTTCCACGTCAGGGTCGTGGACGGCGGCAGCGTCAGCACCGCGATCGCGCAGGGCGTCCAGGCCGGCGACCTGCTCCGGCTCGGCGCACCCGTCGGACAGCGCCTGACCCTGGAGGGCACCGGCGGCCGGGACGTGGTCCTGCTCGCCGGCGGCACGGGGTTGGCCCCCTTCAAGGCCCTGATCGAACAGATCAGGTCCGAACACGACTACGGCGCCATCCGCCGGCGCGCGATCGTGTACGTGGGCGCGCGCACCGCCCGGGAGTTGTACGACCTCGGCGCGCTGGAGGCGTACGCGCGGGCCTGCGAGTGGTTGACCGTGATCCCGGCGGTCTCCGAGGACGCGAAGTACCCGGGCGAGCAGGGCGATTCGGTGAACGTCGCGCTACGGCACGGCCCGTGGGGCGCGCACGAGATCTACCTGTGCGGCTCCCCCGACCTGGTGACCGACGGGCTGGCCCGGCTGCGCGCCGCCGGCCTGCCCGAGGAACGACTGCACTACGAGGAATTCGCCGGCTACGCGGAACCCGGGCAGCGCCAGGCGAACCGATCGACGGAGGTCAGTCATGAACCAGCCGCGTGGTGAGGACGAACGGGGCCGGCCCCATCCCGTGCCTGCGGACCGGCACCGGACCCCCCTGACACCGCAGCGGGTGCGCGCCACCGAGTTCAACCGCGCGTCGCTCGCCCGTCGGGGCTACGACGTCGAGGAGGTACGGATGTTCCTCGGCCGCCTCGCCGAGGACATCTCGGCGAGCGACAACGAGAAGTCGGCGCTGCGCGCGGAGATCGAGCGGCTTCGCGAGTGGTATCGCCAGCAGGGCGTCGAGACCGGCCCCGGCCCCACCACGTCGTCGGCCCTGGTGCCGGCCGCGAAGCCGGAGAAGTACGCGGTCGCGATGCTCTCCCAGGCCCAGCAACAGGCCGACGCCTACGTCGCCCAGGCCGAACAGTACTGCCGCCAGGTGATGACGGAGGCCCGGCAGCAGGCCGAGGTGATGCTGCGGGAGGCGCAGGAGCGCGCGGAGTCCGCGGCGGAGGACGCGGCCCGTTCGTACCGGACGCAAGCGGGCGGCCGATACGCCGCCGAACTGGAGGAAATGCAACGCAGGGTGGCTTGGCTGCGCGCGTTCTGCCACGCGATCCAGGTGCAACTCACCGCGGCGTCCGATTCGTTCGCCCGAGAGGTCGGCAAACTCGCCGACCTGCCGCCGGACTTCCTGTCGCAGGATTTCTCGTCGGCGACCGGTGCACCCACGGCGGCGCCGGAGGCGGGCTACCGGCCGTAGGGGGTTCGTCGACTTCACGGCCGCGGGTGTGGGCTGGTGGGCTTGGGATGGTTCCCACCGGCCCACCCGTGGCGCTTGCTCCGGAGGCCGCGGTTTCCACGGCGGTTCCACCCCCGCAGTTTCCACCGCGGTACGGCGAAGGGCCGTGCCCGGTGACCTTTCGGTCGGCCGGGCACGGCCCTTGGGTGCTGCTACGGGGAGGACTCGGGGGAACCGCCGCGCCCCCGTGTGCTCACCGCGTTGTCGCGACTGTGATCAGTGGGCGATCAGAGGCTGACGCCGTGCGCCCGCAGGTAGGTGACGGGGTTGATGCCGCTGCCGTAGTTCGGGGTGGTGCGGATCTCGAAGTGCAGGTGCGGGCCGGTCACGTTGCCGGTGGCACCCGAGAGGCCGATCTGCTGGCCGGCGCCGACCGTCGAGCCGACGCTCACCTTGATGCTGGACAGGTGGGCGTACTGCGAGTACTTGCCGTCCGCGTGGCGGATGACGATCTCGTTGCCGTACGCGCCGCCGTTGCCGGCGCTGACCACGGTGCCGGCCGCGATGGCCTTGACCGAGGTACCGGTGCCGACGATGAAGTCCTGGCCGGTGTGGCTACCGCTGGACCACATCGAGCCGCCGGTGCCGAACGCGGTGCCCAGGGAACCGTTCACGGGGGCGACGTAACCCGACGAGTTCGTCTTGGTCGTGGCGGCGGCGGCCGAGGAGTCGGCCGACTTGACCGAGATCTGCGGCTTGGCCTTGGTGGCCGGGGCGGGGGCCGCGGCCTTCTCCTTGAGCGTCACCGAAACCTTGTGCGGGGCCGCGGGGGCGGACTCCGTCTTGGTCGCGGGGGCCTCGGCGGAGGTCGCGCCGGCCTTGGCGGAGCCCGCGATGGCGAGCTTCTGGCCGACCTGGATGAGGTTGGGGTTCGAGCCGATCACGGCGCGGTTGGCGGCGTACAGCTTGTGCCAGCCACCCTCGACGCTCTTGGCGGCCGCGATCTTGGACAGGGTGTCGCCCTTGACCACGGAGTAGGTGCTGCTCGACGAGGACGTGGTGGACGTCTTCTCGGTGAGCTTGGGGGAGACGACCTTGGGCTCGACCGTGACGGACTTGCTCTCGGTCTTGGCCACCGGCGCCGGGGCGGCGGTCGCGGCCTTCGAGGAGGTGGAGGGGGCCACGGTCGGCGCGGGGCCACCCTTGGTCAGGCCCGCCGGGCCGGAGGTGTTCGGCCACGCGCCGGGGCCCTGAACCGCGAGGACCTTCTCGGCGATGGCGATCTGCTGGTCCTTGGTGGCCAGGTCCGCACGGGGGGCGTACTTGAGGCCACCGAACTCGGCCCACGTGCTCTGGGTGAACTGGAGGCCACCGTAGAAACCGTTGCCGGTGTTGATGTGCCAGTTGCCCGTGCTCTCGCCCTGGGCGACCTTGTCCCAGGTGGAGACCGACGCGGCGTTGGCGGTCGCCAGGCCACCGATCAGCGGGGCGGCGACGATGGCGCCGGCCATGCCGAGGGTGAGCGCCAGGCGCTGCTTCTTGGACGTGCGGGCAGGGGTGATCATGGACTGCACGAAATGGTTCCTTCTCCCACGCCTACGAGGTGAGCTGTCGGATTCGGGCTGGAGAGTCTCGCCCGGCCGCATGTCGCCTCCCACGGATGGGAGGGCACACGGCTTCACCCCAAGCCGTCCGACGAACACCTGTGAACAGGTGTCATCCGACGGCGTACTACCTGGTTCCCCCGCTCCTGCCTTTTCGGGTTTTTAGTCCCGGGGCCCTCCGGCGGCAGGATTCGGCGATCCGGCGGGCATATCCGCTCAGGCACCGGGCCGGTGCTGCGGAAGCACCAAACTACGCACACCCCGGACCCGGATCCAAACATCACGTTCTGCGACATGACGGAAATCGGGTCGAAAAGGGGAAATACCGGGACTGAAAGTTCCGATTCCTCCACGCAAAGTATTCGAGCCCATCCGCCCTGGGTTACCCGATCGCCACACACGGTAAAATTCCGGGAGTTTCGGCTCACGGTGCGTCGGGGTGCTCCGACATACCGTGCGGGCAATGTGACGTGCACCACCACCCGGATTCCCGGCGGGATTATTCGACGGAGCGTCGATGCCCCGTTTCGCTCCGTCGATCAAAGCGCGATGTCGGCCGGCGTTCGACGCGAAACGTGATCGACCCATCACCATCGGTTTACCGTCACCCCGGGCGGCCACAGTTCGTCCATGCCCTCACCCCGCGAAAACCGCGCCGCGCCCGCCCCCGACCCGCGGGAAGCGCTCGACCGCATCGCGTTCCTGCTGGAACGCACCCAGGAGCCCACCTACCGGGTCAAGGCGTTTCGCACCGCGTCGGCGATCGTCGGCGACCTCGACCCCGACGACCTGCGCCGCCGCATCACCGCGCACACCCTGCGCGACCTGAAGGGGATCGGCCCCAAGACCGCCGAGGTGATCGAGGAGGCCGCCGCCGGTGACGTCCCGCCCTACCTGGCGCGCCTGGAGGCCGACCACGGTCCCTTGACCACCGGCGGCGAAGAACTCCTCGCCGCGCAGCGCGGCGACTGCCACATGCACTCCGACTGGTCCGACGGCGGCAGCCCGATTCGTGCGATGGCCGAGACCGCCCGCGACCTGGGCCACGAGTGGGCGGTCCTCACCGACCACTCGCCGCGGCTGACCGTGGCTCGTGGCCTGACCCCCGACCGGCTGCGCGCACAACTCGACGTCGTCGCCGAACTCGCCGCCGAACTGGCCCCGTTCCGTCTGCTCACCGGTATCGAGTGCGACATCCTCGACGACGGTTCACTCGACCAGGAGCCGGAACTGCTCGACCGCCTGGACATCGTGGTCGCCTCCGTCCACTCGAAGTTGCGCATGGATGCCCCCACGATGACCCGTCGGCTGCTCACCGCGGTCCGCAATCCCCGGGTCGACGTCCTGGGCCACTGCACCGGACGCCTGGTCCAGGGGAAGGGTCGCCCGGAATCCACCTTCGACGCCGAGGCCGTGTTCGCCGCGTGCGCGGAGTCGGACACCGCCGTGGAGATCAATTGCCGGCCCGAACGCCTGGACCCTCCCACGCGCCTGCTGCGCCTGGCGGTCGCCGCAGGCGTGTACTTTTCCGTCGACACCGACGCCCACGCCCCCGGCCAACTCGACTGGCAGCAGTACGGCTGCGCCCGGGCCGAGCAGTGCGGCGTCCCTTCCGACCGGGTGATCACCACGTGGCCGAGCGACCGCCTCCTCGCGTGGGCGCGCGCGCACGGTTCAAACGAAACGACCTGAACGCCTGCCGGCACGACCTCGCGTGCACCAGCCGTTGGTGCCCCGCAGGGGCTTGTGGGGCCTGAAAAAGCCCGAGGAAGCCCATGTGGCCCAGGTCACATGGGCTTTCGAAATATCCGGGGACTTCCTGTCCGTTTACCCCTGCGTAGGAACAATCGGGGATTCACTCCCCGCTTACGTGTCGGGCACGTACAGGAAGGAAGGGCCGGATCATGGGCAGCACCCTCGCCGACACCCCAGTCGCCGAAGTCGACGTCAAGGATCGGGAACCCCGACTGCGTGCGGACGCCCGGCGTAATCGCGATCGCATCATCGCCGCCGCCCGAGAGATCTTCGTCGAGCACGGCGCCGACGCGCCGTTGGACGAGGTCGCCCGGCGCGCCGGGGTGGGCAACGCGACCCTGTACCGGCACTTCGCCGACCGCGGCGAGCTCGCGCATCGGGTGGTGCTGTCCGTGACGGAACGCATCACCGAGCGCGGCGAGTCCGCGGCGGCGGAAGAGACGGACGCCTTCACCGCGCTGCGACGCTTCATCCACGGCGCGGCGGAGGAAAAAATCGGGGCGCTGTGCACCCTGCTGTCCGACGACGTCGACAAGTCGCATCCCGAACTGCTCGCGGCGCGCGCCCGCTTGGCGGGCGTCACCGAGTCGCTCATGGAGCGGGCCCGCGAGCAGGGCAGATTGCGTACCGATGTCGGTTCGGGCGATCTGGTGATGGCGATCATGCAACTCACCCGGCCGTTGCCGGGCGTGGGCTGCACGATCAACGACCGCTACCTCCCGCGCTACCTCGACTTGTTGCTCGACGGCTTCCGGGCGATCGATCCGACGCCCTTGTCCGGGTGCCCCGTTACGCTCCAGGACCTGGAGCACGTGGCCGACTGACCCACTGACCACCACCACCGCCGACACCGGCGACGAACACTTCGGAGCGCGGACCGCATCGCGCGTTCCGCCACCACGTCCGACATCGTACGACCGCGCCCGCACATCGCCGAGGCGCGCGCAGACACCGCCCCCGGCGACGTTCGGCGTCGCCACGCAATCTTCCCGAGTGGGTACCGCCATGCCTCGCACCTCCCTGTCCAAGACGGCTCCGGCCGCCAACGCGATGCCGGATCCCCGGCGCTGGAAAGCGCTGATCTTCATCGCCATCGCCCAGTTGATGGTCGTGCTCGACGGCACGATCGTGAACATCGCCCTCCCGTCCGCACAGTCGGACCTGGGTATCTCCGACGGCAACCGCCAATGGGTGATCACCGCCTACGCGCTGGCCTTCGGCGGGCTCCTGCTCTTCGGCGGTCGCATCGCCGACATGTGGGGCCGACGTCGCACCTTCATCGTCGGCCTGATCGGCTTCGCCGCGGCCTCCGCGATCGGCGGCATAGCGGTCAACACCGGCATGCTGCTGGGCGCCCGCGCCCTGCAGGGCGTGTTCGGTGCGCTCCTCGCCCCGTCGGCGCTGTCCCTGCTCGCGGTGATGTTCACCGAGGCCAAGGAACGCGCCAAGGCGTTCGGCATCTTCGGCGCCATCGCCGGTGGTGGCGGCGCGGTCGGCCTGATCCTGGGCGGCGTGCTCACCGAGTACATGAACTGGCGCTGGACCTTCTTCGTCAACATCCCCTTCGCCGCCGTCGCCGCGCTCGGTGCGGTCCTCGTGATTCGTGAGCCGTCCGGTACGCGCAACCGCGCGCCGCTGGACATCCCCGGCGTGCTGCTGTCCTCGCTCGGTCTGGGCACCCTGGTCTACGGGTTCACCCGCGCCGAGAGCTCGGGCTGGATGGCTACCTCGACGGTGTCCCTGTTCGTCGCCGCGGTCGTGCTGCTCGCGTCGTTCGTGCTGGTAGAGGCCCGGGTCAAGGCGCCGCTGCTGCCACTGCGGGTTCTCGCCGAGCGCAACCGCGCCGGCATCTACCTCTCGCTCGGCCTCGCGATCATCGCGATGTTCGGCATGTTCCTCTTCCTCACCTACTACCTCCAGATCGTCAAGGGCTACACGCCGGTCGTCACCGGCCTGGCGTTCCTCCCGATGATCGCGGGCATGATCACCGGCTCGACCCAGATCGGCGCCCGGCTGATGACGCGGGTTCCGGCCCGACTGCTGATGGGTCCCGGCTTCGTCAGCGCCGCGCTGGGCATGCTGCTGCTCACCCAGCTCGACATCAACACCTCCTACGCCGGCGTCATCCTGCCGGCGCAGGTCCTGCTCGGCCTGGGCATGGGTACCGCGTTCATGCCGGCCATGAGCCTGGCCACGCACGGTGTCCGGCCCAGCGACGCCGGTGTCGCCTCGGCGATGATCAACACGTCGCAGCAGGTCGGCGGCGCGATCGGTACGGCGCTGCTGAACACCATCGCCGCGAGCGCCACCACCGCCTACGCCACGTCGCACGCGGCGGGCAGCGGCGGCGTCGAGCAACTGCGCCTGCAGGCCATGGTGCACGGCTACGCCACCGCCATCTGGTGGGCGGTCGGCATCCTGGCCCTGGCCGCGACGATCGCGTTCACGTTCATCACCGTCGGACACGGTGGGACCAAGGTCGTGTCGTCGAGCGAGGACGGCGCCGAGGACGAGGTGCCGGTGCCGGTGCTCGTGCACTGACCGACACCGCGGACGTCGACCGCGGACACGAAAGAGGGGCCCACCTCCGCGGGCCCCTCTTTCGCTTTCGTGCGCTCGGGGTGTGCCGGTGCCGGTGCCGGATGCCGGGTGCCGGGTGCACGTTACGGATCACCCGGACGGATATCGGGTGTCGGTGCCGGGTGCACGTTACGGATAACCCGGGCCCGACGACTCCACCGACCTGCGGTACGCGCCGCCCGGGCGACCGCAGGGTGTCGGATCGTTGACGACCGGGTCAGCGGCGGCCCGCCCGGTCCGAGGTCGGTGCCGACGCGTGGTCGACCGTCGGTGCCGAGGCGCCGTCGGCGTCCGGCGCGGGGTTCGGGCCGGTCCGCAGTATCCGGGCCAGGATCGTCGGGAACCACCAGTTCGCCCCGCTCATCACAGTCACCAGTGCGGGCGCGAGCACACCGCGCACGATCGTGGCGTCGACCAGGATGCCGACCGCGAGCGCGGTCGCCAGGATCCTGACGTCGGTCACCGGCACGGTGGACAGCGCGACGAAGGCCAAGAACAGGATCAGCGCGGCCGAGCTGACGAGCCGTCCGGTCCGGCCGATCCCGACCACGACCGCCTCGCGGGTGGTGTCGGCGCTGCCCCCGCGGGCGAGATCCACGTGCGCCTCGCGGATCCGGGTCAGGATGAACACCTCGTAGTCCATCGACAATCCGAACAAGAACGCGAACACCGCCATCGGCACCCACACGGTGATCGCCCCCGTCGCCGGCGTGTCGAACAGCAACTCGCTGCCGTGGCCCTGCTGCCAGATCAGCACGACCGCGCCGTAGGAGGCCGCGACCGACAGCACGTTGAGCACGAGGGCCTTGATCGGCAACCACACCGACCGCAGGGTCCGGGCCAACAACACGAACGTCAGCAGCGCGATCACCGCGAGAATCACGGGCAGCGAACCGTAGACCGCGTCGGCGAAGTCCACGTCCTGCGCGGGACCGCCACCGGCCTCGGCGCCGGGGTGCGCGCGGGCCCGATCCAGGACCCGCCCGACCACGGCGCGGCCGCCGTCGGCGGCCGGATCCTCGTCGGTCCACACGTCGATCACCCGCAGTTCGCCACTCGCCCACGTCTCGGGCGCGACCACGCCGGCGACACCCGGCAGCGCCGCCAAGCGATGCGCGAGCTCGCGCGGGTCCCCGGACACGACCACTTCCACGGGCCGGGCGAGCCCCGCCCCGAATCCCGCGCGGTCGAGGTCCGCGAGGACGGCCGCCGGCTCC
>NZ_WWJX01000906.1 GCF_009865215.1 Streptomyces sp. SID3343 | reverse complement strand
CAAGGCCAAGCCGGCGCAACTGACCACCGCGCTCAAGCCGTTCGGGATCGCCACCGGGCAGGTCTGGGGAACCACGGCCGACGGCGCAAAGGGCGCGAACCGGCGCGGCATCACCCGCGACGACATCGCCGCTGCGATCACCAAGCGTGACGGAAATCGCGCCAAGGACTGACGTCGAATCGTCGCTAGGTCTAGCGGGCGTGCCTGCTAGACCTAGCGACCCCGCTAGCGACCCGT
>NZ_WWJX01000905.1 GCF_009865215.1 Streptomyces sp. SID3343 | reverse complement strand
CGGCTGGACCTTCGACGCGAACGGCAACGAGACCGCCGCCGGCGGCGGCCTGCCCCGCACCGGTGAGACGTACGGCGACTTCAACCAACTCACCGCCCTCACCCGCGGATCCACCACAACGAACAACACCTACACCGGCACCACCAACGGTGAGCGCCTGACCTCCGGAGCCACCACCTTCTACGCGGGTTCCCTCGGATTGACCGCCACTGTGAACAACGGCGTCGAGACCGGATTCGTCCGCGAACCCTCGGGCAGCCTCA
>NZ_WWJX01000095.1 GCF_009865215.1 Streptomyces sp. SID3343 | reverse complement strand
TGCCCTCGGGCAGTTCCACGGCCAGCGCCATCGCGAACCGCTCGTACCCGCCGCCCGCGTCGAGCAGATGCCGAGCGATCGGCGGCAGCGGTACGACCGAGTCGTCACCGGTGTCCCCGTCGATCCCGTCGACACCGTGGCTCGCGTCGGTTGCGTCGGCCTCGGAGACCGAGGTCGCGGCCTCGGCGAGCGCTGCCGGCGTCCGGTGTTCGAAGATCAGCTTCGGGGTGATCTCGACGTCCTTGGCCCGGGCCCTGGAGACGACCTGGAGCGAGCGGATGCTGTCGCCGCCGGTGGCGAAGAAGTCGTCGTCGAGCCCCACCCGTTCCAGGCCCAGGACCTCGGCGAACACCGCGACCAGCACCTTCTCGCGCGGGGTGCGCGGTGCCCGGTAGGCGCCGCCGGCGATCTCCGGCTCCGGCAACGCCGCCCGATCCACCTTGCCGTTCGCGGTGAGCGGAAGCCGATCGAGGACCACGAACGCCGACGGCACCATGTAGTCCGGGAGCCGCTGCGCCACGGCGGCCCGCAGCTCTTGGGCGTCGATCCCGCCCATCAGGTCGACCGAGCCCTCTCGCAC
>NZ_WWJX01000904.1 GCF_009865215.1 Streptomyces sp. SID3343 | reverse complement strand
GGGCGCGACGCGTTGTCCCTTGAAGTAGCGGGTGATCGCGGACGGGTCGAGGAACGCCGCCTTCGCGAACTCGCGGCGCGATGCGCCGGCGCGTTCGAAGCACGCCTCCATCGCAGCCCCGTAGCGCGCCGCGTCCGACTCGACCCCGTCCCGGCCCGACACGCCCCCGTCCTCGCTCACGCGGGTGTCGTCCACTTCGTCACGTCCCGATTCAACGACACGAGAGGGCGGTGTGGGCACCGGAACACACAAACCTGTTGCCGATGCGCCGGCAACGGCCGTTGCCGCGGCACCTCGCGCTCGTCCGAGGCTCGTCTGCGACACCGACGGAATCGAGCCTCGGAAACCCTCGTGAACACCCGTGCGAACACGGAGTCCCTACCAGCCCCATTCGTGTCGCGGCGCCGACGACGTGTCGTCACACTGTTCGTCCTGCTCTCGGTGGCCGCGATCGAAAACGTCGGCAACGAGATCGGCCACCACCTGATCGCCCGCGTCCCGGACGTCGTCCGCTGTCCTCCTCGAGTGCCACACCCCGACCGGCGCGCCCGCCGCGCTGCAGAGCACCGCAGGTCGCGGGCCGGTCATCGGCCTCGGCGACGCCCGCACGCCGTCTGCCCACGGGACGCACGATCAAGACGGTTCTCGGTGTTTCCGGTGCTCGGACCACGAGCACCCGCCGTACCGGAAACATGCTCAGGCCCGTGGAACCCGCAGTGCGGAACGGCTCGTACGTGTCGTCGTACCAGCGGTCAGTCGACCTGTGCGTTCCGTGCCTGGTCCACGAGAGACGCGAACTCGTCCGGGTCGATCGTCCGTTGGAGAGTCGTGACCGGCTCGGGTACGGCGACCAGGACCGCGTCCTTCCCTTTCCAGGACGTGGGAGAGGGGAACGCGATCACACATGGCGAGTCGAAGGTTCCCGCGACCCACACGAGCTCCAACCTCGACCCGTGCGGGACGAAATGGTCCAGCTCCTGTGTGCTGGTGAACTCCACGGTCGGTCGGCCCTCGGGATCCAGCAGCGTGAAGCGGTTGCAAGTACCCATCCCATCCGGCCTGTCCACGCTCCACTGACACGGCCAGACCTGCCACGGGTGCCGCAGGGCGGACAGCGCCTCCATCTCGTCGTACGGCCTGGGCGCCCCGAAGCTCCAGCCCACGAGGAGGAACCACGGGATGAACGAGTAGAACGAATAGGCGGCCAAGTCGATGTCGCCGACGTACAAAGCGGCCGTGCCCACGACCGCGATCGCCGGGCCGAGACACATTGCCAGCCCCCTCGACACAACCAACGTCCGGTGGAGCCCGGGAGCGGTGGCGGGGTCGGCCCGTGCCCGATTCCGCCGGGCCCATGCCTCCCATCGCAGGTTGATCTCCGCGAAGAGTTCGTCCGACACCTCGCCCGCGGGTCGGGACGAGACCCGGTATCCGAACTCCGTGGCCGCCACGCCACCCCCACTGGCGAGATCCGCCCGGGACTCGGGCGGAGAGGCGGCCGACCCCTCCGCCGTGACCTGCGTTGTCGCCCGGCCGACACGCTCGTGTGCGCGAGAGCGCGGCTGCGGCTTTTCCTCGCTCAGGACGTCCACCTGCCGGCGCAGGACGTCCACCTCCCGGCGCAGGAGTTCGAAGGTCGCCCGGTGTTCGGCGAGTTCGCCTTCGATCTCGCGGGCGTAGTCGGCGGCGGCGTGGAGCCGTCGGTCCTGTTCGCGAACCCGGTCGCGCAGGGTGTCCCGCTGCGCCTCGGCGTCGGCTCGGGCGGCTTCGGTGTGTTCGAGGCGTTCGCGCAGCTCGGCGACTTCGAGTTCGAGGGCGCCCAGAACCTCGGTCGCCCGTCGGCGGTCCAGGACGCCGCGCTCGCGTTCGTCCTGCCATCGCGCGGTGAGCGCCTTCTCGGTGACGGCGAGTCGTGCGGCTTCCTCCTTCCAGTACAGGACCTGGTTGCCCTGCCTGGTGCTGCCAGCGAGCGCGGCGGAGCGCAGCCGGTCGAGCCGGTCGTGTTCCTCGGGCATGAGCGGAGTGTCGCGGTCGGCGAGAAAGGCCGCGAGTTTGTCGAGGAAGTCGCGGGGCGCGACGCGTTGTCCCTTGAAGTAGCGGGTGA
>NZ_WWJX01000903.1 GCF_009865215.1 Streptomyces sp. SID3343 | reverse complement strand
GTGGACGCCGCGCAGCAGGCGAGCGCGCACGCCGCGCTGGTCACCGCCGAGATCACCCACCGGCACGCGGCGATGCGGCTGACCGGCGCCGAGAGGGACGCCGCGCGGATCAAGCGCGAACTGACCGACGCGCGCGGGCTGCACTCGGCGTGGCTGGCCACCGAGGTGGTACTGCGCCACCGCGCCGCGGTGGACCGGTCCGAGCGCGTGGACACCGCGATCCGCGCGGCCGAGCGGGACGCCGCGCCGGCCCTCGCCGCCCGCCAGGAGGCGGCCTCCGCGCTGGTGCGCGCCCTGCACGCGGCCGCGGCCGGGGCCGAGGGCCGCGCCGACACCGAGGAGCGCCGCGCGGCGGGCCTCCAGGACCGCGGCGAGAGCGCCCGGCGCGCGGCCACC
>NZ_WWJX01000902.1 GCF_009865215.1 Streptomyces sp. SID3343 | reverse complement strand
CGCGCGTTCCCGCCCGCATCAAGGAGGAGGAACCCATGGGCGAATTCGAGGACTTCGAGGACACCGCCGCGGCGGCGCACCGCCGGGAGATGGAGGAGATGCACGCGGCCTACGAGGAGATGGACATGAACGAGCTCACCGCGTTCATGGCCGAGATGGACGAGAAGGACGCCGCCCGCGACGCCGAGCGCGACCGGGACTGACCAGCACAAACGCAGACGGCTCCGTTCGCTCCCGGGACGCGCACACCGCGTTCCGGTGGCGGGCGAAGGCGCCGCGCGCCGCACGACCGACCCACATCAGCATCCCGAGCACGAGGACGGACAAGGCGATGACCGAGACGAAGACGATGACGGTGACGGTGGACGAACTGTTCACCGAGGCGGGCATGCGCAAGTTCACCTCCGAGCGGCGTGACCTGCATTTGGCGGACGCGCGCGAGTACGGCCAAC
>NZ_WWJX01000901.1 GCF_009865215.1 Streptomyces sp. SID3343 | reverse complement strand
AGAGCGACCGGCTGTACGTGGTACGCGCGCCGATGGTGGGCACGTTCTTCCACGCGGCCGAGCCCGGGGCAAGGCCGTTCGTGGGCGTGGGGGACACCGTCCGGGTGGGGCAGACCATCGGGATCCTCGAAGTGATGAAGATGATGAACACGATCACCGCCGAGGTCGGCGGCACGGTCGTGGAATTGCACACCCCGGACGCGCACCCGGTGGAGTTCGAGCAGCCGCTGATCACCATCGAGCGGACCACCGAAAACCACGACGACGGAGGCGGTCGGGACGGTCACGCCGATTACGGCGGTCACGGTGGTCGGCGCGGCCAGGGTGTCCTGGGCGGCGACAACGGCCGGAACGGCCAGAGCGGCAACAACGGCCGAATCGGTAACAACGGCCGGAGCGGTAACAACGGCAACAGCAGCCACGACAACCACCGCTGACCACCGCCAACACCGATCGAGGTGATTCGCGTGTTCTCGACCGTGCTCATCGCCAACCGGGGAGAGATCGCCCTGCGGGTGGCACGTACCTGTCGTGAGATGGGCATCCGCAGCGTCGCCGTCTACTCCACCGCGGACCGTGACTCGGCCGTGGTTCGTTTCGCGGACGAGACCGTACACATCGGTCCGCCGCCGGCCAGAGCCAGCTACCTCAACATCCCCGCGATCATCGAGGCCGCGCTGCGCACGGGCGCGGAGGCGATCCACCCGGGCTACGGATTCCTGTCCGAGGACGCCGATTTCGCCGAGATCTGCGCGGCGCACGGGATCACCTTCATCGGCCCGCCGCCGCAGGTCGTGCAGCGGCTGGGGGACAAGGCACAGGCCCGGGCGATCATGGCCGAGGCCGGACTGCCCGTACTGCCGGGCAGTCGCGGCGCGTTGGCATCGCCGGCCGAGGCCGCCGAGATCGCGGCCGAGGTCGGCTATCCGATCATCCTCAAGGCCGTCGCGGGCGGCGGTGGGCGCGGCATGCGCGTGGTGCGACATCCGGACGAACTGGTGTGGGCCTACACCGAGACCCGGGCCCAGGCCCAGTCCGTCTTCGGTGACGAACGCCTCTACCTGGAACGGTTCGTCGAGGGCGCCCGGCACATCGAGGTCCAGGTGCTGTGCGACCGACACGGCGCGGCCGTCCACCTCGGCGAACGAGACTGCTCGGTACAGCGTCGGCACCAAAAGCTCGTCGAGGAGGCACCTGCGCCCAACCTCCCGTCCGAGGTGCGCGAGCGGATGTGCGCCGACGCGCTTCGGGGCGCGGTCGCGGTGGGTTACGTCGGGGTGGGCACGTTCGAGTTCGTGCTCACGCCCACGTACGAGTACCACCTGATGGAGGTCAACTGTCGGCTCCAGGTCGAGCATCCCGTCACCGAGATGATCACCGGTGTGGACCTGGTCCGCGAACAGATCCGGGTCGCGGCGGGGCTGCCGCTGACCATGCGTCAGGACGACATCTCGGTGCGGGGCGTGGCGATCGAGTGCCGCGTCAACGCCGAGGATCCGCTGCGCGACTTCGCGCCGACTCCCGGCCACATCACCGAATTCGTACCGCCCGGTGGGCAGTTCGTGCGCGTGGACACCCATGCGTATGCCGGTTGGACGGTGGGGCCCGACTACGACTCGCTCCTGGCCAAGACCATCGTGTGGGCGCCCGACCGGGATCGGGCGCTGGCTCGGGCGAACCGGGCGCTCGGCGAGTTTCGGGTGAGCGGGCGCGGCATCAGCACGACGCTGGGCTTCCTCCGGCGCACCCTCGCGCACCCGGTGTTCCGGGCTGCCGAGCACACCACCGATCTCGTGGACACGATGACCGACGAGGCCCGGGAGGCGGACCCGGTCCCGGACGTGGACGCGGTGGGGGCGGGCTCGGACTCCCCGGCGGCGTCGGCGGACGGGGCCGTTGTACGGCCGCAGTCGGTGCATGTGGTGTGACGCGTGCCGGCCGGCCGAACGCCTGCCGACTCGAACCGTTCGTCCGAATCCGCTTCTCTCGAACCCCGACGGTCGCGCCTGACGGTCGAACCCGACCGATGCACCCGTCGGTTCCTCCTGTAAGTCGATCCCGTCAGTCGAGCCCGTCGTCGAGCCCGACAGTCGAACGCCGTTACCGTGAAAGGCAGATCACCCGCCATGCAGGCACGACACCTTCGCCGGCTCGCCGGAGTCACCGCCCTGACCGCCCTCGCCGCTTCCGGCCTGGGGATGTCGTCGCCCGCGCAGGCGAACGCGGTCCACGTCGTCCACGCCGGGGGCTCGATCCAGGAGGCGGTGGATCACGCCGCCCCGGGTGACACGATCAGGCTCCTCGCGGGCACGTACGCGGGTGGGGTCCTGATCACCAAGGACGACCTGCGGATCAGCGGGGCGGGGAAGCGTACCGTGATCACCCGGGCTCCGGGCGAGGCCGCCGCCGCGAACGCGTGCGGCGCCGCCGGGCACGGGTTGTGCGTCCTGGGCACGGCGGACCATCCGGTCGGCGGCGTGCGGATCGAGTCGCTCACGGTGTCGGGATTCGCCAAGTCCGGTATCTGGGCCAGTGGTACCGACCGGATGACGGTTCGGCGCGTCGTCGCCCACACCAACGGGGAGAACGGCATCGGCCAGGAGATCTCCACCCGGGGCGTGCTCGCGGACAACACCGCCGACGACAACGGCTTGGACGGCCTCTTCCTCGGCGACACCCCGGACGCGATGGGCACGAGAATCGTCGGCAACCACGCGGCCGGCAACCGGCTGGGCGTACACGTCCGCCGCGGCCGGATGCTGACGATCGAGCGCAACGTGCTCACCGCCAACTGCGCCGGCGTGTTCATCGTCGGCGACGAGACACAGCCGGTGGCCGGAGCGATGACGATCCGGCGCAACCGGATCAACGAGAACAACAAGTTCTGCCCGGCGAACGCCCGCATCGAACACATCCAGGGCTCGGGCATCGTCCTCACCGGCGCCCGGGAGACGCGCGTGACGGACAACGAGATCCGCGACAACAGGGGCGACTCCTCGATGTCCGGTGGCATCGCGCTGGTTCCCAGTTTCTCCGGCGGGCCCACCTCCGCCAACGAGATCACGGACAACGTCGCCCTGGGCAACGCCCCGTCGGACCTGGCCGATCGAGACGCGAAGGCGACCAACACCTTCACCCGCAACGTGTGCGCGATCTCGGAGCCGGTGGGCCACTGCTGACGACACCGCGAGGCGACGAGACCCGTTCGCGAGTGGATGGGGGCCTCGTGCGTCGGTGAACTTTCAGGAGGCGCGAGCCTCGTACCTGCTCCCGGCTCGGACGGCACGTCTCGGTCCGGGCCGGGAGCGGTCGGGCGGTCGGGCGATCCCCGGCCGGCAGTGCATGGTTCGGCCGGGCCGACTCCGAAGCCCTCGACAAGGCCCTCGACGACCTCCTCGCCGATCTGTGACGGCCCGGCGCGTGCCGCGTTCGCGTGCCGGCCGGTGCGGCGGTCGGCCACGCGCGCGGGTGGGTTCCGGTTGGACCGAGTGGGTGAAGTGGGTCGGGACACGACACCGGGGGAGCGTGTGCGGCGGGTTTCGGGCCAGGGTGGGGGGCGAGTGCGTTGCCGTGCGGTCACCAGGGCCGGCCCGGTGACCAGGTGAACGGTAGGCCGTCGGTCCCGCTGGGGGTAGGTCGTGTCGTTCTCGGACCGAAGGAACAGACGTGTCGATCCCCGCCTCCGATACCGTGCCCGCGGCCCGCGTCGCGCCCGACGAGATCGGTGTCGTCGGCCGGCCGCCCGAAGGGAACCCGCACACGGGGCGGCGGGCTCGGCGCTGGAACGCCGCGATGGTTCTGCTTCCCACCGTCGCGCTGGCGGTGCTCGGTTGGCGGCACCGGGCACTGACCGACGACGGCCTCATTTTTTTGCGTACCGTGCGTCAGATCCTGGCCGGGCACGGCCCCGTCGTGAACGTCGACGAGCGGATCGAGGCGAACACCAGCACGCTGTGGCAGTGGATCCTGGTGGGTCTGGGCGCGGTCCTGCCCGGCGACCTCGGCGGAATCGCCGTCTACGCGGGGCTGTTCCTGACCACGGCCGGTCTCGCCGTCGCGCTCGACGCGACGCGCCGGTTGTATGCGGCGTCCGGTCCGCTGCGGTTGCTGCCCGCCGGTGTGCTGGTTCCGCTCGCGCTGCCGCCCTTTTGGGACTTCGCTACGGCGGGCCTCGACACCGGGCTCGGGACGTTGTGGCTTGGCGGGTGTTGGTGGCTGTTGGTGCGCGGCGGCCGTGCCGGTGGCGTCGGTTCGGGCGAACAGGCCTTGCATGCCGCGTGGTTCGGGTTGGGTGTGTTGGTGCGGCCGGACTTGGCCCTGGTCACCGGGTTCTTCCTCGTGGGCGCGTGGTCGGCGCTGCGGCCGGGGTGGCGGGGCGCCGGGTGTCAGGTGGCCGCGGCGGTGGCGGTGCCGGCGGCGTACGAGGTCTTTCGGATGGGGTACTACGGCCTGCTCGTGCCGCTGCCCGCGCTCACCAAGGAACCGGGCGCGAGCGAGATCGGTCGTGGGCTGCGCTATGCCGCCGACTTCGCGTCGCCCTACTGGCTGTACGTACCCGCGGTGCTGCTCGGCGTGGTTCTGGCCGGGGTCGTGACGAGGGGATCGGGGGATCGCGCTCGCCTGGCCGTGTTGCTGACGCCGCTTGCGGCGGCGTCGGCCCTGGTGGTCTACGTGGTCCGGCTCGGCGGCGACTACATGCACGCCCGGATGCTGTTGCCGGCGATGTTTCTCGTGCTGCTGCCGGTTCTGCTCGTTCCCGCCCGGCGGGTTACGGCGGCGGCGGTGGTGCTGGTGGCCCTGTGGGCGGTGCTGTGCGTGGGGCCGTGGAATCCCGGTGCGTATCACCGCAGCGATACGGCGACCGCGGTTCGGGTGCGCAACACCGACATCGGGATCACCGGGACGGCCAACCCCGATACCGCGGCGGACTGGGTTGCCGCGTTTCCCGGTCTGCGCAGGGCCGTTGCACTCGGCGAAGGGCGAGGGCAGGAGCGGCCGGTGCTGGTGCTTGTCGGGGCGGACGGGGAGCCGGGTGCGGTGCTGCCGTTGAATCCGGTGTATCGGGACGCGCATGTCTCGGTGCCCGGTGGCTATCTCGGGGCGACGGGGCAGATTGTTCCGCTCGACGAACGGATCGTCGAGGTCTGGGGCCTGGCCAACACGATCGGCGCGCATCTGGAGTACCCGTCCGACTGGCGCACCAAATGGCCCGGTCACCGCAAACTCCTCGACACCGCCTGGCTGTTGGCCCTCGACCTCGATCCGGCGGTCACCCTGGTCCCGCCGGGTATCGTCGACGTCTCCGCCGCGTCCCTGGCCGCCGCCCGACACGCGCTCACGTGTGGGGCCCTGGCCGAACTGCTCGCCTCCACCCGCGAACCGCTGACCCCCGACCGCTTCCTCGCCAACCTCACCGGGGCCGTCAGGCGCACCACGCTGCGCATTCCCCGCGATCCGTTCGCGGCCGAACGCAGGTTCTGCGTGACGTCGCGCTGATCGGTGGCGACTGTGGAGTCGGTCTTCGGGTCTCTACGGGTGGCCCCTCACGGGTGATCCGTGGCTTCGGCGGGTCGGGTCGTCGCTCGGTGTCGGCCGGGGTGCGGCAGCGTGCCGATCGCCTGGGCGCCGCCGATCCACAGCACGCTCGCGGTCGCAAGGGAGTCCACGGCGAATCCGCCGAGCAGGGCGCCGAGGGCGATGGAGAGGTTGAACGTCGAGACGTACAGCGCGGACGCCGCCTCGGGCGCTTCGGGGGACGCGGTCAGGATCCAGGTCTGGAGGGTGACCGGTACCGCGCCGTAGCCCAGGCCCCACAGCACCAGCGGGCCGACCACCGCCGGGACGCCGGGCCCGGTTCGGGGTCGGTGATCGGGTGCGGCCGTGGTGGTGCCGGTCCGGGGGGCGTCAGGCTTGCGGTACGGGGTCGGGGTGGGTGCAGTCGGTCAGTCCGGCCGCGGTCTGGGTGAGGTGTCGGGTCAGTACCTCGGCTGCGGTGTCGGCGTCGCGGGCCAGGGCGGCCTCCTCCAGGCGGCGGTGTTCGAGGACGCCGTCGCGGTCGGGGTTGCGGTGGGCCGACCAGCGACGGGCCAGTTCGCTCGCGGTCCACATC
Source organism: Streptomyces sp. SID3343 (assembly GCF_009865215.1). Taxonomy (GTDB): domain Bacteria; phylum Actinomycetota; class Actinomycetes; order Streptomycetales; family Streptomycetaceae; genus Embleya. The sequence continues at coordinate 18,174 of NZ_WWJX01000901.1, read as the reverse complement.
CGGTCGAAGGTCTCCAGCAGAACGGTGTTGCCGCAGCCCTCCAACAGGGCGCGGTGGAAGATCCGATGAGCTTCGGCCCAGTCGCTGCTGTAGTACTTGGTCTCTTCCGGCGTGTACACCGGGGTGCGAGCCATCCGGTGGTGGGTGGCTCGTACGCGGGCCTCCCAATCGAGATCGCCGCGTTGGACGGACAGGCGCAGCACGACCGGTTCGAAGGTTCGGCGGGCTTCGGCGATCTCCTGCCAGCGGTGATCGGAGAAGGCCGGGACGGCGAAGCCGCGATTGGGCAGTCGGTCGGCCAGGCCCTCGCCGACCACTCGTACGAGCGCTTCACGCACGACGGCCAGGCTCACGCCCTGTTCCTTGGCGAGGTCTTGGGGTTTGAGGGGGTCGCCGGGGGCATAGTCGCCGCGCATGATCGCGTCCCGCAGGCGGGCGTACACCTGCTCGGAGAGCATCTGCTTTCCCGAGGAGGTCGGGGTGTGAGTCGGGGTCGGGGACGAGGTCGTCGTCTGAGTCATGTGCAACAGCATAGACGATGTGAAGAATAATCGATTGTTTATGTTATCGTCGATGTACTGGCGATCGGCGCCGGCGGCGAGATCGCCGCTCGGGTGAGGCCGTGGCGCACGTTGCGCCTCGGGCCCGCTGTCGGCCGCATCGCCGCCATTCCACGAGATGGCCCGACTTGAAAGGCGAACGACGTTATGAGCGCCGACAACCCCTTCGCCCGCCTCCCCGAGGCGGCCTCCTTCACCGTTACCAGCACCACCGTCACCGACGGCGGCGCCTGGTCGATTGAGCAGCTCTCCGGTATCTCCGGGGTCCCCGGCGGGAAGGACGTCTCCCCACAGTTGTCGTGGAGCGGCGCCCCGGACGGGACCAAGAGCTACGCCGTCACCGTCTACGACCCCGACGCCCCCACCGGATCCGGGTTCTGGCACTGGGCGGTCGCCGACATCCCCGCCGGCGTCACCGAGTTGCCGGAGGGCGCCGGGGACGACAGCGGCTCGGGCATACCCGAGGGCGCGTTTCAGCTGCCCAACGACGCCCGCGCGGCCCGCTTCATCGGCGCGGCTCCGCCGGCGGGGCACGGTGCGCACCGTTACTTCGTCGTGGTGCACGCGCTCGACGTCGCGTCCATCGGTGTTCCCGCAGACGCCACTCCGGCCTACCTCGGCTTCGCCATGGCCTCGCACATCCTCGGCCGCGCGGTCCTGATCGCCACGGCGGAAACGCCGCGCGTGGGCGAATACTTGGAACGGATCGAGGTCTCCCGCCTCGTTCCCGCCGATGCCGCCGCCATCTTCGCGGTCCTGAGCGACCCGAAGGGCCATGTGGACATCGACGCGTCGGGCATGCTCCTCGACGCCGAAGGACAACCGGTCACGAAGGCGGGCGATCGGTTCCTGGTCCACATGGACCGCGAAGCCCTCGGGGACTTTCCCCTGGGTAAGTACGACGTCGAGGTCGTCATCACCAAGCTCACCCCCGACGAGGAGATCGCCTGGACCGTCGAGGGCGGCCTGATCCGGCCGCATGTGCGCCACGTCTACGGCTACCGACTCGAGCCGGCCGAGGGCGGCACCCTGGTCACGTCGTACTACGACTGGTCGGAGCTGGACGACGAGTGGAGGAAGCGCCTCACCTTCCCGGTGATCCCCGAGTCCGCCCTCAAGGCCACCCTCGGAATCCTGGAGCGCACCGTCCGCCGGAGGGCCGCCGGGTGACCACGTCGCGAACGTGCCTGGGGGCGCACTGCGCGCGGCGGTCGGCGAGGGAGCGCATGGTGGACCGACCCTGAACAGGCGAGGGCCTTCCGGGCTTTCGGTGTGGACCGCGACGCCCACCACCGAACGCAGCGATCGGAAGGCCCTCCCGGGCGCTCGGAGCGGTCGTCGCCGTCCGCGCCCCTTCCGCAGCCGAGCGCGGCCGGCCGGTCCTCGTGCGGGCCGGCCACATCCCGGCCGACTTTCGGGACTTCGGGCTCACGGCTGCTCGGGCCCGGGAACTGCTCGGCGACCTCCGAGCCCTCGTGGCCGGCCGTCCCGCGCCTACCGTGCCTGGGCCGCGACCGCCGTGCGCCGAACTATGTTCCGGTGTGGCCGGCTGTGCGGGCGGCCGAGTTTGCCTTGACTGCCGATACGGACAGGAGCGCGAGAACTGCGGCGATTCCGGCCACGGGGATTGCGATGGCAGCCGGCTTCTCGATGTCGCTCAGCTTGGCTGCCACGGTGATCGCCGCCGTGATCGCACCCGCCGCGTAGGCGGTCAGGTACGTCGCGGTCAGCAGCGGGGCCGCTGCGGCGTGGCCCGCCTCCCATGCGTTGTCCGAAGACATCGTGGCCTTGGTTCGGATTCCGATCGCGGAGTTGCGCTGGATGCTTCCGCTCGCGACCTGCTTCTTCACGTAATGGATGACCGCGCCCAGCGTGATCAGCCCTACGGCAAATGCCAAACCCCCGGCCGGGTCCATGGTTCGTCCTTCGGTCGGATCGATGTCGTCGTCATGGGTGTGGAGAGGCTGCTGCCCCACTCACATATGTGAGCTGCTTTCCGGTGCGTCCGATCGGTTTCCCGTTCCATCCTGCGCGTGCTTTGCCATGTGGGCGTCATCGCTACCGTAGCGCGATGGGTTCTCGTCGCCGAGGGCGCTGTCGTCCTCGTCTTCGGCCGCTTGGGCACGCCAACCCTGGTCGGACGTGGTGACACGCTCACCGGGGGCCCGCGCCTTGTTCGACGAGGTCCCAGGCTTCGGTGAACAGTTCGGGGAGGGTTCGGCCCAGGGTCGGGCGGTAGTAGACGACGAGGCTGCCGGGGACGAGGCGGATGCCGAGGAAGGTTGCCTTCCAGGTCTCCATGGGGTGGAACGGCTTGGTGGCGCTCGCCCACGGGCCCGGCAGGAAGGTGCCTCGACCGGCGCGGGATCGCTTGTCGGCGACCGCGAGGCCCGCGTCGACGAGGGCGGCCGCGGCCTTGCGGTGGCGGGTCGGGGTCCAGCCGTTCCAGGTGCGTACGCCGCGGTCGGTCGGCGTTTCCAGGGCGAGCAGTTGCAGGTACAGCGTGGCCGCGTCGGGTGACAGGGTCAGCGACTCGGCGACCCGGCCGACCAGTTCGGGCACACTCGCGGCGGGGTTCGACTCGTACGTGCCCGCGGGCAGCGCGCCGGAACGCACCCGCTCGATCACGTGGGTGAAGTAGGCGCCGCGGATCAGGCGGACGTGCGCGATGACGTCCCTGCCGTAGTAGCCCCGTTCGTCGGCGAGCCGCTTCGTCTGCTCGGCGTCGACGTCGAGCAGGGCGGGACGAAAGTACAGGCGGGCGCGGTGCTTGTGTCGGCCGTAGAACGTCGGGGGCGGGGCGCCGACCGCCACGGTCAGTCCGTCGTCGAACGCCGGCGCGGTCAACGGCTCCGGGCTCGGGTAGGGGGTCGGGCCGAAACGCTCGCGCAGGTCGTCGACGGTGATCTCCGGGAAGACGTCGGCGGCATCCAGCAGCAGCCCGGGGTGGCTCAGGCGGGCGCGCAGTCCCTCGATCAGGTCCGGCAGGCCCTCCCGGAGCGGATCGCCGGCCGGGAGTTCGGCGTACACGGTCGGCACGAGCGTGGCCACGTCGCGCAGCAGGAGCCTCATCCGGCGGGGCAGGTCGCCCGCGGCCGAGCCGGCGACCAGGCCGATGCCCGAGCCGGAGGCGTGGGGCCAGGTGTCCAGGTCCTCGGCGATCAGTGGTTCGCCGGCGGGGTGGGCGAGAACCGTGCACAGTTCGGCGGCCGGGCGTCGCGGATCCAGCGCGGCGATCAGTGCGCGCGAGGGCTCGGGGACCGGGACGTGGTGACCGAACCGAGCCCGCCACGCGGCCGCGATGTGGGTCGCGACGTGGCGCGGGCCGGCCGCCGTCCACAGGTCCGCCGGGTCCGGTGGGAGGGCATCGGCGAACAGGTCGAGTCGTTGCTCGTCCGTCAGCAACAGCAACTCGGCGCATCCCGCCTTGACTTCGGCGGCCCCGAGGCCCAGAACGCGTCGCTCCTCGGGGTCCAGGAACGGCTCGGTGGACCTGCGCGCACCAGGGTTGGCGGCCAGCAACAGGGCGGCCCCGGCGCGGGACATCCCGGTGGCGTCGACGAGCAGGGCGACCGCTTCGGGATCCCACGGCATCGGGCCGCGGGTGCGTACCAGATCCACCAGTTGCCGGATCCGGCCCGCGCTGTCCCAGTCGGCGCGCCGTGGTTCGACGACCTCCTCGATCGGGCCCAGTCCGGGCGCTTCGGCGTCCCCGGTACGGAATTCGAGCACGGTGGCGCTGTCCTGCAGGTGGCACAGCGCGATCGTGGCCCCGTGTTCGTTGCGTATCGCGGGCCGCTTCCAGACCGACTCCCACACGATTCCGGTACGCAACCGCGCTTGGGCGTCGACGAATACGGTCCGCGACCACACGTCCAGGAAGGCGAGCAGGCGTTCCCGGTGCTCCGGTCGGGTCGACGGTGCCGCCGCGCGCAGGGCGACGGCGCCGATCCGGCCGATCAGCGTGGCCCATTCGCCGTAGCCGACCCGGTCGGGGCCGTGCTGTCCGGCCGGCGGGTCCCAGGTGCCGGTCAGATACTCGCCGATCCGCGCGAGACCCGCGAGCGAGCCGGCCTGCCAACTGCCGGTCGCTTGGATCAATCCGTTGACGGCGGAGCCCACGCCCTTGTCGTCGATTGCATCAAAGCTGAGTGCCATGGAGCATTTCTAGCCCGCTGCCCGGACATCGGGGCGGCGAAGGTGGGCGTGGGGGATCGGATTTCGGCGATGGTGGGGCGGGGCGGGGGCGTTCGGGTGGCTTGGTACGGTTGGACACGCGCGGTTGGCGCGACTGTCGCCGGGACGAGGGAGGTTGATGAATATGGTTCGCCGGATGCTTCATCGCCATGCCCCAGCCCGGGTCGCGCGAGGTTGATTCGCGGCCCGGTCGTTTCGAGCGACCAGGAGTATCGCGTGTCTTTTTCTTTTTCGTTGTCCGGTGGGGATCCGACCACGGAGCGCCTTGTATTGCGGCGGTGGTCCGCGAGCGAGATCGCTGCCGTGGTCGGCGACGTTCGTCTGGCACATTGGGCGGAGGATTTTCCCGCCGAGGGAGACCGCGTCATCGCCGGTGTCATCGGCGGACAGTCGGGTGAGGCGGACGAGGCCGGTGAGTACGGTCATCGCCTGATCGTCGAGCGGGCAAGTGGGCTGACGGTCGGTTCCATCAGTCTGCTCTGGCCGCCGAGTGAGGGTGCGCTCGAAGTCGGCTACGGGATCGTGGCTTCCCGGCGTGGCCGAGGCTATGCCTCCGAGGCCACGCGGGCCCTGGTGGAGTTCGGCTTGAGCTCTTCCGACGTGCACACGGTGTACGCCGACGTGGAGTTGGCGAATCCGGCCTCGGTTCGCGTGTTGGAGAAGGCCGGGCTGCGTCGCTGGAGCGAGGACGCGACCACGGCTCGCTTCCGCGCCACGGCGTCGGACCTGTTCCAGGCGTAGTCCCGAGGGGTCGGCAGCGGGGGTCTCTCCGCTGCCGGCCCCTACTTCGGCTCCGGCTCCCGGCTCCGGCTCCCTGATGCCCGATCCTGGCCCCGACTTCGACTTCGACTTCGACTTCGACTTCGAACCCGGCGAACCCGGGCCCGGATCCGCCCCGACTCCCGGTTCTCGTTATCCGACGGCCGCGCCCGAGGCCGCGTGTTCCGCGATGCGGTGGGGGGTGCCCGTGCCGTCGGCCGGGGTGGCGTACAGGTCCGAGCCGCGGTTGTACATGACGGTGTCGGCGTCGAGCCAGACCGCTTGGTCGTCGATGCTTTCCCGCTCGGCCAACGGGGTTTCGCGCATGGTGGCCAAGTCGAGGACGTGCAGGCGCCACTTGGTCGAGTCGACGCGCTTCTTGAACGCGATGCGGGTTCCGTCGGGAGACAGGGACGGGCATTCGACGTTTTCGCGCAGGGTGTGCGCCTCCCAGTTCGCGTAGTCGCCCTCGACCAGGTAGGTCCGGCCGTTGGTGGCGACCGTGGCGTAGAAGCGGTTGTCGTCGGCGGCGAAGGTGACGCCCCAGAAGTTGACGTCGGCGGCGCGGTACGGCTTTCCGTCGACGGTCAGTGGGATGCCCTCGATGTTGAGGAGATTGAAGCCCGTTCGGGTGTCCAGGATGCCGGTCCACGTCGAGAAGCCGGTCTTGTTGTACGAGTCGCCGGTGACGAACACCGTCCACGAGATCATCGCGCCGCTTGCCGAGACCCGAGCGCGGCTGGGCGTGCCGGCGAGCTTGATTCGGCGCTTTTCCTTCATGGCGCCGTCCAGGATCACCGCGTCCGTGCCGGGCAGCGGGCCGGATCGGGTTTGGAGGCACACCGCGGTGCCGGCCGCGACGGAGAACCGCTCGCAGCGCAGGCCGGTGTCGGTACGGGCCGCGTCCGGCGCGGCGAGCGCGGTGCTCCCGACGGTGCGCCGGCCGCCGGTGCGCGAGGTGTCGACGAACAGCAACTGCCCACCGGCGGTGAGGTCGAGCGGCCGCACCTCGGGCGTGGACGCGTCCTGGCGCCCCGCCGCGAAGGTCGCGTAGCCGACCCCGACACCCGCCAGGGTGAGCAGGCCGAGCAGCAGCGCGAGCATGCGCTTCATGCGGTCACCTTCGAGGGGTCGGGGGAGTCGAGGTCGTCGGCGGTCCGTCCCGGCAGCAGCCGCCGGGCCACCACCAGGCAGGCCGCGAGGCCGACTCCCATCACGAACAGCGCCCGGTCGGCGCCCCACAGCATCCAACCGGCGCCGAACAGCACCGAGGACACCAACCGTGCGCCGGCCTGGCCGGTTTGGAGCAACGCCAGTCCACTCGTGCGCAGATGGGCCGGCAACAGCGGCCCGGCGGCGGCCATCAGCACGCCGTCGGTGCCGGCGTAGAACAGCCCGAGCAGCCCGAGTACCGCCACGAGCACGACCACCATCGGGAGGTGCGCGCCCGACGGCGCGGCCGCGATCGCGTACGCCCCGAGCAGCGCCACATGGCCGCCGAGGAAGACCCGGAACGGACCGACCCGGTCGGCGAGTCGACCCAGCGGTACCGCGAGCAACAGGTAGGCGCCGGCGGTTCCCAGCGGCAGCAACGGGAAGTACTGCAACGGGATGTCGAAGTGTTGTTGGAGCAGCAGGTAGACGAACGTGTCGCCGACCGTGAGCAGGCCGAGCACGGTCGCCGCGACGCACGTGCGTCGAAACGGCCGCAGCCGCAACAGCCCGAACGCGGCCTTCAGGGTCGCCGTTCGGCGCGGTCCCGGCGGGTCCTGGTGGTCGCGGACGTACAGCGCGAGCAGCAGCACGGCGAACAACGCGACGCAGAAGCTGACCACGAACACCGCGTCGTACGCGTCGTGCGTGGCCCACAACACCGCGAACGCGGCCAGTGGCCCCAGGAACGCGCCGACGGTGTCCATCGCCCGGTGCACGCCGAACGCGCGGCCGAGGTCGGCCGGGGGAGTGCTGAGCGAGATCAGCGCGTCGCGCGGCGCGGTGCGAAGTCCCTTGCCGGTGCGGTCTGCGGCCAGGACGAGGCCGAGTCCGGTGATCGAGGTGCCCACGAGCGGAAGGCCGAGTTTGCAGGCGGCGGACAGGCCGTACCCGGTCCCCGCGACGAGCTTGCGTCGGCGGGTGCGGTCGGCGACCTGGCCGCCGAGCAGGCGCACCAGCGCGGTGACGCCGAAGTAGGTGCCGTCGAGGAGCCCGTAGGCCAACGGGCTCAGGCCCAGGGTGAGTACGAAGTACGTCGGTAGTACGGCCGTGACCATCTCGGACGAGATGTCGGTGAACAGGCTGACTGCGCCGAGCGCGATCACGTTGGCCGGGACGGCGCGCGCGCTCACGCGCGCCGTCCCGGCCGTCGCGACCCCACCGGCCTGATCGGAGCGCCGGGTGGTGGCTATGTACACGGACGGTCCTCCCTCGATCCGCCGGCCGGGTGGGGCCGGTCGGGGGTCAGTGGCAGGTGACCGGGCCGAACGAGTCGAGCTGTTTGCCGTCGTCGCGCACGAGTTGCCCGGAGTAGGTGTTGTCCGTGAGGGTCAACTTGAGCACGCCGAACACGCTCGTGATCCGCTTCTCGCTGTTGGGCTGCGGATTTTCGAAGTCGTAGCTGTCGGCGCCGCCGGTGCCCACGATGAGTTCGCGGACGCCGTTCGGGTCGGCCTTGGCCTTGGGATTCTGTGGCGCGTAGCGCTCGTAGAGGTGGTCGTGGCCGTTGAGGATCAGGTCGGCGCGCGCGTCGTAGAGCACCTGCCACGCGGTCTGGCTGACCTTGTCGGCCTGCGGCCCGGAGCTGTACAGGGGCCTGTGCCAGTACGCGGCCACGCATGCCTTGGAGTTGCTCGCCAGGTCGGCCTTGAGCCACTGGATCTGGGCGGAGTTCGCCGACATCGACGACTCCGAGTCGAGCGCGACGAAGTGCCAACCGCCCTGGTTCCAGCTGTACCACGTCGTCCCGTTGGGGGTGGCGGCGTTGCCGAAGTAGCTGCGGTAGCCCGCGGCCGGAGTGCTGTCGTCGTATTCGTGGTTGCCGGGCGAGGGATGGGTCTTGGCCTTGAACCGGCCCCACGTGGTGTCGTAGTAGGCGCGGTAGTCGGCGAGGCTGCCGGTGTCGTACTGGTTGTCGCCGAGGGTCAGGACGTGGTCCGGGTTGATCGCCTCGACGCGCTTGGCGGTGCGCTGGGCCCCGCAGTTGTCGGACGCGGTGCAGCCGGGGTCGGAGATGTCGCCCGCGGCCACGACGGTGAACGACGTGCCGCCGCCGTCGCCGGTGCCGTAGACCTCCAACTCCCACAGCGAGTAGCCGTAGGCGGTGCCCCGGACGGTCGCGTACATCCTGACGTAGCGGCCGTGCGTGGACAGCGAAGTCAGGTCGTCCGTCGCGCCGTTGCCGGTGGTGGTCTCGAAGACCTTGGTCCAGGCGGAGGCGTCCGTGGAGACCTCGATCCGGTACGCCTTCGCGTACGCGGCCTCCCAGTTCAGTCGGACACGCGAGATGGGTACGTCGGCGCCGAGGTCGACGCTGATCCAGGCGGGGGCGGAGCCTTCCTCGCTCGCCCATCGGGTCGTGGCGCTGCCGTCGACGGCCTTGGCCGGCCCGAGCGAGGACGACTCGCTGGACGACGCGGTGGTGGGTTTGCCTTGGGAGAGCAACACATCGGCCGCGGACGCCGGTTCGGCGAACGTCAGTACCGCGGCGAGCATGGCGATGGTCGCCGCGACGGCGGACAACCGGCCGGCGGTGGACTTGTGGATACGAGGGACGCGGTGCCGAAACGGAGTACGTCGTCGACGGCGCGGGGGTGGGGGCAGGGACGGATGCACGTCGTCCTCCAGCGTCGAGGGAACTGATCACCTTGCTGGCGCTGAGCATGTGCGTGTGTGCGTCTGTGCATGTGCGTCTGTGCGTGTGTCTGTTCGCGTGCGTGTGCGTGCGGATATGACCCGAACGGAAGGCTCGCCCCGGATGGTACGGGTTCGCGGCCTCGGGGCCGACCGTGCGGCAGACGATGCCAAGTGGTCGGGCATGACGTCAACACTTGTTAGGAAACTTTACTAACGACACTGTGGACTGCCGACGAACTGTCGACGAATTGCCGGTTACTTGTCGCGGACGTCGAGATACCGGCCGCGAGCCGCGCACCGTCGGTGACGTCGGACGATGCCCTGTCGGGTGGTCGGCGCCGGCTTGATCATCCGACAGTTCGTCAATTTCCTTGCCTCACAAGCCTCTTGGCGTCGGAGCGGCGCGGTGCTTCAATACTGCGTGCCGCCACTGGTTAGGAAAGTTTCCTAACCATGGTTCCGCATCGAGCCCCCCGACCTTGGCCGTCCCCGGCCGGATACGGAGATGCACGTGCACCAGCAATCAGGACGATTCCGCAAGCGCATCACCCTCCTCGTCGCCGCCGGTGTCCTGGTGGCCGCCCCGACTCCCCTGGCCGTGGCAGCCGTCGGCGACTCGTCGTCGGCCGCCTCCCCCTCGGCCGCCGCGCGGATCGGTCTGGACGACCCGCACAAGAAGGACATCGCCATGCAGTTGGTGTCCAGTGCCGAGAACTCCTCGCTGGACTGGAAGTCGCAGTACAAGTACATCGAGGACATCGACGACGGCCGCGGATACACGGCCGGCATCATCGGCTTCTGTTCCGGCACCGGAGACATGCTCGACCTCGTCGAGCTCTACACCGCCCGCAAGCCCGGCAACGTGCTCGCCAAGTACCTGCCGGCGCTGCGCAAGGTCGACGGCACCGACTCGCACGCCGGCCTCGGCTCGGCGTTCGAGCGGGACTGGAAGACCGCAGCCGGCGACTCCGCCTTCCGCAAGGCGCAGGACGACGAGCGCGACCGCGTCTACTTCAACCCCGCCGTCAGCCAGGGCAAGTCGGACGGCGTCGGCGCGCTCGGCCAGTTCATCTACTACGACGCGATCGTCATGCACGGCGACGGTGGCGACCGTGACGCCTTCGGCTCGATCCGCAAGAACGCCCTCAAGAAGGCCAAGCCCCCGTCCCAGGGCGGCGACGAGGCCACCTACCTCAACGCCTTCCTCGACGCCCGCAAGGTCGCGATGAAGCACGAGGACGCGCACAGCGACACCAGCCGGGTCGACACCGAACAGCGCGTCTTCCTCAACAAGCGCAACTTCGACCTCGACCCGCCGCTGAGCTGGAAGGTCTACGGCGACCCGTACACCATCAACAACTGACGTCGGGTCACCCGATCGGTCGGCGCGGGTGGTTCGGCCGACCGGTGGGCAGTCGGGCGCCCACCGGTCGGAGCGGTGGGCAGTCGGACGTCCACCGGTCGGAGCCCTCGGTTCGACCGATCGGTAGGCAGGTGGGTTTCGGCCGGTCGCGCCTCTTTCCGGCGCGGCCGGTCGAACCGTCGTTCGTGGCGCGTCTTGTGCCCGTGCGGGCCTGCGGATACGGTCACCCGGTTGCAGGACCGCGTCAAGTATTCGGGCGCGGGTGACGAGGGGAGCCGGCATGGTTCAGCGTGTCCTGGTCATCGGGGGTACCGGGCCCACCGGCGTCCCGTTGGTGCGGGGTCTGGTCGAGCGTGGTCACGACGTGACGATCCTGCATCGCGGCACGCACGAGTCCGACGCGACCCCGGCCGAGGTGCGGCACGTCCACCTCGACCCCTACGACGAGGACGCATTGCGCGCGGCGGCGGGCGCCGCGACGTACGACACGGTGATCGCGATGTACGGGCGGCTGCGCCGCATCGCCGAGGCGTGGGCCGGGCGGACCGGGCGGTTCCTGTCGGTCGGCGGTGTCCCGGCGTACCGAGGATGGATGAATCCGCGACTGGCCGGCCCCGGTGGGTTGCCGGTGCCCGTCGCCGAGGACTCGCCATTGGTCGGCGAACCGGGGGAGGACGCCAAGGGCTACCGCATCGTGCGCACCGAACGCGCCGTGTTCGCCCACCACCCCGCGGCCACCCACGTGCGTTACCCGTACGTGTACGGCCCGCACCAACTCGCGCCGCGCGAATGGTGCGTCGTACGGAGGGTGTTGGACGGCCGACGGCGGATCGTGGTCGCCGATCAGGGGCTGACGCTGCATCACCACGGCTACACCGAGAACCTCGCGCACGCCCTGCTGCTCGCGGTGGACCGGCCCGAGGACAGCGCGGGGCGCATCTACAACGCGGCCGACGACACGGTCCTGACGATTCGTCAAGTGATCGACGTGGTCGCCGCCGCCCTCGGTCACACCTTCGAGGTGGTCTCGCTGCCGTACGAACTCGCCGTGCCGGCCCGCCCGCTGCTGATGCAGCCCGCCCCGGAGCATCGGGTCCTGGACCTGTCGCGCATTCGCGCGGATCTCGGCTACCGCGACCTGGTGCCCGCCCACGAGGCGCTGGCCCGCACCGCCCGCTGGCTCGTCGAACACCCACCACGACCGGGCGGCGCGGAGGAGACGATCCTGACCGACCCGTTCGACTACGCGGCCGAGGACCGGCTGATGGATGCCTGGGCCAAGGTTCGAACTCGACTCACCGACGGGGAAGGCGAGTTCGCGGCACTTCCGGGCTATGGGCTCGCTTACAGCGGGCCGGGCGGGCGCCCGCGCAGCACCTCGGGGTTCGCGGAGTGAACGAGTCTCGGGTGGTGGTGCGCGGGCGGGTGGAACCGGTCGGCTCTGCCTACGCCCTTCGGTCGACTCCGTCCATCGGTCGCACGCGTAGCAGTCGGCTCTGCCTACGCCCTTCGGCCGACTCCCTCCATCGGTCGCACGCGTAGCAGTCGGCTCAGCGGCAGCGCCGTGGTCGCGAGGACGAGAACGACCACGCCGGCCACGATGCTCACGATCAACACCGGGGGCAGGTAGGGCAGATCGCGCCGGGTGGCGTCGCGGACCAGGGGTACGAGCACGGTCAGGGACACTCCCGCGCCGACCAGCAGTCCGGTGAGGCCGACCAGCAGGGCTTCCACTCGGACCATCCGCCGGATCGTCCGGCGGCGGGCCCCGATCAACCGCAGCATCGACACCTCACGCAGTCGCTCGAAGGTGATCATCACGAGCGTGTTGGCGGCGGCGATCGCCGCGAACCCCGCGATCACCGAAAGCGCCGCGGTTTCCAGCCAGGTGCTCTCGTCCAGGCTCCGGTCCTGGGCCGCCTCGAACGCGTCCGCGCTGCGCAGCTGCGCTCCGGGTACGGGCGCGAGCGCCGCCGTCAGCGCGCGGTCGACGCCGGCCCGGTCGGCGTCGGGCGCGATCCGGATCAACACGGTGTCGGTCATCGGCGACGTCGTGTGCCCGGCGAGCGTGGCCCGGGGCAGCAGGACGTCACCGACGCCCAGGCCGAGGTCGTGGATCGCGGCGACGGTGGGGGCGATGGGCATACCGTCGCCCAGCCGGATCCGGACGCGCTGTCCGACCGTCACCCCGGCTCGCTCGGCGAGCCTGGCCGACAGGGCGACCGTACCCGCAGCATCGGCCGGTGCGCCGAGGGCCGCCGGGCGTACGTCCCCGAGGCGGCCCGCGCGCACTCGCGGATCGAGCACGCTCGGGAGGTCCGTCCCGGCGAACGCCCGGCCGCTCACCTCGTCGTCACCCGGACGCGGGTCGCGGCCGTCGGCGCCGATCAGGACCGGTACGTCGTCGAGTCCCACCGCGGCCGTCACGCCCGACACCCCCGCGACCTCGTGGACGAGGGTCGGCGGCAGGCCGCCGGGCGCTCGCACGACGCGGTCGGCGACCAGGGCGGCCCGACCCTCCGCCTTGGCCTCGTGGGCCATCGTCGTACTCATGCCGAGCTTGACGCAGCCGAACGCGACGACCAACGCGACGGGCACGATCGCCGACGACAGCCGGCGCGATCGGGCCCGCCCGTGCTGCGTGGCCAGTTCGGCGCCGGCGCCGAGCAACCGCAGGGGCAGCGAGGACAGTTCGGTCACCACGCGGGCGAGCAACGGCCCGAGCAGCGACACCGCCACCAGGAACAGCAGGATCGCGAAGGGCGCGGCCTTGTTCGCGGTAGGGCCGCCGTCGGCGAGCACGCCCACGGTGAGGAAGACGCCGCCGGCCGTCGCGATGAGCCCGAGCAGGGCACGGAACGGGCCGATCCCGCGCCGAGGCACGAGCGATTCGCCCAGCGCCTCGGCGGGCCTCGACCGGGCGGCACGGTGCGATGCGAGCAGGCTTCCCGGTACCGCGGCGAACAGGCTCGCGCCCAGCGCGACCAGGACCGGGATCAGGCCGTATCCCAGGCGCGCGCCCTCGGGGACGAGGTCGTGGTCGGCCATCGACGCGAACATGCGGTGGGCCAGCCACAGGCCGGGCAGATAGGCGGTGGCCACGGCGAGCAGCGAGACCAGGACGGCTTCGGCGGCGACCATCCGGCGAATGTGCCCGGGGCGGGCGCCGATCCCGCGCAGCAGAGCGGTCTCGCGCTGTCGTTGGGCGATGGACAGGGACATCGTGGTGGCGACGACGAAGAGCGAGATGTACAGGCAGGTTCCGCCGATGACGATGCAGATGCTCACCATGCCGGCTTTGGTGCGGGTGTGTTGCGGGTTCTCCAACTCGGCGCGGGCGGATCCGGTGAAGACGTGGGCGGTGCCGGTTTCCACGGGGGCTTCGGTTCCGGGGTGGGCTGGGGTTCCGGCTGCGGGTGGGGGTGCGGCTGCGGGTGCGGGTGGGGGTGCGGCTCGGGTTTGGGTTCGGGTTTGGGTTTGGGCCTCAGTTCGGGCTTCGGCGAGTGTGGCGCGGACTTGTTGCCTCAGGGTGGCGGGGGCGGTGCCGGGCTTGGGCAGCAGCGCGATGGCGTCGACTCGGCCCGGGTGCCCGGACAGCGCGTCGGCGTCGCGGTCGGCGAACCACGCGGCGGTACCGGTGCGGGTGGACGCGTCCAGGGTGCCGGACAGGGCGTACGCGGCGGTGCCGGCGGAGGTGGTCAGGGTGACTCGATCTCCCGGTGCCACGCGGAGTGTTCGGGCGGTGGCCGCGTCGAGGACGACCTCGCCGGGGCCTGGGGCGCGTCCGACGAGCATGGCCGGATCGGGGGCGAACAGGGCGATGGACGCCGCGGGTTGGCCGGTTGCCGGGAGGGGGAGGGGGCGCGGACGCGGATCCGGGTGCGCGATGGGGTCGGGTTCGGTGCGTGCGGCGGGGTGGGTGCGGGCGCCGCGGTCGGTGATGGTGGCCGGTCGGGTGATCGTGACGGGGAAGGTCGTGTCGGGGACGGCACGGTCGACCGTGGGCAGGCGGGCGAGGCGCTCCGTCAGGCGGGCGTCGACTCGGGGGCGATCCGGTAGGGGATCGTCGTCTGTTCGTGGGGACTCGGCGACGAGTACGGGGGCTCGTTCGTACCGGTGCAACGGCGGCTTCGCGCCGGTCGCCGCGCCGAGCAGGGTACCCGCGGCGACGATCAGGGCGGCGGAGAAGAACGCGGCGACGAAGGTACCGACGAACGCCGACGGGCGGGACCGGATCGACGCGCGGGCGAGGCCGGTGGTCATCGAACCTGCCCGGTCCGCGCGCGAGCGGCGGCGGTGGTGAGGTGTCGGATGCGGTCGGCGACTCGTTCCGGTTCGACCTCCGCGAGTCGATCGACGATCACGCCGTCGACGAGGAACAGCGCGAGATCGGCCCATCCGGCCGCGGCGGGCTCGTGGGTGACCATCACCACGGTCGCGCCGAGGTCGTCGACCGCCTCGCGCAGCAGCGCGAGCACCTCGGCGGCACTCGTGGTGTCCAGGGCGCCGGTGGGCTCGTCGGCGAAGACCACATCGGGATCGGTGACCAGGGCCCGGGCGATCGCCACGCGCTGCTGCTGGCCACCGGACAGTTCGGCCGGTCGGCGGCGCCCGATTCCCGGCAGTCCGACCCGGGTGAGCAGTTCCTCGGCCCGCTCGGGGCGGGCGCGACGTTTGGCCAACTTCAAGGGCAGCAAGACGTTCTGATGCACGGTCAGGGCGGGGAGGAGGTTGAACGACTGGAACACGAACCCGATTCGGGTCAGCCGTACGTCGGTGAGCGCGTTCTCCCGGAGTCGGGTCAGGTCCGTGTCGCCGAGCAGCACCGAACCCGACGTGGGGCGATCGAGCCCAGCCGCACATTGCAGGAACGTGCTCTTGCCGGAGCCCGAAGGACCCATCACCGCCGTGAAACTGCCTCCGGGCAGGGCGATGTCGACGCCGCGCAGGGCGTGCACGGTGGCGTCACCGCGGCCGTAGCGTTTGCTCACGGAGCGCAGGGTCACGGCTGCGGGGGCGGTCGACGGTTCGGCCGCGGCTCCGGCTCCGGCCGCTGATCCGGCCGGGTGGGCGGTGGACGGTTGGGCCCCGGGACCGCGCGCGGGCGCGGTTGCGGTTGCCGGGGCGGTCGACGGTTCGGCCGCCGGGTCGGGTGCGGTGGGTCGAGACCGTCCGAACATGTACTTCTCCCCCGGCATCGGTTGCGGCGTCGCACACGGGCGGCCCGGCGCGGGCAGTGCTGTTGTCACCGTGACGACGCTAGGAGGCGGGCCGGGGGTGGGGCGAGGGTGCCGGCACCCACAAGATCGGGGTGCTGGCTACACCTTCCGTGCTCGCCGTGCCGGCGGTGCTCGCCGTGCCGGCGGTGCTTGCGGTGCTTGCGGTGCTTGCGGTGCTTGCGGTGCTTGCGGTGCTTGCGGTGCTTGCGGTGCTCGCGGTGCTCGCGGTGCTCGCGGTGCTCGCGGTGCTCGCGGTCGTGCTCGTGGGTGTTCGACGCTCAAGCCGGAGGAGGCTATACGCGGCAGGTATACACAGGGGGTATAGTCCTCCGCATGTCCATCGGTCACACCCTTCTCGGGCTCCTGGAGTCCGGTCCCTGCCACGGCTACGACCTCAAGCGCGAGTTCGACGAGCGCTTCGGGCACGACCGTCCACTGGCCTACGGTCAGGTCTACTCGACCATGTCGCGCCTGCTGAAAAACGGTCTCGTCACGATAGACGGCATCGAGACGAGCGGTGGCCCCGAGCGCAAGCGCTATGCCATCACCGACGCCGGTGTCACCGACGTCGAGCAGTGGCTCGCCCAGCCCGAGAAGCCCGAGCCGTACCTTCAGTCGACCCTCTACACCAAGGTCGTCCTCGCCCTCCTCAGCGGTCGCGACGCGGCGGACCTGCTCGACGTCCAACGCTCCGAGCACCTGCGGTTGATGCGTGAGCTCACCACCCGCAAGCTCAACGGCGATCTGAGCGACCGGCTGATCTGCGACCACGCGCTCTTCCACCTCGAAGCCGACATCCGGTGGCTCGAACTCACCACCGCCCGTCTCGGCGAACTCACCCTGGAGGTTCGGAAGTGACCGACGACCTACTCATCGCGATCGACCTGCACAAGACATACGGCACCACCGCCGCCCTCGACGGCGCCGAGTTCGCCATTCGCGCCGGCGAGGTCGTCGCCGTCATGGGCCCCTCCGGCTCGGGCAAATCCACCCTGCTGCACTGCCTGGCCGGCATCGTGCGCCCCGACTCCGGCTCGATCCGCTACGGCGGCCGCGAACTGTCCACCATGTCCGACGCCGGCCGCAGCGCGCTCCGGCGCAGCGACTTCGGCTTCGTCTTCCAGTTCGGGCAACTCGTCCCCGAACTGACCTGTGTGGAGAACGTCGCCCTGCCGCTGCGCCTGAACGGTGTCAAGCGCGCGGCCGCCGAGACGCGCGCGGTCGAATGGATGGACCGGCTGGAGGTCTCCGAGATAGCCAACAAGCGCCCCGGCGAGGTGTCGGGCGGCCAGGGACAACGAGTGGCCGTGGCCCGCGCGCTGGTCACCGGCCCTCGCGTGGTCTTCGCGGACGAACCCACCGGCGCGCTCGACTCGATCAACGGCGAGCGCGTGATGAAGCTGCTGACCCAGGCCGCCCGTGCCACCGACGCGGCAGTCGTACTGGTCACCCACGAGGTACGTGTCGCCGCCTACTCCGACCGGGAGATCGTCGTCCGCGACGGGAAGTCGCGTGACATGGCGCGTGCCGCATGACGTGGTTCCGTGACCTCAGGATGGGCTTCGGCTTCGCGGTCACCGGCGGCCGCGAAGGCTGGACCCGTACGCTGCTGACCGCGGTCGGCGTCGGGCTCGGCGTCGCGCTGCTGCTCCTGACCACCGCGATTCCCGACGCCCTCTCCGCCCGAGAAAAGCGCGACCGCGGTCGCGACGAGATCTCCAGGTCGTACCAGGAACCGGAAGCAGGCGCGGGCACCCTGCTCGTCGCCCAGACCGACACCGAGTACAAGAAGGCCAGGATCCGCGGCCGGATCGTCCGCCCCGAGGGGCCTCGGGCGCCGGTACCGCCGGGCTTGACGCAGTTGCCCAAGCCCGGCGAGATCGTGGTCTCGCCCGCCCTGGCCGACCTGCTCGGGTCCGGCGAGGGGCGACTGCTCAAGGAACGGTTCCCGTATCGGACCGTCGGCGAGATCGGCGACGTCGGACTGATCGGACCGGACGAGTTGGCCTACTACGCGGGCAGCGACACCATCGTCGCCGACTCGTCGTCGGTGCATCGGATCTCGCGGTTCGGCAACGACATTCCCAGTGATCCGTACGGTGCCCGGCTGCTGCTGCTCGTGATCGTCATGTTCGTGGCCCTGTTGACGCCGGTCGCGGTCTTCATCGCCACCGCCGTGCGGTTCGGCGGCGAACGGCGCGACCGCCGGCTCGCGGCGCTGCGCCTG
>NZ_WWJX01000900.1 GCF_009865215.1 Streptomyces sp. SID3343 | reverse complement strand
CGTCCATGGCCTCCTCGTCGCGCCCGGTGTCGGGGTGGATGGCCCCCAGGTTCCCCCATGCCCTGCACTACGAGGCGGGATCGTCGAGTTCGATCGCGAGATCAAGCGCGCGCTGCTGGTGCTCGAGGGCTTCGGGGAAACGTCGGGCGTGGCGCAGGGCCAGGCGGACGGTCACCCGTCACCGAGTTCAGGGGATCCAGTACCTGTGATCCGGATCGTCCGGCCGGGTCCGGGTCTCCGGTTTGAAAATCCGGACCGCCTCGGCCGCCGGCCCCCGTGCCTCTTGTGCTGCCCGCTCCCTCTCCCACTCCCTCTCCCACTCCTTCTGACGCGACCAACTCGTAGCGCCCGTCCCGGGTTTGGGACGATCCGACCAAGGTGACCGGCCCATGGCGGACGTCGAATTCCACGGACACGCCCCAACCCCGCTTGCCGTGGTAGGCGCCCAGGCCACGCAGCAGCGGGCGGTGTTCGCTGATCGCGAGGTGCCCTGGTCCGTCGTGTCCCATCTCCACCACGCCGTCGCAGGCTCGCGTACGAGTTGCGTTCGCCCGTCCCGCCTGCGGACCGAACCCTCGTCGCGGGCGGCCGACGTGCGTGCCGTGTGCCGCCTTCCGCTATTCGGCCGTGCCCTTGTCCGCCGATGTGTCGGTCCGGTCCGCACGATGATCGCGGCGGATCGCCGCGGCGGCGGTCAGTGCCGAGCGCAGCAGCAGGGTGGTGTTGTACACGACGAAGTCGGCGCCGTCGGCGAAGGCGCGCTCGGCGCCGGCGGGTGAGCCGGTGATGGTCAGGACCGCGCGGCCGTGCCGGCGGGCTGCGGCGTGCACCCTTCGGGTCGCCTCGGCCACCGTCTCCGCGCCCTCGGGGCCGGGCGTCCCCAGCGAGACCGCCAGGTCGGCGGGGCCCACAAGGACCGCGTCCACCCCCTCGACGGCCAGGATCTCCTCGGCGGCCTCGACTCCGGCGGCGTCTTCGATCATGACGACCACGAGTGTGCGCCGAGCGGCCAGCGCCAGGTGCTCGGCCGCGTCGCGTGCGCCGTAACGGCCGGCTCTCGTGTAGCCGGCGAATCCCCGTTCGCCCAGTGGCGGATAGTGTGCGGCGGCCACCGCACGGGCGGCTTCACGGGCATCGCGCACGTGCGGGACGATCACACCGGCCGCACCCAGGTCGAGCGCCCGCAGCACGTCCGGGTCGTCGGCCGCGCCCACCCGGACCAGCACCGTCAGGCCCACCGCCTCCGCGACCGCGATGTGGTGATGCAGTGCGACGTGGTCGGCCGGGCCGTGCTCGCAGTCGATCACGGCGAAGTCCAGGTCGACCGAACCGGCCAGTTCGAGGAGTTGCTCGGCGGGCAGCCTGACCAGGACCCCGAGCGGGCGTGCTTCGGCGGCGAGTTGGGACTTCAGGTCGCGCGGGGCGGTCATCGGGTCTCCTCCCGGGCCGCGCGTGCCCACCAGGGGCCCAGCAGCGCGGCGATGTCGGCGGGGCGTTCGAGTGGTGTGAGGTGGCCTGCGCCGGGCAGCACGTGCAGACGGGCGGTCGCGATCGCGTCGGCGATCTCGTGGTGGTACTCGGGTGGGCACAGTCGATCCATTTCGCCCGCGACGACAAGCGTGGGGCAGCGGACTTGACGCAGTCCCGGCAGCGCGTCCACGCGGGCGGCCTGGGCACGGAGTTGGGACACGTATCGTGCCGTCCCGGTCTGGTCGGCCCCGGTGAGTGTGGCCTGCGCCGACAGTGGGTCGTCGGGACGCGCGAGCAACAGGGGCAGGAGGCGGGC
>NZ_WWJX01000094.1 GCF_009865215.1 Streptomyces sp. SID3343 | reverse complement strand
CCGGGTTGCCCTCGTCCGGGTTCGACACGGTGGTGCTCAATTCGGTGATTCAGTATTTCCCGGGCGTCGACTATCTGGACCGGGTGCTGGACCGCGCATTGGAACTCCTCGTGCCTGGTGGGCGGCTTGTCGTCGGTGACGTTCGCAATGCCGCGACTCTTCGGGTTTTGCAGGTCGCGGTGCAGCGGGCGGCGCATCCCGACGCGTCGCGGGAGGAGTTGCGGACGTTGGTGGAGAAGGCGCTGCTCGGGGAGCGGGAGTTGGTGGTGGCGCCGGAGTGGTTTGCCGAGTGGGCGGCGGGCCGTGGTGTGGGGGTGGATGTCCGCTTGAAGGCGGGTTGGGCGCACAACGAGTTGACCCGGCACCGCTACGAGGTCGTGGTGCACAAGGATTCGGCCGATGTGTTGGATCTGGCCGATGTTCCCGCCGTGGTGTGGGGGCGGGAGGTGTCCGATCTGGCGGCTCTGGGGCG
>NZ_WWJX01000899.1 GCF_009865215.1 Streptomyces sp. SID3343 | reverse complement strand
GGCCAACGCCCGGGCGATGGCCACGCGTTGCCGCTGGCCGCCCGACAGGGCGCGTGGCTGCGACTTGAGCATGCGCGCGTCCAGGCCCACCAGGTCGGCGAGTTCGGTGACCCGCGTACTGCGGGCGGCGGTGTCGAGGTCGAAGTGCAGGCGCACCACCTCGGCGATGGCGTCACCGACCGGTTGACGCGGGTCGAGGCTGCTGTACGGGTCCTGGAAGACCAGTTGGATCCGCCGCGCGTGCGCTCGTCGCTCGGCGGTACGCCGTGACGGACGCGTGCGGTCGGCGCCGTCGAC
This sequence comes from Streptomyces sp. SID3343, assembly GCF_009865215.1. Lineage (GTDB taxonomy): Bacteria > Actinomycetota > Actinomycetes > Streptomycetales > Streptomycetaceae > Embleya. The sequence goes on along the minus strand of NZ_WWJX01000899.1, from coordinate 1,056 downwards.
GACGATCCGTCCGGCGGTCGGCCGCTCCAAGCCCAGCAGCATCCGCGCGAGGGTGGTCTTGCCGGAACCGGATTCGCCCACCACGGCGAGGGATCCGCCGCGCGGCACGGTGAACGACACGTCGTCGACCGCGACGAAGTCCTGGCGTTCGTGGCCTCGGCCCCCGTGCACCCGAAAGACCTTGCGCAGCGATTCGGCGACCACGACGGGCGCGGCGGTTGCGGCAGGCGCGGCGACCACGACGGGCACGGCGGTTGCGGCAGGCGCGGCGGGGCCCGGGCTCTCCTCGGGCACGGCGGTGTCGCGAGTCATGACGGGATTTCCTTCGCAGCAGCGGCCGGGCTCGGGATCAAGGTCGCGGGAACGCCGGGTTGGCCCGCGCGGCGGCAACGCACGGCCCCGCCGTCGAGCACGCGCAGCCGCTGGGCGTCGGTGTGGCACGCGTCCTCGGCGCAGGGGCACCGGTTGCCGAACGCGCAACCGGGTGGGGCCTCGAACGCGCTGATCGGGCGTCCGGGCACGACGGGCAGGCGGGCCACCCGGGCCTCGATGGAGGGGCGTGCGCCGAGCAGGGCCGCCGTGTACGGGTGGCGGGGCCGCGCGTACAGGTCGGCGGCCGTGCGACTCTCCACGATCGAGCCCGCGTACATCACCGAGACTCGGTCGCAGATGGCGGTGGCGAGGTCGAGATCGTGGGTGATGAACAGCAGGCCGAGGCCGCGTTCGCGGCGCAGGCGGTCGAGGATCGCGACGACCTCGGCCTGCCGGGTGACGTCGAGCGCGGTGGTGGGCTCGTCGGCGAGGATCAGGCGTGGCCGGCCGGCCAGCGCGGAGGCGATCATCACGCGCTGGAGCAGACCGCCGGACAACTCGTGCGGATACTGCCGCAGGCGGCGTTCACCGTCGTCGATGCCGACCTCGGCGAGCAGGCCGACGGCCTCGCGCCGGGCCGCGCCGGCGCGCATGCCCAGGTTGGTGCGCAGGCCCTCGGTGAGGAAGTCGCCGATGGTGCGTACCGGGTTGATGTGCGCGCGGGGGTCCTGGAAGATCATCGCG
>NZ_WWJX01000898.1 GCF_009865215.1 Streptomyces sp. SID3343 | reverse complement strand
GCATCGGCCCCGCTTCCGAAACCGCGCGGGCGCGGCTGACCCGGTGCGGGCCGGGCAGGTACGCGGATCGCGCGGCCGGCACCGGCCGGGCCGGGGTGTTCGGGCCGACCGGCCGTACGATGTTCGATCGAGCAGGGGAGTCGACGGGGCTGCGGGAAGGCTTGCGGGGCCGGTCTCGGTCCTGGAGAACCACCAAGTCGCAATCTGCGTGGGCGCGATGGGCGCCGGTGGACTCACCGGGCGGGCGATGCCGGTTGGGTGATTCCCTCGACGGCCCCGGCATCGGAGCACGCGATCAATCCCGTCCGGGGGGTGTTGTTCGTGACGTTCCTCCGGGCCCCGGACGCCGAACTCCTGCCGCCTTGCGCTCGGAACCGTTCACGCGCGTCGCGCCGACCGTGAACTCCGTGTTCGTGCCGCCGGCGGTCGCTGCGATGTTCGCGTTCCTGCCCGACGACCGGGCCGTGCGCAACCCGCTCGTCGTCCTCCCCGCGACGTCGGCCTTGCCCGACCATCTCGCGCTCGCTGCGGTCATGGCGGTCACCCCAACCCTGGTCGAAGTCGTCGGCATGGGCGCTACGTTCGCGCCATCCCCCGACTTCTCCTCACCGGGTGACGAGCCGCCGAGCCGCACTTCCGTGACATGGACCACCCGCGTCGCGGACCGTCCGTGTCGCGGGACCCTCCGCGTGGCGGGACCGTCCGTGTCGCGGGACCCTCCGCGTGGCGGGACC
>NZ_WWJX01000897.1 GCF_009865215.1 Streptomyces sp. SID3343 | reverse complement strand
CCGTGGACAGGCCTGCGGAGCGCTGTGGCGCTTGCTCCGAAGGTGGTGCCATCGAAGGTGTTGGCGCCGAAGGTGCTGCCGCCGACGGTGCTGCCGCCGAAGGTGTGTCGGCCGCGGCGGGCTCGGCCGCGGCGGAAGCGGCCGCGGCGGGCGAGGCCGCCGTAGGGATGTCCGTGCTCATGCCGACGATCGGTTCCTCTCGGTGGAGAGCAGCCGCTCGGCTGCCTCGTCGGACATGGCCTCCAGGTCGGCGACGAGAAGGTCCTCCACGGCCGCGGCGAAGGCCGCGAGGGTGCGGTGGGTGAACAGCGTGCGCAGCGGCACCGCGAGTTCGGTGGTGGCCGCGATCCGGGCGACCACGCGGGTCGCGAGCAGCGAGTGGCCGCCGAGGTCGAAGAAGTCGTCGAGGGCACCGGCCTTGTCCAGGCCGAGCACGTCGGTCCACACCTCGGCGATCAGTTCTTCGGCGTCGGTGCGCGGGGGCAGGAAGTGCGAGCTCTGGTCGGCGCCGAGCACGGCGCGGCTGTCGACGGCGGGCAGCGCGCGGTGGTCGAGCTTGCCGTTGGCCGTCAGCGGCAGACGCTCCAGGCGTACGAGCACGCTCGGCACGAGGTGGGCGGGCAGTCGCGCGGCGAGGTCGGCGCGCAGTTCGGGCACGGTCACGCTGTCGTCGGTGACCACGTAGCCGACGAGGGCCTGCTCGCGCGCGATCACGGCGGCCCCGGTGACCCCGGGTCTCGCGAGCAGCGCGATCTCGACCTCGCCGGGTTCGACCCGATATCCGCGCACC
>NZ_WWJX01000896.1 GCF_009865215.1 Streptomyces sp. SID3343 | reverse complement strand
GACGGCGGCCGGCGAGGCGGGAGCCCGGGACGACCGACGGTGGATCCGCGGCGCCGGCCGGGTCGGCCGCCGGTTACGCTCCGGACGAGGCTTCGCTACGTAGTTGGAGGCAGTGATGGGTGTTCCCGGACCGATCAGGATCGTCGTGGCCAAGCCCGGGCTCGACGGGCACGACCGCGGCGTCAAGGTGGTCGCCCGTGCGTTGCGCGACGCGGGCTTCGAGGTCGTGTACACGGGGCTGCACCAGACCCCGGTGCAGATCGTCGAGACGGCGATCCAGGAGGACGCCGACGCGATCGGCCTGTCGGTGCTCTCCGGCGCGCACATGACGCAGTTCGCCAAGGTCATCGAGTTGCTCAAGGAGCGCGACGCCGAGGACATTCTGGTCTTCGGCGGCGGGATCATCCCCGAGGAGGACCTGCCGGAACTGACCCGTCTCGGGGTCGGCGCGGTGTTCACGCCGGGTGCTCCGACCCAGGACATCGTGGACTGGGTGCGCACGAACGTGGCGACCGCGTCGGCCTGAGCGCCGACGTGAAGGGTGTCGGTCCGGGGTCGTACCGTGACGCCCATGCTGGAACGGTGGACCGCGGAACAAGTGCTGGCACTGGCTCCTGACGCCGCGTCACGCAAGGCCGGCGACAAACTCGCGGTGCCGCGACCGTGGTCACGCACGGGCAGCGCCGAGCTCGCCGGCGGCGGGGGCGCGGTGTGGGGGGAGTGCACAGGCAGCGGTGCGACGCCCTACCGCACGGTTGTCGACCTGTCCGGCCCCGCGTCGCAGTGTTCGTGTCCCAGCCGCAAGTTTCCGTGCAAGCACGTCCTCGGGTTGCTCCTGTTGTGGGCGGGCGGCACCGAGGCGTCCATCGGCGTCGCCCCGGACTGGGCCGACGCGTGGTTGACCGCGCGTCGCGACCGGGCCGAGAAGGCCGCCGTCGCCGGGCCCACCCTCGCCGACCCCGC
>NZ_WWJX01000895.1 GCF_009865215.1 Streptomyces sp. SID3343 | reverse complement strand
CGGCGGCGCGTCGTCGCCGGCCCGCGACGTGCTCCTGACGTCGCGGGAATGGGAAGTACTCGAATTGCTCGCGAAGGGCCGGACCAACCGGCAGATCGGCGAGGAGCTGTTCATCAGCGTCAAGACCGCGAGCGTGCACGTGTCCAACATCCTGGCGAAGGTGGGCGCGGCCTCGCGCACCGAAGCCGTGGCGATGGCCTACCGCAAGGGCCTGATCGCCGACGACGAGACGACCCGCTGACACGTGCGCGGCTACCGCGAATCGTCGATCCCGACAAGAGCGGAATCCGGCCGCGGCGCGGATCACTCCGTCCTGACCACCATGCGATGCAGGTGCTTGCGGTCGTAGTAGGTCGTCATCGCGAAACCGAACACCAGCGCCGCCGCGGTGCCGACCGCGGTCATCACCCACGCCCGGGTGAGTCCCGCGTCGGCGCGCGCGTCGAAGTACATGATCGCGCGGATGCCGTCGCTGAGTTGGCGCATCGGCTCGAACTCCGACAGCACCCGGTAGAAGGACGGCAGCGCCTCCAGCGGGATCGTCGCCCCGGAGGAGGGCAGCGCGAGGGCGACGAAGACGAACATGCTCACGATCTGCCCGATCCCACCGAAGGCCGCGTTGATCGCCTGGACCCCCAGGCCGACGGCGACGGTGGCGCAGAACGAGAAGATCCACAGGAGCGGAAGGTGGGTGGTGTCCAGATCCAGGATCAGCACGGCTGCGATCATGATCATCGAGCACGAGAGCGCGGCGATCACCACCGACATCGCGCTCTTGACGGCGAGCGTCGCGGTACGGCTGATCGGCACCACCGGACGCCGGGTGCGCCACGGACCCAACTCGCTGTAGGCGTAGCCCAGGCCCACGTCGACGCCGTTGCTGATGATGCTGCCACCCAGGAACGCGGTGAGCACGACGAGCAGGGTGTAGTAGAAGGCGGCCAGCCCCACACCGGTACGCACCCCGATGGGGTGGCCGACCTGTACCCGAACGGCGATGGGATCGGCCAGCAGCAACCGGGCGGCGCCGGTGCTGCCCGGGTCCTGCCCCTGGGGCCCGGCGGTCAGGGTCTTGCCCAGTTCCAGCGAGGCCTGGTGCACGGCCAGTTGGGCGATCTGCGAGGCCAGCGACGAGGCCAGGCTCCCCACACCGGGATTGGTGAGCACCACGGCGGTCGGCCGCGCGGGCGGCCCGGACGTGGGGGCGCCGAGCCCGGCGACGGCGACGGTGAAGTCGGCCGGCACCTCCAGCGCGCCGGCCAACTTGCC
>NZ_WWJX01000894.1 GCF_009865215.1 Streptomyces sp. SID3343 | reverse complement strand
CGGCCCACGCCGCGGCGAGGATCGCGCCGCGGTGTTCGGGCCCGGCGACGGCGCCCAGCCGTCGACCGCACGCCAGGGCCTGTCGGGGGCCGTCGGCGGCCTCGGCGAGGACGTCGTCGACGGTCTGGGCGGGCGCGGTCGGGTGGGGCGTCTTGACGGAGCGGGTCAATTCCCAGTGCCACCAGTCCAGGTCGACCTGTTCCACGACGGCGCGCACGCGCTCGTCGCGGGTGGCCCACATCCGCCACGGGCGCATGCCGGGCGAGTTCTTGACGCACTCGTAGAGTTCGTCGTCCTCACCGCGCTCCAGGACCACGTCGAGCATGCCGTCGAGGGCCCCCTCGACGGCGACCGCGGCGAGCCGGTCGAGCGCCTCGGGCCAGTCGCGGCCCTCCTTGACGTACTCCCGTAGCAGCGCGGTCGCGTCGCTGCGCCCGAGTCTGGCGAGGGTGCCCAGGACCGCGAGCGGGAGCGCGGTTCGGTCCGCGTCCTCGTCGGTCCAGTCGTCGTCGCACAGCAGGTGTCGGGCGAGACCGTCGAGACCGGCGTCGAGGTCGGCGTACAGGCGTGCGTAGTACAGCGAGCGCGACTCTGTGGCCGGAACGGCACGGGGATCGCGGACCACACAGCCGTCGAGCGCGTCGAGCACAGCGACGCGGTCGGCGACGAGGGCCCGCCGGGCGCCCTGACCGTGGCCGCTGCGTAGCAGGCCAAGGAGGGCGTCATGCGAGGTGATGACCGGATCGAACATGCCGCAAGCATCGGTGGCCGGCAACCGCGGGGCAACAGGATTTAGGACACATGTACCCGTTGCCCGAAGTTTCGACGAAACCTCGTTGCGAATCCGTCACCGGAAGCTGTGAACTGTACCGCCGAGGTTCGCGCGCGCGATCACCGGGTGTGGCATGACACGGGTAGGACGTCGCGCTCGCGCTCACGGTTGTCTGGGCACCCGAACCATCGGCGGATCGCATCGCACGGTGTCGTAGTCCTGGCCGTCGAGCGGGCCGAGCACGTTCGAGGGCACGAAGGACTCCATCGCCCACGCCTTGGTCTGCACGTCCTCGCCGTAGCCGTACGCCCCCCACACGGGCCAGCGCACGCGGGCGCGCCACGTGCCGTCGCGATATCGGTGCCAGCTCACGAGCGTGACGTCGAGATATTGCCCGTCGGGCAGTGTCATCCGCACCCGCGGGCCCTGCGGACGCGGGTCGGCCTCCTTGCGCCGCTCCCCCGTCACCACGACCGGCATCGCTGTGGCCGGTCGCGCCGCGCCCGCGGCCCGCGCCG
>NZ_WWJX01000893.1 GCF_009865215.1 Streptomyces sp. SID3343 | reverse complement strand
CTCGGCGTTCGAACTCAGTATCTTCCCCGCCGACTTGGACCCGAGCCCGCCGTTGCTGGCCCTCGTGCTCCTCGCGGTGCCGGCCGCCTCCGTCGGAGTAACCCTGCTGGCCCTGCGCGGCGTGGTGATCGAGCCGCTGGGCGTGGTGCGTACCGCGGCGCCGACCCGGCGCCGGCTCTGGTGGCGGCTGCTCGTGCCGCTCGCCGGTGTCGCGTTGCTGGCCCCGATGATGGGCCGAGGCACGGACGGCGGGAACTTCAACGAGGTCCAGGTGATCGGTGGCACGGTGCTGCTGCTGGTCGGCGTCACGGCGGTGCTGCCGTGGCTGGTCGAAGCCGTCGTGCGTCGCCTCGGTGGGGGTGGGTTGCCGTGGCAACTCGCGGTGCGGCGGCTCCAGTTGGGCAGTGGCGCGGCGGCTCGCTCGGTCAACGGCATCGCGGTCGCGGTGGCCGGGGCCATCGCGCTTCAGATGCTGTTCGCCGGTGTCGAGGGCGACTACGTCAGGTCGACCGGTCAGAACCCGGACCGGGCGCAGGTGTCGGTCTCGGCGGATGCCAAGCTCGGCGGTGATCGGATCGAGGCGATCACCCGGGGCATCAAGGAGACCAAGGGCGTGCGCGGCGCGACCGGTTATGCGACCACCTCGATGGCCGGTTCTCCCTCGGATACCGCGTCCAGTACTTCACTGACCATCGGGACGTGCGATTCGCTGCGCGAACTGGCCGTGGTCGACACGTGCGTCGAGGGTGACACCTTCGTGCTGCCGGGGCTGGACCAGGAGAGCAATGCGCTCGTCCGGCCGGGCGCCAAGGTGTTCATCGACCCGAAGTACGGTGCGCAGGACGAGTACGGCAAGGCCACGCCGTGGCAGGTGCCGGCCGGCATCAAGCCGGCGTCCCTGCGTGGGGACGCCACCGGCCGCAAGTACTACGGCGTGTTGACGACGCCGAGCACGTTGCCGGCCGGGGCGGCGGGAAGTCTGTCGTACTCGGTGGACGTGCGCCTGGACCCCGCCGTTTCGGACGCGGACGACCGGGTGCGCAACACCGTCGGTCGGATAGATCCGCTGCTGTACGTCTACAACCTGAGCGAAACCGAGGAGAGCAAGCGGTTCGCCAATGTGCGCAAAGGCTTGCTCATCGGCACGACCGCTGTGTTGCTGCTGATCGGTGCGAGTCTGCTGGTGTCGATGTTGGAGCAACTGCGGGAGCGCAAGAAGCTGTTGTCGGTGCTGGTCGCGTTCGGCACCAAGCGCACCACGCTGAGCTGGTCGATCCTGTGGCAGACCGCGGTGCCGGTCGTGTTGGGCCTGATCCTGGCGGTGATCACGGGAGTGGGGCTCGGCTCGGTGCTGCTCACGATGGTGGATCGTCCGGTCGCCGTGGACTGGGCGTCCATGGCCTCGATGACCGGGATCGGCGCGGGCGTGGTGCTGTTGGTCACCGCGCTCAGTCTGCCGCCGCTGTGGCGGATGATGCGGCCGGACGGGCTGCGGGCGGAGTGATTCGACCGGGTGCGGGTGTCGGTCGGGCGGGGTGAATCGGCTGTGCGGGGTTGGCTCGGCTGTGTCGGGTTGGACCGGCGGTGTGAACCGTTTGTGCAGG
>NZ_WWJX01000892.1 GCF_009865215.1 Streptomyces sp. SID3343 | reverse complement strand
ATGGCGGCGAGTGTGGCTGCGGTGAGGGGGACGATGTGTGCGTCGGTGGTGGGGGTGGTGGGGGTGCGGGTGGCGTTGGTGACGAGCCAGGTTTGGGTGGTGCCGGGGCCGCGGACGAGGGTGCCGTTGCGGGGTGTGGTGGGGAGTTGGTTGGTCCAGGTGGTGGGGGTGGTGACGGTGTGGGTGATGTCGTAGCCGGCGTCGGTGAGGTCGGTGACGGTGGGGACGGTGAGCTTGGCGCCGCCGGCGAGGAGGTAGACGGTGGGGTCGGGGCCGGTGCGGACGAGGGTGCCGTCGGCGGGTTCGGTGGGCAGGGTGTTCATGTGGGTGGTGGGGATTTTGACGGTGTGGGTGATGTCGTAGCCGGCTTGGGTGAGTTCGGTTTCGGTGGTGAAGGGGATTCGGGCGCCGCCGGCGGTGACGTAGACGGAGGCGTTGTCGCCGGTGCGGATGAGGGTTGCGTCGGGGATGGTTTGGGGGAGTGTGTTCAGGTAGGAGGTGGGGATTTTGATGGTGCGGGTGATGTCGTAGCCTGCGACGGCGAGTTCGTCGGCGTCGTTGAACGGGACGCGGGCGCCGTTGACGGTGACGTAGACGGTCGGTTCGGAACCGGTCCGAATCAGCGTGCCGTCGGTGGGCTTGGTGCGCAGCCCCGAGACGTAGGACGTGGGCAGCACCACCGTGCGGGCGATGTCGTAGCCCGCGGCGGCGAGTTCGGCCTCGTCCAGGAACGGGATGCGGGCGCCGTTGACGGTCACGTACACCGTGGAGTTCGGTACGGTGCGGACCAGGGTGCCGTCCGCGACACCCTCCGGCAGCGTGGCCATGAACGACGACGGCACCACGACGGTGTCGGCGATGTTGTAGCCGGTCTCGGCCAGGTCCGCCTCGTCGCTGAAGACGACGCGGCCGCCCCCGGCGGTGAGGTAGACCTTCGGGGAGGGACCGGTACGGATCAGCGTGCCCGGACGCGGCTGGTGCGACGCGCCGCCGATGTAGCCGGCGGGCACGTTCTGGAACGGGCTGGAGGCGTAACCGGCTTCGGTGAGTTCGGCCATCGACCCGAAGGTGAGCAACGCGCCACCCGCGGCCACCGCCATCGAACCGCCGGGCTCACGCACCAGCGTTCCGTTGGGCAACCTCGACGGATCGACGGGCGTGGTCGGCGTCTCGGCCAACGCGACGTCGAGGTAGTTCCGGTCGATCTGCAACTGGTGACCGCCGTAGGACTCGGTCACGTTGCCGGCGTACTGGTGAACGCGCTGGTGATTGCTCCACAGGCTGTCCGAGATCGCGGGTTCGGCGGTGTCGGCCCGGTTGTTCCAGTTCGCCGTGAAGATGACGTCCGGCATCGCGTAGCCCGAGACGTTGTTCGCCAGATCGCGGATACCGCTCGAAGAACTGCTGTAGACCGCCGACTTGTAGCCGCGGGCGTGCACCTGCTGCGTCCACGCGGACAGGAAGGAGAGCACCGTGCCGCGGTAGGCCGAGGAGTAGTTCTCCATGTCGTAGTACAGGACCGAACCCGGTCCGAAGCCAAGGCTTGCGGCCTGGTTCGCCGCGTCGTCGGCGGAACTGCGGCCCTGCGCCACCGGCGAGGATATCCTGTCGGCCTGGACGCCGACGTAGAGCGGTAGGAAGTGCCAGCCGGCGGCGGCCTGTTGCTGAACCCACGCGCTCGTGAGGTTGGGCTGTCCGCATGCGCGCTTGGAGCCGCCGATGTACACGCCGACCGCGCGATACGGCGAGTCGTTCCGCCACGCGTTCATCAACGACGAACTCGGCGCGGTACACGCGTCGAAGCCCTTGCCGGTGTAGTTCGTCGAGCCCTGCGCGATCGCCGCAGCCGCCTGCTGCGGGACCGCCGCCGCGCGCGGTGCGACCACGGGGCGGCGCGACGCGGACGGAAGAGCCGCGGAGTCGATGATCGAGCGTACGACCGGACTCGCCTCCGCGTAGGTGGCGGTGATCCGAATTCGCGGCGCGGTGACGGTGATCTCCTGCGAGACGGCGTTGTCGATCGTGCCCGAACCGCCGGTGGATCCGTCGTCGGGGGCGATCACGATCGCCTCGGTGCGGCCGATCAGGTGGCTCGGGCACACCTGGTCGGCGCCGGGGGCTCCGAGGTAGACGGCGTGTTGATCGAAGCGGACACACGTGGTGGGGTCCGCCGCCACATCGATCACCGGCCATTGGGCGGGCACGGTGAACGAGTAGCCGGCGTACGACACCGTGCGGGTCGTGGACGGATCGGCCGCACCTGCGCCGCCCGCAGCACCTGCGGCTCCGGCGGACCCGGCGAGGGCCGATGCGATCACACCGGTGAGGGCGAGCGCCTTGGCGACTTTCCTGCGCGTGGACCTGGGCATGCGAATGGTCTCCTGTTCGTACGAGGCCGTGCTCGGTCGGGCCGCGAGCGGCCTCTGTCAGCGAATGTTCGGAGTGCGCGGGTGAAGCCTCAGCCGGCGATCGGGATGGCGGCGAGTGTGGCTGCGGTGAGGGGGACGATGTGTGCGTCGGTGGTGGGGGTGGTGGGGGTGCGGGTGGCGTTGGTGACGAGCCAGGTTTGGGTGGTGCCGGGGCCGCGGACG
>NZ_WWJX01000891.1 GCF_009865215.1 Streptomyces sp. SID3343 | reverse complement strand
CGGAAGCCGGGGCGCGCGCAGCCGGCCGAGCGCAGCGCGGCGGTTCCGTCGGCGAGGATGCGGCGGCGTTCGTCGGTGCCCAGTGCGGCCCAGCGTTCGTGCACCCAGCCGTGCAGGCCGACGTCGTGGCCGCGGGTGAGGAGGGCGTCGACGGCGTCGGGGTGGTGCAGGGCGCTCCAGCCCTCGACGTAGAAGGTCGCGGGGACCCCGGAGGCGTCGAGGAGTTCGAGGATGCGGGGGATCCCGACGGCGAGGTCGTGCCGGTCGACGTCGGGTCGCACCCGCTTGCCCTGGCCCACTTCCTGGCCGCCGCCCATGTGGTCGAACGTCAGGCACACGGACACCGGGCGCGGTGCCGGGTCGGTTCCCGGAGGAGGTACTTGCATGACTACGCATGAGATCATAATTGTAGATGCCTCCGCAAGCATCGATTAGCATGGTGATGGACGGTGATCGTCACCGCGCCGACGAGAGGCGGTCATGACCGACATCGACGCGATCCACGCGTGGCGTGAACTGGGCCGACGGCTGCGCCTTGCGAACGAGGCGCTCGAACCGGCCCTGCGCACCTTCGGCGCGACCAGCGCGGCCGACTTCGAGGCGCTCGAACTGCTCGGCCGGGCGGAGGGCGGGTCCCTCCCCCAGCGTCGGGTCCAGGAGGCCTTGGGGCTGAGCCAGTCCGGCACCAGCCGGCTGACCACCCGGCTGGAGCGGGCCGGGCTGCTGCGCCGGACGGCTTCGGCCACCGACGCCCGCGCCGCGCTCCTGCACGTCACGGACGCAGGCCGGCACGTCGTGCACGAACACCGCGCGGTGTACGAGCAGCGCGTGCGCGAGGAGCTGCGCTCGCTGACCGCCGAACTGCTCGGCACCCCCGAGCCGCCGACTCCCAGGACCCTGGGCGAGGATGCCACCAGCGCGCTGGGCGGCGTCCTCCAGTTCGGCGAGTCGATGCTGTCGATGGGCTCGGGCGCGGTGACCGTGGCCGACGCGATCCACGTACGCGAGGCGCTGGAGCCGCTGATGCTGCTGGAGGCCGCGCAGTACCGCACCGAGGACGACATCCTCGACTGCGAGAAGATCCTCGCCGAGATGGCCTCGCACCTCAACGACGGCAAGTCGTTCTACCTCGCCGACTGGTCGCTGCACCGCCGACTCGCGTCCATCTGCCGCAACAACCTGCTGCGGCAGGTGTACGAGAGCCTGCTGTCGACGTTGCAGGAGCACGTCGACTCGGTGGTGCCGACCGAGGGCCTCAAGGACTACCTGCGCCGGCGCCTGGTCGTGCACACCGAGATCATCGGCGCGATCGCCTCCGGCCGCGCCGACCTGGTCCGCCAAGCCGCGCACGACCACGCGATCACCGGCATCTCGTCACGCGTGGACGCCACGCCGTAGGGGCCGACGGGGGAGGCTTCGCGGGCCGGTGGGGCTGATGGGGCCCGGTGGGATTTCCGGTGCGGGGCCCGGTGCGAACGACCGCGGGCAGCGTCCACCGGGCTCCGCGCGGTGGACGCTGCGCGCGTGGGAGGCCCCGCGCGACCGGCTGCGCGCGGTG